>NZ_JAWDIC010000002.1:0-300000 GCF_032464895.1 Phycicoccus sp. M110.8
AGACGAGGTTATTGGCATCGATTTTTGACACGCTGTTGAGTTCTCAAGGATCGGACGCGCACCATCAACACTGCGATTTCTCGCGGATGTTTCCGGGGCAACCGTTCTAGGTTATTCGCTTCGCATCTTGGGCGTCAAATCCCCTCCGCCTCGAGAAGAGGCGGTCCAGGACCTCGCGCGCTTGGCGTTCGGCGATGACGAAACTGTAGCACCGTGCCGGCCGAGGACCAAAATCCCGCCCTTCCCCGCGGCCGCCTCCCCCGGTCCGGGACGACCACCAGCGCTCTGACCTGCGGCGATGCCCCAGGAGCACGCCGGACGGCACCGGAGCTGCGCACCCGGGGCACCAGGAACCGCAAGGTCCTCGTGCTCCCCTGCCCGCCTGCTGCACACTGCGATGGTGAACCCGGCCTCGGCTGCGGTCCGGCGCACGTACCTGACCCTGCAGCTGCTCACCACCTTGGCGACGTCCCTCATCTGGGGCGTGAACACCCTGTTCCTGCTCGACGCGGGCCTGAGCAACTTCGAGGCGTTCGCCGCCAACGCGTTCTTCACCGCCGGGATGATGGCGTTCGAGGTCCCGACCGGTGTCGTCGCCGACCTGCGCGGACGCAGGCTCTCCTTCCTGCTCGGGGCGTCGACGCTGTGTGCCATGACGCTGCTGTACGTGTGGATGTGGCACGTGCACGCCGACTTCGTCTGGTGGGCGCTGGTGTCCGTCGGCCTGGGCCTCGGGTTCACCTTCTTCTCCGGAGCCGTGGAGGCGTGGCTGGTCGACGCCCTCACCTCCACTGGCTACGAGGGTGAGCTGGACGCGGTGTTCGGCAACGGCCAGGCCGTTCAGGGGGCGGCCATGCTCGTCGGCTCGGTCGGGGGCGGCCTGCTCGCCCAGGCGGGCAGCCTGGGCCTGCCGTTCGTCGCCCGCGCCGTGCTGCTGGCGCTGACCTTCGTCGTCGCCTGGGTCGCCATGCACGACCTCGGCTTCGAGCCCGAGGTCGGCAAGAGCCCCCGCGCCGAGGTCGGCCGCATCTGGCACGACTCGCTCGAGCAGGGCCTCGGCCAGCGCCCCGTGCGCTGGGTCATGCTCACGTCGCCGTTCATCGGCGGAGTCAACGTCTACGCCTTCTACGCGATGCAGCCCTACCTGCTGCAGCTCTACGGCAGCCGCACGGCATACGGCATCGCGGGACTCGCCGCGGCCATCGTGGCCGGCGCGCAGGTGGTCGGTGGCCTCCTCGGGCCGCGGATGCGGCGACTGGTCCACCGCCGCACGAGCTGGCTCCTGCTGGCGCTGGCGACCAGCACGGTGGCGCTGGCGGCCGTGGGCCTCGTCGACAGCTTCGCGGGGGTGGTCGTCCTGCTCGTCGCGTGGAGCTTCGGGTTCGCGGCTGCCGTGCCGGTGCGGCAGGCGTACCTCAACGGCCTGATCCCGTCGCGGCAGCGCGCGACGGTGCTGTCCTTCGACTCCCTGCTCGGCTCCGCCGGCGGCGTGGTCCTGCAGCCCGGGCTGGGGAGGCTCGCCGACCTGTCGGGCTACGCGCCGACGTTCCTGCTCAGCGCGGCCTTCCAGGCACTCGCCCTCCCGCTGCTCGGCCTGGCCCGCCGCGAGCGCGCCGTCACCGACGTGGTGGTCCGGGAGGCCGAGCCCCACGCCGGCTGAGACGCGGCCTCACAGGAGGTCGAGGGCGTCCTGGAGGTCCTGCGGGTACGGGCTCTCGAAGGAGACGTACGTGCCGGTGCCCGGGTGCTCGAAGCCCAGCCCGACCGCGTGCAGCCACTGCCGCTCCAGACCCAGCCGGCGCGCCAGCGTCGGGTCCGCACCGTAGGGGAGGTCGCCGGCGAGCGGGTGGTGCAGCGCGCTGAAGTGCACCCGGATCTGGTGCGTGCGACCGGTCTCGAGGTGCACGTCCACCAGGCTCGCGGCGCGGAACGCCTCGATCACCTCGTAGTGCGTGACGCTCGGCTTGCCCTTCTCCATGACGGCGAACTTGTAGTCGTAGCTCGGGTGGCGGCCGATGGGCGCGTCGATGGTGCCGACGACGGGGTCGGGCAGGCCCTGCACGAGCGCGTGGTACTTCTTGTCGACCGACCGCGAGCGGAACGCCTGCTTCAGGACGCTGTACGCGTGCTCGGACTTGGCCACGACCATGAGGCCGGACGTGCCGACGTCCAACCGGGAGACGATGCCCTGCCGCTCGCTGGCGCCGCTCGTCGCGATGCGGAAGCCGGCCGCCGCGAGGCCACCGACCACCGTGGGACCTGTCCAACCGACGCTGGGGTGGGCCGCCACCCCCACGGGCTTGTCGACCACGACCAGGTCGTCGTCGTCGTGGACGATGGTCATCCCCGGCACCGGCTCGGCGCGGACCTCGACGCCGGGACCGGTCTGCGGTGACGGCAGGGCCACCTCCAGGAGGTCGCCGGCGCTCACCCGGTCGGACTTGCCTGCGCTGGAGTGGTTCACGTGGACGTGGCCGGCGGTCGCGAGCTCGGCGGCCTTGGTCCTCGAGACACCGAAGAGGCGGGCGAGGGCGGCGTCGACCCGCTCCCCCTCGAGGCCGTCTGGCACGAACAGGGTGCGCGTGTCAGACATGGGTCGCCTCGTGCCCGGCCTCGTGGCGGCCGTGCTCGGCCCGGCTGCCGTCGACGCCGATGCCCCGCAGTGCCAGCAGGCCGATGAGCACCGCGGCGCCGACGATGGCGATGTCGGCGACGTTCCCGATGAACAGCCCGAAGTAGTCGATGAAGTCCACGACGTGGCCGCGCCCGGGCCCCGGCTCACGGACCATCCGGTCGGTGAGGTTGCCGACCGAGCCCCCGAACAGCAGGCCCAGGGCCCACGCCCAGGAGGTGCTGCCGATGCGCCGGGCGGTGCGCACGATGAACGCGAGCACCCCGAACGCGATGAGGGTCAGCACCCACGTCGCGCCGTTGCCGATCGAGAACGCGGCACCGGGGTTGCGGATGAGGTTGAGCCGGATGAAGTCACCGACCAGCGGCACCGGGTCGCCCGGCGTCAGCGCGGCGAGGGCCCAGGCCTTGGTCACCTGGTCGGCGACGTATGCCGTGGCCGCCGCCGCAGCGAGGAGCACGAAGAGCCGCCGCCGGTGCGGCGAGGTGGTGGGGGTGGT
This sequence comes from Phycicoccus sp. M110.8, assembly GCF_032464895.1. NCBI lineage: Bacteria > Bacillati > Actinomycetota > Actinomycetes > Micrococcales > Intrasporangiaceae > Phycicoccus > Phycicoccus sp. M110.8. Next base: position 3,132 of record NZ_JAWDIC010000002.1, read on the forward strand.
GGACGGGGTGTGGTCGTCGGCCGGGATCAGCGGCGCTCCTGCTTCGTCTTGCATGTCACGCATAGGGTCGCACGAGGAGCGGCCTGGAGGCGAAGTTTGCCGATCGGGTTGCCGCAGGACTCACACACGCCGTAGGTGCCGTTGTCGAGCCGCTCGAGCGCGTGGAGGTTCTGCTCCAGCATCTCCCGGGCGTTGTTCGCCAGCGAGATCTCCTGCTCGCGCTCGAAGGTCTTGGCTCCGGCGTCGGCCTGGTCGTCGCCGGCGCCGTCGCCCGCGTCACGCATGAGTCCGACGAGCTCCGCCTCGGCGTCGGTGATCTCGCTGCGCAGCCGCTGCACGTCCGCCTCGATCTCCGAGCGGATCGCCTTCAGCTCCTGCGCCGTCCACGGCGACTCGTCGGCGCGGACGACCAGCGAGGCAGGCGACTTCGCCGCCTTCTTCGCGGGGGCCGCCTTGGTCGCGGGGGCGGTCCTGGTGGCCGGGGCAGCCTTGGTGGCAGCGGTCTTCGTGGCCGGCGCAGCCTTGGTCGGCGTCGTCTTCGCCGGCTGGGCCTTCGTCGCGGCGGCCTTCTTCGTCGTTGCGGCGGCCTTGGTCGCCGAGGCCTTGGTCGCCGCGGCCTTCGCGGGGGCGGCCTTCGCGGCACTCTTCTTCACGGGCGCCGCCTTCGTGGTCGGGGTGGCCTTGGTCGCGGCCTTTGTGGTGGTCGGCGCAGCCTTGGTGGCGGTCGCCTTCGAGGCGGAGGCGGACTTCGTCGCCGCCTTCGAGGCCGAGGCGGACTTGGTCGCCGCCTTCGTGGCCGTCGCCTTCTTTGCCGGCGCCTTCTTTGCCGGTGCCTTCGTGGCTGTCGCCTTCGAGGAGGGGGCGGACTTCGTCGCCGCCTTCGTGGTCTTCGCCTTCGAGGAGGGAGCGGCCTTCGCCACGCGGGCCGTCGTGGAGCTCCGGGACGGGGCTCGGCTGGCCGCCGCCGTCGTGCTGGCTCTCGCCGTGTCAACCATGGTGCCGCGCCCCTCGCTTCCACAGCGCTCGGCGGTCCGAGCGCGGACAGGTGCGGCGAGGATAAGCGCTGCACGCTGCGTACTCAACGGCAAAACGCGTAACTTCCGAAACACGGAGGTCCCCCGGTCCCGCCCGGGCGCTCGGCCCGCGACGACCAGGCCTCGGACGCGACGACGGCGCCCCACCGCCGAAGCGGTGGGGCGCCGTCGTGCTCAGCCTGACCGGGGTCAGCCGTTGCTCTCGGCAGCAGCGTCCGCCGGCTCGACGGCCGTGTCGTCGAGGTCCTTGAGCTGGTCCTCGATGTAGCTCTTCAGGCGGGCGCGGTAGTTGCGCTCGAACGCCCGCAGCTCCTCGATCTTCTTCTCGAGCATCGTGCGCTCACGGCCGAGCTCCTCGAGGATCTGGGCCTTCTTCTGCTGGGCCTCGTGCACCATGCCCGTCGAGCGCTCGCGCGCCTCGGTGATGAGCTGCTCGTGCTTGGACTCGGCCTCGGCGACGAGCTGGTCGTGCCGCGACTGCGCCGTGCTGAGGAGCTCGTCGTGACGGGACTGGCCCTCGGTCACGAGCTCGTCGTGACGGGTCTGCGCCTCGGCGATGAGGCGGTCGCGCGTCTGCTCGCCCTGGCCGACGTGCTCGTCGTGCAGGCGCTGGGCCATCTCGAGCAGCGCGGCGGCGCTGGAGCCGCCACCGACGGCCGCACCGGCCAGCGCGGCGGCGCCGTTGCCCTCACCCTGCTGCACGGGCTGGGGGGCGGGCTGGGCCGCGGCGGCCGCGGCCTGCTCCGCACGGGCCTGGGCCTCCTGGGCGCGGGCCTCGGCCTCCTCGGCACGCTTCTGCGCCTGCTCGGCCTCCTGCTGGGCGGCGGCGAGGCGCTGCTCCGCCTCCTGCGCACGGGCCTCGGCCTCACCGGCCTGGGCCTCGACACCCTGCTGCGCCTTGGCGATCCGCTCCTGGGCCGCCTGCTCGGCCTCCTTGGCGCGGGCCTGGGCGACGCGCTCGGCCTCCTGGGCCTTGGCGTTGGCCTCGGCGACCCGCTCCTGGGCGGCGCGCTCGGCCTCCTCCGCCTGGGCGGTCAGGGCCGCGATGCGCTCCTCCGCCTCACGCCTGGCCTTCGCCTCGGCCTCCTGGGTGGCCTTGGCCTCGGCGTCCCGCTTGGCCTGCGCCTCGGGGTCGGGCTTGGCCACGGCCGGCATGCCCTTGCTCTGGCGGCACTCGTTGAGCTGGTCGCGCAGGTCGTCGCTGTCCTTGACGAGCTTGCGCATCTCGGCCACGACCTCGTCCAGGAAGTCGTCCACCTCGCGCTCGTCGTAACCGCGCCGGAACTGGGTCGGCGTGAAGTTCTTGTTGAGGACGTCCTCAGGACTGAGCGTCATTAGTCACCTCGTTGGGCTGGCATGAGCAGTGCAGGTCAAGCATCGCAGAGTCGGGCAGTGCCGTCAGCCTAGAGGATGGCGTCGTCCCACTGGACCCGCACGCCCCACCCGTCTCCCCCTGCGGACGACACCGGGCGACCGCCGAGACCGGCTACAGGATCCCCATGAGCACGCTCGTCACGAGCATGAGCACGAGGAAGGCCAGGTCGAGGCGCACCGCGCCCAGCGTCAGGGGCGGGATGAGGCGCCGCAGCGCCTTCAGCGGCGGGTCCGTGATGGTGTAGACCGCCTCGGCCACCACGAGCAGCGCGCCGCGGGGCCGCCAGTCGCGGGCGAACGCCTGGACCCAGTCCAGCACCAGCCGCCCGAGGAGGACGACGAAGAAGAGGAAGACCACGAAGCGCACCACGCTGGCGACGGGGTTCGAACCGAGCAGCATGCGCTCACCCTGCCATGCGGGGCTGTCCGGGGCCGGTGGCGGGGGTCAGCTCTGGTTGAACAGGCCGCGCGCGGACGGCGCGGGCACGCCCTCCTCGGCGGAGACCTCGACGTGGGCCGGCGACAGCAGGAAGACCTTGGACGTGACGCGCTCGATCGACCCGTGCAGGCCGAAGACCAGACCGGCGGCGAAGTCGACGAGGCGCTTGGCGTCGGCGTCGTCCATGTCGGAAAGGTTCATGATGACCGGGGTGCCGTCGCGGAAGCTCTCGCCGATGTTCTTGGCCTCGTTGTACGTCCGCGGGTGGATCGTGGTGATGCGGTTGAGGTTCCCGACCTCGACGTCGCGGACGACGCGGGCCACCGGCGTGCGCTGCGGCAGCGGGGTGACGGCGGCGGACCGCTCCTGGGCGGGGGCCTCGTGGCGCTGCTGCTGCTGCGGCTCGTCGTAGTCGTCGTAGTCGTAGCCGTCGTACTGCTCGTCCTCGGCGAGCCCGAGGTACACCATCGTCTTGCGCAGCGCCCCAGCCATTGAGAGCTCCCTTGGTCTTCTTCGTGTGTGCGGTCGTCCGCGACTGAAGTTACCGGTGTGACTGGCGCGATCCGAGGATTGCGGTGCCGACACGCAGGTGTGTCGCCCCGTGGGCGACCGCCTGCTCGAGGTCCCCGCTCATGCCCGCCGAGATCCACGACGCGTCGGGATGGGAGGCGCGTATGCCGTCGGCGACGTCCCGCAGCCGGGCGAAGGCCGGCGCGGGGTCGGCTCCGAGGGGGGCCACGGCCATGACCCCGCGCAGGTCGAGGTGCTCGCTCGCAGCCACCGCGTCCGCGAGGGCGGGCGCCTGCGCCGGTACCACCCCGCCCCGCCCCTCCGCCTCGTCGAGGGCGACCTGGACGAGCACCTCCAGGCGGCGGCCCGCCCGGCCGGCCGCCCGGTCGAGGGCCCCCACGAGCTTGACCCGGTCGAGGGACTGGACGACGTCGGCATACCCGACGACGGAGGAGGCCTTGTTGCTCTGGAGCTGGCCGATGAAGTGGACGCGGAGGTCCGCCCGCCGGGTCACCTCGGCGAACTTGGCCGCCGCCTCCTGGTCGCGGTTCTCCCCCACCGCCCGCACCCCGAGATCGGCGAGCAGGTCGACGTCGCTCGCGGGGAAGAACTTGGTCACCGCGATGAGCGTGACCTCCGCGGGATCGCGACCCGCTGCGGCACAGGCCGCTTCGATGCGCGCATGCACGGCTGCGAGGTTGTGCTCGAGCTCGGCCCGCCGGTCCCCCGGCCAGTCCGGTGACGGCCAGCCCGCACTCACGCGACGTCCAGCGCGACGACGCCGGCGAACCGACCGGTGCGGCCGTCCCGGCGGTAGGAGTAGAGGTCGCGCTCCTCGCGGGCGCAGCCCGGCAGCCACTGCACCGACACGCCACCCGCCCGCAGCTGGGACACGACACCGGCCGCGACGTCGATGGCCGGCGTGCCGGTCCACGAGACGGTCGCCGACTCCGGGGCGACCCGGGCGGACTCGGCGCGCATCTTTTCGGGCACCTCGTAGCAGCGCCCGCAGACGGACGGGCCGACGACGGCGGCGATGTCGCGGGCGCCGAGGTCGCGCATGCGCTCGACGGCGACACCGACGATGCCCGCGGTCATGCCGGGCCGGCCGGCGTGCACCGCGCCCACGACCCCGGCGTCGGGGTCGGCGAGGAGCACGGGCGTGCAGTCGGCGACGAGCACGGCCAGGCCCAGCCCGGGTTCGGCCGTCACGACGCCGTCAGCCGGAGGCGGGCTGCCGGGCGGCCACGGGCCGTCGGCGACCAGGACCTCACGCCCGTGGCACTGGTCCAGGAACAGCAGCCGGTCGCGCGACAGACCCATCGAGGTGGCGACACGCAGCCGGTTCTCCTCCACGGCGGTCGGGTCGTCCCCGACGTGCCCTCCGAGGTTGAGCGACTCGAACTCGCCGGTGCTCGTGCCGCCCAGCCGGTCGGTGACGGCCCACCGGACCCGGCTGCTCTCCTCGCGCCAGTAGAACACGGCCCCAACCTACGACAGGGGGCGCCGGACGATGTCGTCCGGCGCCCCCTGTCGGCGTGGTGCTGACCTCACTTGAGGAAGTCGGGCACGTCCAGGTCGTCGCCCTCGTCGAACGTGACGGTGCGCGGCGGCCGGCCGACCGGCTCGCGCGGCGCGGCGGGCTGCGTCTGGTGCGGCTGCGAGGTCGTCACCGGGTCGTCCTCGCGGGGACGTGCCGGGGCCTGCTGCTGCGCGGGAACCGGCTGCTCAGGGACCGGGCGGGAGACCGGCTGCTGGGGCGGCAGCTGCGTCGGCGCCGGAGCCGCCGGGGCGGCCGCGTGCGAGTTCGGCTGCGCCTGCTGGGCCGGACGGCTGGCGCCCTGGATCTGGCCGATCGCCCGCTCGTTCTCGCGCTTCAGCGGGGCGCCCCCGTCGAAGCCCGCCGCGATGACCGTCACGCGGACCTCGTCGCCGAGGGCGTCGTCGATGACGGCGCCGAAGATGATGTTGGCCTCGGGGTGCGCGGCCTCCTGGACGAGGCGGGCCGCCTCGTTGATCTCGAACAGGCCGAGGTCGCTGCCGCCCTGGATCGACAGCAGGACGCCGTGGGCACCGTCGATGCTGGCCTCGAGCAGGGGGCTGGAGATGGCCAGCTCGGCGGCCTGCACCGCACGGTCGTCGCCGCGCGAGGAGCCGATCCCCATGAGCGCCGAGCCCGCGCCCTGCATGACCGACTTGACGTCCGCGAAGTCGAGGTTGATCAGGCCCGGCGTGGTGATGAGGTCGGTGATGCCCTGGACACCGGAGAGCAGCACCTGGTCGGCGGACCGGAACGCGTCAAGCATCGAGACGGCGCGGTCGCTGATGGACAGCAGCCGGTCGTTCGGGATGACGATGAGGGTGTCGACCTCCTCGCGCAGGTTGCCGATGCCGGACTCGGCCTGGTTGGCCCGGCGGCGGCCCTCGAAGGTGAACGGCCGGGTCACGACACCGATCGTCAGCGCCCCGAGGCCCTTGGCGATCTTCGCGACGACGGGCGCGCCACCGGTGCCCGTGCCACCGCCCTCGCCCGCGGTCACGAAGACCATGTCGGCGCCCTTGAGCACCTCCTCGATCTCCTCGGCGTGGTCCTCGGCCGCCTTCTTGCCGACCTCGGGGTCCGCGCCGGCACCGAGCCCGCGGGTGAGCTCGCGGCCCACGTCGAGCTTGACGTCGGCGTCACTCATCAGCAGCGCCTGGGCGTCGGTGTTGATGGCGATGAACTCCACGCCCTTGAGGCCGACCTCGATCATGCGGTTGATGGCGTTGACGCCACCACCGCCGATGCCGACGACCTTGATGACGGCCAAGTAGTTCTGCGGTGCTGCCACGGCGTGGGCCTCTCCTGGGGGTGCTGCTGGGTGCTGGTGTCTAGACGTGAAGTTGAGAGTTATGCCTGGTGTCCCAACGACTTCCGGTGCCGCCGACGGTATGCGTGGGGGCAATGGCAGGCAACGAGGCCGTCCGCGTGTCGCAGCACGGATTGCCTGCAGGAGGGTGTTTTGCGGACCGGGCCGCGGGCAGTCTGTCACACCCGTCACACCGGACCCACGGGCCCCTTCCGACGCTGGCCGGCCACGGGACGTCCACCGGCCGGCCCAGCGGCGTCGCGGCCCGCGGCCGAGCGCGGGGTCAGCGGGTGACCGGCGTGTTCGGGGCGCTGACGTCGATGACGGAGTGGGGTGTCCTCAGCAGCGCCTCGACGATGGCCAGCTTGCGCTCCGGCTCGGCCACACCACCCCACACGATCGTCGTGCGGCCCACCTTCATCGTCACCAGGTTGGCGCTGCTCACGGTCACCGCCGACACCCGCCGCTGGAGGGAGTCCGGCAACACCCGGACCACGCTGACAGCGGTGGCCAGGGCGTCCTGCGACAGGGCTGCATCGGAGGCCGCGCTCACGACGGGCACGCCCTTCGGGGCGGTGGTCACCTCCGCGTACGCGACCCCCGTCTCGTCCACAACCTTCAGTTGACCTTGAGGGTTCTTGACGACGAGGAAGGGCACGCGCGGGCTGGCGTGGATGACCAGGGTGCTGGGCCACGAGCGCTCGATCGAGACGTCGGCGAGCGTGGCTCGCTCGGCCACCCGGGCTGCGACGCCACGGGTGTCCACCCGCGCCAGCGGCTCCCCCATCGGGACCTTCGCGAGGGCCGTGATCGGCGCGACCTCCGCCTCCGGCACCCCCACGACCTCGACGCTGCGCACCGCCAGCACGGGGCTCCAGGCGACCAGCCACACCAGCAGTGCGACGACGGCGACGGCCCCCGCGGCATACCCCCACAGGCGCAGCGGGCGGCGCCGCGCGAACGTGGCGCGCTGCTGGAACCGGTCGCGCGACGAGGCCAGGCCGCGCGGCGTGCTGCGACCGCTCATCCCTGCGCGAGGACCCGCAGGACCTCGGGGCCGATCATGGTCACGTCGCCGGCGCCCACGGTGAGGACGAGGTCGCCGTCGGCCGCGAGGCCGGCCACCACCTGCGGCACGGCGGTCCACGAGGAGACCACCCGCACGTCCGCCCCGGGCTCGAGGTCGAGCAGGGCGTCGGCCACCAGCTGGGAGGAGACGCCGGGGACCGGGTCCTCGCGCGCGGCGTACACGTCCATGAGGACGACGGCGTCCGCCGGGCGCAGCGCGGCCGCGAACTCGCGGGCGAAGTCGCGGGTCCGGGAGAACAGGTGGGGCTGGAACACGACGACCAGACGGCCCTGCCCGTCGACCAGGTCGCGCCCGGTCGAGACGACCGCTGCCACCTTGCCCGGGTTGTGCGCGTAGTCGTCGACGACCGTCACGCCCGCCGCCGACCCCTTGGGCTCGAACCGCCGGCGGGTGCCGGTGAAGCCGAAGAGCCCGTCGAGCACCCGGGTCGGGTCCTGGCCCAGCCCCTCGACGGCGACGGTGTACGCCGCGGCGGCGTTGAGCAGGTTGTGCCGGCCCGGGATGTTGACCCGCAGCACCCGCGGCTCGCCGTCGGGGCCGGTGAGGGTCGCCCGGGCCATGAGGCCGCGGAACGTCTCCTGCCCCAGGACGACGTCCGCCTGCGGCGACCAGCCGTAGGTCAGGACGCGGGTGCCCGCCGCCCGGGCCTGCTCGGCGAGCCGGCGGGACCCCTCGTCGTCCTCGCACGCCACGAGCAGGCCGCCGGGCAGCACCGACGCAGCGAACTCGGCGTACGCGTCCTGCACGCGCTCGAAGGTGCCGTAGAAGTCGAGGTGGTCCGGCTGCACGTTGGTGACCACGGCGACCTCGGGGCGGTAGACGAGGAACGAGCCGTCGCTCTCGTCGGCCTCGGCGACGAAGACGTCGCCGGTGCCCCAGTGCGCGTTGGTGCCGTGCTTGGCCAGCTCTCCCCCGGCCGCGAACGAGGGGTCGATGCCGCAGTGCTGCAGCGCGACGGTGAGCATGGAGGTCGTGGTCGTCTTGCCGTTGGCCCCCGCCACCGCGACCCGGCGCGAGCCGGCCATCGTCGAGGCCAGCGCCTGCGAGCGGTGCAGCACGCGCAGGCCGCGATCCCGGGCGGCGGCGAGCTCGATGTTGGTCTCGCGGATGGCCGAGGAGATGACCACCGTGTCGACGCCTTCGAGGTGGGCCGGGTCGTGCCCGACGTGCACGTCGGCGCCCTCGGCCGCCAGCGCCGCGAGCACCGGCGACTCCTTGGCGTCGGACCCGCTGACGCGGGTGCCCCGGGCGAGCATCACCCGCGCGACCCCGGACATGCCCGAGCCGCCGATGGCGATGAAGTGGACGGCTCCGAGCTCCTCGAGCGGCGGCACCGGCTCGGTGAAGTCGAAGCGGGCGTTCTGGCCGTTCACTGCCGGCCCTCCAGCGACTCGGCGTACGCGGCCTCGACCATGTCGGCGAGCAGCTCGTCGGCGCCGCGCTCCCCCACCGAGGCGGCAGCAGCGGCCATCGCGTCGACGCGCGCGCGGTCGGTCAGCAGCGGCAGCAGGGCCGAGTCGACCCACTCGGGGGTGGCCTGGGTGTCGTCGACGAGGAGGCCACCACCGGCGGCGACGACGTCGGCGGCGTTGAAGCGCTGCTCGCCGTTGCCGATCGGCAGCGGGACGTAGACGGCAGGCAGCCCCACCGCAGTCAGCTCGCACACGGTGTTGGCACCGGCGCGCGCGACGACGAGGTCGGCCGCGGCATACGCGAGGTCCATGCGGTCGGTGTAGGGGGCCACGACGTACGGCGGTCCCTCGCCCTCCAGGACCGGCGTGAACTCCTTGCCGGCGCCCGTCAGGTGCAGCACCTGCACCCCGGATGCGCGCAGCTGCGCAGCACGGGCCTCGAACGTGGCGTTGAGGCGCTGGGCCCCCAGCGAACCACCGGTGACCAGGAGGGTGGGCCAGTGGTCGTCGAGCCCGAAGTGCGCGAGCCCCTCGGCTCGCGATACCGCCCGGTCGAGGTGGGCGATCTCGGGACGCAGCGGCATGCCGATCGCGGTGGCGTGGGCCAGGCGGGTACTCGGGAAGGTCGTGGCGACGTGGGTCGTCATCCGCGCCCCGACGCGGTTCGCCAGGCCGGGACGGGCGTTCTGCTCGTGCACGACGACCGGCACGTGGCACCGCCGCGCGGCGAGGTATGCCGGTGTCGACACGTAGCCGCCGAAGCCGACGACCACCTGGGCGCCGGTCTCCTCGATGGCGCGCTCGGCGGCGCGAACGGCCCCGCGCAGGTTCGTGGGCAGGCGCAGCAGGTCACCGGAGGGCTTGCGCGGTAGCGGCACCTTCGGGACGGTCAGGAGGCGGTAGCCGCGGTCGGGGACGAGGCGGGACTCCAGCCCGGTCTCGGTGCCGAGCGCGGTGACGGTGAGGTCGGGGTGGCGCCGGCGCAGGCAGTCGGCCAGGGCCAGCAGCGGGGAGACGTGCCCGGCCGTCCCGCCGCCGGCCAGCAGGACGGACGTCGGGGTCGCGGTGGCCATCAGTCCCTCCCCCTCCGCCCGGGCAGGACGGCGATGGTGCGGCGCACCACGGACGGCTTGGCGGACAGGGCTTCGCCGCACCCCGGTTCGGCCCGGGCGAACGACAGCAGGATGCCGAGCGCCACCATGGTCGTCATGAGCGAGGACCCGCCGTAGGAGACGAGCGGGAGCGGCAGCCCGATGACCGGCAGCAGGCCGATCACGGCACCGATGTTGACGAAGGCCTGCACGACGATCCACGCCATGAAGCCGCCCGTCGCGATCTTGACGAACAGGTCGTCGGTGCGCAGCACGATGCGGTAGCAGATCAGCGCGAAGACGCAGAACAGGCCGAGCAGGACGAGGGTGCCCGGGAGGCCGAGCTCCTCGCCGAGGATCGCGAAGATGAAGTCGTTGTGGGCCTCCGGGAGCCACTGCCACTTCTCCCGGCTCGCGCCGAGGCCGACGCCCCACCAGCCACCGTCGGCGAGGGCGTACCGGCCGTGCAGCGGCTGGCGCGCCGCGCCGTAGGGGTCGGTGTCCTTGCCGAGCCAGACGTCGAACCGGCCCAGCCGGTTGGGGCTGGTCACGATGAGGGTGACCGCGGCGGCGGCCATGCCGGCGACGCCCCAGGCGAACAGCTTGCGCGGGACGCCCGCCGTGAACAGCACGGCGCCGATGATGCCGCCCATGACGATGGCGGTGCCGAGGTCACCGCCGCCGAGCACCAGGCCCAGCGTCACGAGCGCGCACGGCACCAGGAAGGGGACGATGACGTTCTTGACCCGGTCCAGCGAGCGTCGCCGCGCGGACAGCAGTGCGGCGCCCACGAGGACGAGGCCGATCTTGGCGAACTCCGAGGGCTGGATCGTGAAGCTGCCGAAGCCGAGCCAGTTGCGGTTGCCGTTCACGGTGACGCCGAGCGGGGTGAAGACGAGGAGCTGGGCCAGCAGCGAGGCGGCCAGGATCGGCAGCGACATCGCCTTCCAGCCACGGACCGGGATGCGGCTGGCGACGAGCATCGCGATCCCGCCGAGGGCGGCGAAGAGCAGCTGCTTGCGGAAGTAGAGGTACGGGGTGCCGTTGTGGGACTCGACGAGCGACTTCACCGACGAGGCCGACAGCACCATGATCAGCCCGATGACGACGAGCACGACCGAGACCGACAGCAGGACGTAGTAGCTGGTGACGGGCGAGTCGAGCCGGCCCAGCCAGCCGCTGAGGCGCTCGTCGCCGGCGCGCGACGCCTTCCGCGCCCCCGGGGACGCGGTGGTGGCACTGCTCACGGCCTACTCTCCTGCGCTGCCGGCACGACGGGCGACCGCCGCTGCGAAGGCATCGCCCCGCGCGCCGTAGTTGGGGAACATGTCCATCGACGCCGCCGCCGGCGCCAGCAGCACGACGTCACCCGGCTCGGCGAGCTCGGCCGCACGCGTCACGACGACGTCCATGACCCCAGTGTCCGTGCTCGGGACGTCCACGACGGGGACATCCGGCGCGTGTCGGGCGAGCGCCTGCGCGATCTGCTCGCGGTCGGCGCCGATGAGCACGACGCCCCGCAGGCGGCTCGCGGCGTCCTTGACGAGGTCGTCGACGTCGGCGCCCTTGAGCAGGCCCCCCGCCACCCAGACGACCTTCTCGAACGAGTGCAGTGACGCAGCGGCCGCGTGCGGGTTCGTGGCCTTGGAGTCGTCGACGAAGCGGACCCCGTCGACCTCCCCGACCTGGGCGATGCGGTGGGGCTCGGGCCGGAACGCCCGCAGGCCGTCGCGCACCGCGACCGGGGGCACGCCGTAGGCACGGGCGAGCGCTGCGGCGGCGAGGGCGTTCGCGACGTTGTGCGTGGCCAGGACGGCGGAGGACCCCTGCACGTCGGCCAGCGTCGCGAGCTCGGCCGCGGACGTGCGGCGCTCCTCGACGAAGGCGCGGTCGGCGAGGACGTCGTCGACGAGGCCCACCATCGACAGCCCGGGCGTGCCCAGGGTGAAGCCGATGGCCCGGCAGCCCTCCTGCACCTCGGCGTCCATGACGAGCTGCTCGGTCACCGGGTCCTGCACGTTGTAGACGCAGGCGACCTTGGTGTTCGCGTAGACCTTGCCCTTGGCCAGCCGGTAGGCCTCCATCGAGCCGTGCCAGTCGAGGTGGTCGGGCGCGAGGTTGAGGCAGGCGGAGGCGTGCGGGGCCAGCGAGTCCGACCAGTGCAGCTGGAAGCTGGAGAGCTCGACGGCGATGACGTCGTACGGCTCGGGGTGCAGCACGGCCTCGAGGATCGGGGTGCCCACGTTGCCGGCCGCGGTGGCGCGCAGCCCGGCCGCGCGCAGCATCGAGGCGAGCATCTCGACCGTGGTCGTCTTGCCGTTGGTGCCCGTGACGGTGAGCCACGGGGCCGGCCCGACGGCCTGGCGCATGCGCCAGGCGAGCTCGACCTCGCCCCAGACCGGCACGCCTCGGGCGGCGGCCTCGGCGAGCAGGGGTTGGTCCGGCCGCCACCCCGGGGAGGTGACGACAAGGTCGGCGTCCCAGCCCTGCGGCATACCGGCCACGTGCTCGGGGCCCAGGCGGACGTCGACGCCCAGGATGTCGAGGATCCGCGCCCGCTCGCCCAGCGCGGTGTTGACGGCGGGGTCCCCGCCGTCCACGCCGACGACGACGGCTCCGCGCTCGTGCAGGGCGTCCGCGGCGGCGAAGCCGCTCACGCCGAGCCCGGCGACGAGGACGCGCAGCCCGCTCCAGTCGGCGGAGGCGTTGGTGAGGCCGTCGAGGCGGCCCCCGACCGGTGCACCGCTCACTGGGCGCCCACCACCCACTCGGCGTAGAACAGCCCGAGGCCGAGCGCCACGAACAGTCCTGCGACGATCCAGAACCGGATGACGATGGTGACCTCGTTCCAGCCCAGCAGCTCGAAGTGGTGCTGCAACGGCGCCATCCGGAACACCCGCTTGCCGGTGAGCTTGAACGAGCCGACCTGGATGATCACCGACAGCGTGATCGCGACGAACAGGCCGCCCAGGATGATGATGAGCAGCTCGGTGCGGGTGGTGATCGCGAGCCCGGCCAGCGCACCACCGAGGGCGAGCGAGCCGGTGTCACCCATGAAGATCTTGGCCGGCGAGGCGTTCCACCACAGGAAGCCGAAGCACGCACCCATGCAGGCAGCCGCCACCACCGCCAGGTCGCGGCTGTCGCGCACCTCGTAGCACTTCAGGCCCGGGGTGATCTGGCAGTTCTGGTTGCCCTGCCAGATGCCGATGAGGACGTAGGCCGCGAACACCATCACCGAGGCGCCGGTCGCGAGGCCGTCGAGGCCGTCGGTGAGGTTCACGCCGTTGGACGTGCCGGCGATCATGAGGTTGGCCCAGATGACGAACAGGACCAGCCCGATGAGCGGCCCGGCGAAGGCCAGGTTGAAGGGCGTGTCGCGGACGAAGGAGATCTGGGTCGAGGCCGGCGTGCGCCAGTGGCTGTTGGGGAACTGCAGCGCCAGCACGGCGAAGACGACGGCGACCAGCGTCTGGCCCGCGAGCTTCTCCCCGGAGCGCAGGCCGAGGCTGCGCTGCTTGGAGATCTTGATGTAGTCGTCGAGGAAGCCGACCAGCCCCAGCCCCGCCATGAGGAACAGCACGAGGACGCCGCTCCAGGTGAGCGGCGTCATGGTGACGAGGTGGGCGAGGGCGTATGCCCCGAGGCTCGAGCCGATGATGACGGCACCACCCATGGTGGGTGTGCCGCGCTTGGTGTGGTGCGAGGTCGGGCCGTCGTCGCGGATGAACTGCCCGTAGCCCTGGCGCACCAGGAACTTGATGAACAACGGGGTCCCCAGCAGGGCACCCACGAGGGAGATGACGGCTGCCGCCAGCACCGCCTTCACGTCGCGTCCTCCTCGGTGCCGCCGGCTCCGGCCGTGGGTCCGGCGTCGCCGGCCACCTTGTCCCCGAGCCACCGTAGCCCGGCGTCGCGGCTGGACTTGAACAACACGACGTCTCCCGGGGCGAGTGTCTCGGCAAGCAGATCGTAGGCGGCGTCGGCATCGGGGACCCACACGGCCTCCTGGCCCCACGAGCCCTCGTGCTGGGCGCCGGTGGCCATGGGCCGGGCGGTCTCGCCGACGACGACGAGGCGGCTGATGTTGAGGCGGACGGCGAGCCGCCCGATGGCGTCGTGCTCGGTGGTCGACTCCTCGCCGAGCTCGAGCATCGAGCCGAGGACGGCCCAGGTGCGCCGCGGGGTGCCGTCGTCGGCGCGGCTCATCGCCACGAGGGCCTTGAGCGCGGCCCGCATCGACTCGGGGTTGGCGTTGTAGGCGTCGTTGACGACCGTGACGCCGTCGGGGCGTTCGGTGACCTCCATCCGCCACCGCGAGGCGGCCGTGGCCGTGGCCAGCGCCCTCACCGTCGAGTCGAGGTCGAGGCCGCAGGCCAGGGCCGCGGCGACCGCCGAGAGGGCGTTGGCGACGTGGTGCTCGCCGTGCAGCTGCAGGGTGACGTCGGCCGTCCCCTGCGGCGTCGTGAGCCGGAACGACGGGCGTCCCTGGGCGTCGAGGGTGACGTCGTCGGCGCGGACCTCGGCGTCGGCGGCGGTGCCGACCAGCACGACCCGGGCCTGCGTCTTGGCTGCCATCGCGCGCACCGCGGTGTCGTCGGCGTTGAGGACGGCCACGCCGTCGGTGGGCAGGGCCTCGACGAGCTCGGCCTTGGCGACGGCGATCGCCTCGCGGGAGCCGAACTCGCCCACGTGGGCGGACCCGACGTTGAGCTCGAGCCCGATCCGGGGCGGCGCGATGGTCGTGAGGTAGCGGATGTGGCCCCTCCCGCGCGCGCCCATCTCGGCGACGAGGTAGCGCGTGTCGGGCGTGACGCGGAAGACGGTGAGGGGCACCCCCACCTCGGAGTTGAGCGAGCCCACCGGAGCGACGGTGGGCGCGGCCTGCGACAGGACGTGGGCCAGCAGGTCCTTGGTCGAGGTCTTGCCGGACGACCCGGTGATGCCGATGACGGTCAGGTCCGGGTGCCGGTCGACGACCGCTCGCGCCAGGGTGGCGAGGCCGTCCTGGATGTCGTCGACGACGACGCAGGGCAGGTCCTCGACCGGGCGCGTGGTCATCGCCGCCACCGCCCCCAGCTCCTTGGCGGGGGCGACGAAGGCGTGGCCGTCGGCGTGCTCGCCGACCCGGGCGACGTAGAGCCCTCCCGGGCCCGCCTCCCTGGAGTCGGTGACGACGGGCCCGTCGACCACGAGGGCGGCGGCCGCGGCGGCGTCGATGCCGTGGAGCCTGCCGCCGGTGATCTCGGCGACCTCGGCGAGGGTCATGGGGATCACGCGGTCTCCCCCGCCCGGGTCAGCTCGTCGAGGGCGGCACGCGCCACGTCCCTGTCGTCGAAGGGGTGCACCGTCCCAGCGACCTCCTGTCCCGTCTCGTGTCCCTTGCCGACCACCGCCACCACGCTGCCCGGCCCCGCGTCGCGGCCTGCGCGCACCGCCCGCCGGATCGCCTCGGCCCGGCCGGCCACGTCGTGCAGCTCGGCCGGGGTCCCTGCCGCCTGTGCGCCCTCGAGGACGGCGCGGCGGATCTCGGCCGGGTCCTCCGAGCGCGGGTTGTCGTCGGTGACCAGGACGATGTCCGCCCCCTCGGCGGCGGCCCGGCCCATCGCCTCGCGCTTGCCCCGGTCGCGGTCTCCCCCGGCCCCGAGCACGACCACCAGCGCACCCCGGGTGGAGGCGCGCAGGGCCGCCAGCGCCGCCGCGACGGCGTCCGGGGTGTGCGCGTAGTCGACCACCACGAGCGGCAGCCCGGCGTCCGAGGTTCCAGGGCCGGCGCCGGTCGGGGTGACCGGCTCCATGCGGCCCGGCACGTGCGGGTCCTGCGCCATGGCCTCCTCGACCTGCGCCACGGACGTGCCACGCAGGACCAGGGCCAGGGCGGCCATCGCGGTGTTGACACGGTTGAAGTCGCCGGGCAGCGCCGAGCGCAGCCGCAGGGTGGTGGTGCCGTCGCCGAGCTCGAACCGGGCGGCGTCGCCGGGCTCGACCGTGAGCCGCCAGTCGGCCTCGACGTCGGGCAGCGAGGTCAGGGTCGTCACGGGCACGCCGGCGGTCGCCGCCAGCTCGCGGCCCCACTCGTCGTCGACGCAGACCAGCCCGCGGCGAGCCCGCTCAGGCGTGAAGAGCGAGGCCTTCGCGAGGAAGTAGTCGCGCATCGTCGGGTGGAAGTCGAGGTGGTCCTGCGACAGGTTCGTGAAGAGGGCGAGGTCGTAGACGACGCCGTCCACGCGGTGCTGGGCCAGCGCGTGGCTCGAGACCTCCATGACACAGTCGTCCAGCTCGCGCTCGGCCATGACCGCGAGCAGGGCGTGGAGCACCGGGGCCTCGGGGGTCGTGCGCACCGAGCGGATGCGCTCGTCGCCGATCCGCGTCTCGACGGTGCCGATGAGCCCGGTGCGCCTGCCGAGGGCGCGCAGCGCCGAGCTGAGGAGGTATGCCGTCGTGGTCTTGCCGTTGGTCCCCGTGATGCCGTACATGGTCAGGGGCAGCTCGGTGGTGCCGAAGACCCGCGAGGCGACGGCCCCGACGACCGAGCGCGGCTGCTCCACGACGACGCGGGGCAGCGGGACTCCGGCGTCGTCGAGGACCTGCGCGCCCGCCCGGTCCGTGAGGACCGCCACGGCCCCCAGCTCGGCCGCGCCCGTGGCATACGACGCACCGTGGGCCGTCGCACCCGGGAGGGCGGCGTAGAGGTCGCCCTCGCACACCTCGCGCGAGTCGAGGGTCACCCCCGTGACAGGGGTGTCGGCGCCCACGAGGGTGCCGCCGACGAGGGTCGCCAGCGTCGACAGCGGGGTCGCGTGCGGGGACGCCGGGCGGGGGAAAGACACGGAGAGCGAGCCTACCGTCAGGGGCCGGAGCCAGAGGAGCCGTGGTCGCGGATGACGGTGGGGTCGCTGGGCGACGGGGTCTCCTTGGGCCGGATGACCGCGACCGGGGACTTGGTGCCGGTCGGGGGGATCTGCAGCTCCTGCAGCGCGTACGTCATGACGTCGTGGAAGACCGGGCCGGCCACGGCACCGCCGAAGTAGCCCTTGATGGGGCGCTGGAGCGTCACCGCCACGACGATCTGCGGGTCGTCGGCCGGGGCGAACCCGATGAAGCTCGCCGTCTTGCCCGAGTAGCCGCCGGTGCGGGAGTCGTAGCGGTCGGCGGTGCCCGTCTTGCCGGCGACGCGGTACCCGTCGATCTTGGCCTCGGGCGCCGTCCCCTCCTTGCCGACGACGCCCTCGAGCATGTCGCGCACCTGCTTGGCGACCTTGGGCGAGACCACCGTCACGGGGTCGGGACGGGCCGCCGGGGTGAAGCCGCCGTGCCCGTCGCTGACGCCGGCCACGATGCGCGGCGGGATCCGCACGCCGTCGTTCGCGATCGTCTGGAAGACGCCCGCCGCCTGGAGGGCGTTGACGGCCAGGCCCTGCCCGAACAGCACGGTGTAACGCTGCGATCCGCTCCAGTCCTTGTAGTTGGTGAGCAGGCCCGGGCCCTCGCCGGGGAAGTCCATGCCCGACGTGGCGCCAAGTCCGAACTTGCGGAAGTAGCTGTAGGTCTTGGCCGCCCCGACCTTCTCGGTCGCCAGGATGGTGCCGATGTTGCTCGACTGGGCCAGCACCCCGGCGAAGGTGAGGTACTCGGTCGGGTGGTCGTGGCTGTCCTTGAACCGCGTCCCGGCGCGCGGGAGGCGGTTGGGGACCTCGACGACGGTCGACGGGGTGACCACGCCCTCCTGCAGGGCGGCGGCAGCGGCCATGACCTTGCCGGTCGACCCCGGCTCGTACACCTCGCTCCACGCCTTGTTGGTCCAGTTGTCGCTGGACTGGCCGGGCTGGTTCGGGTCGAACGTGGGGTAGGACGCCACGGCCAGCAGCTCGCCGGTCTTCGCGTTCTCGACGACGACCGTGCCCGACAGCGCCTTGGTCTCCTGGACCTTCTGCGCCACCGTGTTCTGGGCGTACCACTGCAGGTCCGAGTCGATGGTGAGCCGGACGTCCCTGCCCGGGACCGCCGGGATCGTCTCCTGCCGCGCGTTCGGGATCGGCCGGCCGTCCTGGCTCTGCTCGAAGATCGTCTTGCCGGCCTTGCCCTTGAGCTCCTTGTCCATGAGCACCTCGAGGCCGCCACCAGCGGTGCCGTCGGCGCGCACGAAGCCGACGAGCGAGGCCGCGGCGGTCGAGGTCGGGTAGTTCCGCTCGCTGGTGGGCTCGGAGTAGATGCCGTTGACGCCGAGCTCGGAGATCCTGCGCCAGTTCAGCGGGGTGACGTTCTTCTGCAGGACGCGGTACCGCGCGTCACCGGTGAGCATCTTCGTCAGCTCGGGGACGGCGATGCCCAGCAGCGGCGAGAGGTCCTGCGCGGCACCGGCGACGCCGACCTTGGTGCGCACCCCGCCGACCGACTTCGTGTACTGCGGGACGGCCGTCTGGTCGACCGTCACGGTGCGCCGCTCGATGCTGGAGGCGAGGACGGTGCCGTTGCGGTCGAGGATCGAGCCGCGCATGGCCGGGTAGACGATCGTGCCCATCCGCTTGGACTCGGCGGTCTGGGAGACGCCGGCTGCGTCGAAGCCCTGCAGCCGCAGCAGCTGGGCGCCGAAGATGCTGAAGACGAACAGCACGGCCACCGTCATCGTGCGCATGCGCCGACGCGGGTTGCCGCCACCGAGCCGCACCGGCTTGGCGGCGGGACGCCGGGGTGGAGGTCCCCCGCTCCCCCGGCCCGGGCCGGGACGCGCCGGACGGGTCGGGCGCTCCGGCTGCTGGCCCCGCGCCTGCGGCCCGCGCGGTCGGGCCGCGGACGCCTTGGGGTGCTGGGCGCCGGGCCGGGCCGTGGACCGGGAGGCGGGTCGGCCGGGGACGCCGGGCGGCCGCCCCGACGAGGACGTGGCTGGCTGGCGCGTGGGTCCGGGGCGTGCGCCTCGGGACTGCGTCACTGGCTACCTCGTGTCACTCGGGTCTGGCGTCGGTCGGGGTGGGGTGGGCGTCGGCCCGGTCAGTGGGAGGGCGTCGCTGCCGGCGTGGCCGGCTTCTTCTTCGGCGGCGTCGTGGTCGTCGAGCTCGTCGTCGTCCGGGTCTTGGCGTTGACGCTGGTGACGGTCGTGACGACCGAGCCGTCGGCCTTGGTCACCACCGTCTTCGTCGTGGTCACGTCCCCCTTGGCACTCACGGTCGTCCCGGGCGTCTTCTGCGCCGCGCCCTTCGGCGATCCCGGCGTGGTCGTCGCGGTCTGCGGTGCGGTCACCACGGTAAATCCGCCGTCCTTGGCCGCGGCCTTCGCCACGCCGAGCACCTTGCCGTCGGACAGCCGCAGGAAGGCCGCCGAGTCCGACGGCACCATCCCGAGCTTGCCGGCGCGGGTCGCGAGGTTGGCCGGGCTGCGCTGGGCGTCGATGGCCTGGGTGAGCGCCTGCTGGGTGTCGGTGAGCTCACCGGAGGTCTGCTGCAGGCGGTGCAGCGTGAACGAGCCCTCGGCCATGGCGGTGTTGAGCATGAGGAGCACGACGAGGCCGCCGACGAGCAGCAGCATGCACAGGGCCGCGAAGAGGCCGTTGCCGGGATGGCCCACCGCCGCCGGGACCAGGCGCAGCGGCTGCGGGGTCGCCGCCCGCCGCGCAGGTGCCCGAGATGCGACCCTCGCCGTCGCAGTCTGCTGGCTCATCGGTGGGTTCCCTTCGTCGGTGCCGGGGTGGGTCGGGTGCGCTCGGCCGCGCGGAGGCGGACCGAGGCGGATCGGGGGTTGTCGGCCTGCTCCTGCGCGGACGCCTCCTCGGCGCCACGGGTCAGCAGGCGCAGGTATGCCGCGTGCTCGGGGAGCTCGACCGGCAGGCCGGCCGGGGCGCTGCTGCGCGCGCCCTCGGCGAGGACCCGCTTGGTGATGCGGTCCTCCAGCGAGTGGTAGGACAGGACCGCGATGCGGCCGCCCACCGCGAGCGCGTCGATGGCGCGGGGCAGTGCCCGGGCCCAGACGGACAGCTCGGCGTTGACCTCGATGCGCAGGGCCTGGAAGGTCCGCTTGCCGGGGTGGCCACCACTCTTCTGCGACGCGGCCGGCACGACCTTCTTGAGCAGCTCGACCAGCCGGGCCGAGCGGTCGAAGGGCTGCGCCTCGCGCTCGCGCACGACGGCTCCGGCGATCTTGCGCGCGAAGCGCTCCTCGCCGTACTCGCGCAGGACCCGCTCGAGGTCCGAGGCGTCGTAGGTGTTGAGCACGTCGGCCGCGGTGATCCCCGTGGTCTGGTCCATCCGCATGTCCAACGGGGCGTCCTGGGCGTAGGCGAAGCCCCGGTCCGCCTCGTCGAGCTGGAGCGAGGAGACGCCGAGGTCGAAGAGCATCGCGCGGGCCTCGTCGATGCCGAGGTCGCGCAGCGCGGTGTCGACGTCGTCGTAGACGGCGTGCACGAAGGTGGTGCGGTCCGCGTACGGCGCGAGCCGCTCGGCGGCGAGCTCGAGCGCCTCGGTGTCGCGGTCGATGCCGACCACGCGGGCCTGCGGACAGTGCTGGAGGATCGCCTCGGCGTGCCCGCCCATGCCGAGCGTGCCGTCGACGTAGACGGCGCCCGGCTCCTGCAGGGCGGGGGCCAGCAGCTCGACGATGCGGTCGCGGAGCACGGGTACGTGCCGGTCCGCGGCCGCGCCTCGTGCGTTCATGCCATCTCCTGCTGGTGCTGCTTCGGGGTGGTGCCTGGTGGTGGTGCGTGGTGGTGGTGCTGGTGGCAGGTCCCTGAGGTCAGGTCCCCATCCGCTCCAGGGGGTGCGGCCCGGGACGGGGGAAGTCGTCCCGGGAGGCGGAGCGGCTGGAGACCTGGCTCCAGGGCGCGTGGCCCGGTCGGTCAGAGCAGTCCGGGGATCACCTCCTCGGACTGGTCGGCGAAGCCCTGCTCGGTGCTCTCGAGGTAGGCGTTCCAGGCGTCGGTGTCCCAGACCTCCACGCGGCTACCGGCTCCGATGACGGTGCACTCGCGGGTGAGCCCGGCATACGCGCGCAGGTTGGCCGGGATGGTCACCCGCCCCTGCTTGTCCGGCACCTCGTCGCTCGCACCGGACAGGAAGACGCGGGTGAAGTCGCGGACCGCCTTGCTCGTCGTCGGGGCGGCCTGCATCTGCTGCGTGACCCGCAGGAACTCCTCCATCGGGAAGACGTAGAGGCAGCGCTCCTGCCCACGGGTCACCACCAGCCCGTCGGCCATCCGGTCGCGGAACTTGGCGGGCAGGAAGAGCCGGCCCTTGTCGTCGAGGCGAGGCGTGTGGGTACCGAGGAACACGGCGCCACCACCCCATCTCGACCCGAGGAGGACCCCACGGCCCTCTCACGTCCCCCACTTTACTCCACCACTCTCCCCCACGTCAGCAAAACCCGCGCTCACACCTCATCCGTTCGGACATTTTCGCAGGTCAGCAACGGTGGAGCGAAGTGGGGAGAAAAGTGGAGAGAGGCGCCCCGGCGGTGGGAACACCTCCCCTACCCGCGCCCGGCCTCCGCGGGGCGTCCGCACGCCGGGCCACCGCACCGCCCCGGCGAGGTCACAGGACGGCATACCTCCTGTTCTTGTGGGGGGATGTGGGGGAAGATCGAGCGACCACCCGGCAGCCGCACCGAGGCGACCGCCGGGACGAACGAAGGGGGACCCCGGTGCCGGCGAGTGGCGAGGAGCAGACCAGCGTGGACCGAGGCAGCACCACCGCCCCGAGGACCGAGATCCTGTCCCTGCCCGCGGGCTCCCCCGCCTCGCTCAGCCAGGTCAGCGAGGTGGCCTCGCGGCTGGCCCGCGCCATGAACTCGGTCATCGAGGGCAAGCCCGACGTCGTCCACACCGCCATCACCGTCCTGCTGGCCGAGGGGCACCTGCTGCTCGAGGACGTCCCCGGCGTCGGCAAGACGATGCTGGCCAAGACGCTCGCCCGGTCGATCGACTGCTCGGTGCGCCGGGTGCAGTTCACCCCCGACCTGCTGCCCAGCGACATCACCGGCGTGAGCGTCTTCAACCAGGACGTGCGCGACTTCGAGTTCCGCCCCGGCGCGATCTTCGCCAACGTCGTCGTCGGCGACGAGATCAACCGCGCCTCGCCCAAGACCCAGTCGGCCCTGCTGGAGTCGATGGAGGAGGGCCAGGTCACCGTCGACGGCCAGACCTACGACCTGCCGCGGCCGTTCATCGTCATGGCCACCCAGAACCCGATCGAGATGGAGGGGACGTACCCCCTGCCCGAGGCCCAGCGCGACCGGTTCATGGCCCGGATCTCCCTCGGCTACCCCTCCGCACGGGCGGAGGTGGCCATGCTCGACACCCACGGACAGGTCTCCCCCCTGGAGACCCTCACCCCCGTCACCGACGCCGCCACCGTGTCGGCGATGGTCAAGGCGGTCCGCTCGGTCTTCACCAGCGACGCCATCAAGCAGTACGTCGTCGACCTCTCGGCTGCCACGCGCTCGAGCAGCGCGCTGCGCCTCGGCGCCTCGCCGCGGGCCACCCTGCACATGCTCCGTGCGGCCCGCGCGCACGCCGCCCTCGAGGGCCGCGACCACGTGCTGCCCGACGACGTGCAGGCGATCGTGCTGCCGGTCCTGGCCCACCGGCTCATCCCCACCGGTGAGACCCAGCTCGCCCGCCGCAGCACGGGTGAGGTCCTGCAGGACCTCATGCGGCGCGTCCCCGTCCCCGCGGCCGGCCGCTGAGGCAGCCCGTGCGAAGGCTTCGCGACCTCCTCACCACGCGAGGGCGGGCGTTCGTCGCCGCGGGCGCCACGCTGGTGCTCTGCGGCATCGGGCTCGGCTTCACCGACCTCACCCGCATCGGCGTCCTGCTCGTCGCCCTGCCCCTGCTCAGCGGCATGCTCATGCGTCGGCACGACCTGCGCTTCTCGCTCGAGCGCACCGCCGTGCCGGGCCGGGTGCAGGTCGACGAGAAGGCCCTGGTGACCCTCGCCATCGAGAACGCCGGCGCCGCCACCAGCCCCCTGCTCATGGCCGAGGAACAGCTCGACTACGCCCTCGGCGACCGCCCGCGGTTCGTCGTCCCGCGGATGCGCCGCGGGGACAGGCAGGAGGTCCACTACACGGTGCGCTCGCACGTGCGGGGCCGGCACCGCCTCGGTCCGCTCGGTGTGCGCCTGCGCGACCCGTTCGGGCTGAGCACCCGGGTCGCGGCGATCTCCGGGTCGAGCGACGTGCTCGTGCTGCCGAAGATCCTGCCGCTCGGCGGTGGCCGTCCCGCCGGCAGCGGGGTCGGCGCCGAGGGCGCGATCCCGCACATGGTGGCCCTGCACGGCGAGGACGACGTGTCGATCCGCGCCTACCGCGACGGCGACGACCTGCGCCGCATCCACTGGCCGGCGACCGCGAAGACCGGCGACCTCATGGTGCGCCAGGAGGACCGGCCGGCCCGCCGGCGCGCGGTCGTCGTGCTCGACTCCCGGGCCCGTGGCCACCACGGCAGCGGCACCTCGAGCTCGTTCGAGTGGGCCGTGACCGCGTGCGCCTCGGTGGCCGTCCACCTCCTCGCCCAGGCGTATGCCGTCCACCTCGTCTGCGACGAGACGGCCGAGGACGGGCGCGCCGCGAGCGCGATGGAGGTCGACCCGCTGCTCGACGTCCTCGCCGTCGCCCAGAGCGGGCGCGACGACCTGTTCGCCGACGTGCTGCAGGCCGCACACCCGGTGACGGCGTCCGGTGGGCTCGTGCTGGCCGTCGTGACCGACCTCGACGAGGAGCTCGCGCGCCAGGTCGCCTCGCTGCGCCAGCCCGGTGGCACCGCCCTGGCCGTGGTGCTGGACCCCGACGGGTTCGGGGCCACGCGTCGCCGGCACCCGCACGGCACGGGAGAGCTCCCGTGCGTGCCGATCCTGCAGGGCGCGGGCTGGGGCGTGGCGGTCGTGGGCTCCGGCGACGACCTGGCCACCGTCTGGACGGCGCTGTCCGGCACCGGGTCGCGGGTGGTCGCGTGAACCGCGGGCGCGTCGCCGACTCCGTCCTCGCCGGGCTCGCCTCGGCCGTGGTCGCCTGGCCCCTGACGACGCTGTTCACCCCGAGCACCTGGATCCGACCGACCCTGGCGATGGTCGTCGTGGTCGTCCTGGCCGGCATCGCGGCGCGCAGCCTGACGAGCTCCTGGCTCGCCGTCGCCCTCACCCAGCTCGTCGGGGTGGCCCTGGCGGCGGGGTGGGTCTACGGTCGCGGCCACCTGTGGCACGGGCTGCCCACCCCCGACATGGTGCTCGCGTTCAACCGCCTGCTCGTCGACGCCCGCGAGACCATCCAGAACTACGCGGCCCCAGCCCCCACCAACCGTGGTGTCACGCTGGGGATCGGGCTGGCCATCGGGGCCGCGGCGATCCTGGTCGACCACCTCGCGGTGATGCGCCGCTCCCCCGCGCTGGCCGGCCTCCCGCTCCTCACGACCTTCCTCATCTCGGCGTCGAACTCCGGCGACGCCCTCAACCCCATGTACTTCGTCGCCGCCGGTGCCGTCTGGCTCGTGCTGCTCGGACGCCAGGGCATCGCCTCCCTGCGCCGGTGGAGCACCACGGTGCCGCTGAGCGCGTCCGGTCGCCGGCACGACGACGACCGCGACGGATCGTTCGGGTACGCGGCCGCCGGGCGCTCGCTGGCCGTGGCGGGCCTGGCCGTCGCCGTGCTCCTGCCGGTGGCCATCCCCCACCTCCCGACGCGCTACCTGATCGACGGCCTCGGCCGTTCCCAGCAGGCGACCGGCTTCAGCGACGGCCAGGTCGGCCTGCGCTCGACGCTCGACCTCACCCGCAGCCTGGAGAACCCGTCCAAGGCACCGGTGTTCAGCTACACGACGAACGCGCGGCTGCTCAGCCCGCTGCGGATCGGGGTCCTGGAGACCTACCAGGACGACACGTGGCGACCCGACGCCCCGGACGTGCAGTACGCGCGCCGCTCGAAGGTCGACCTCCCGCAGGACCTGGACCCCAGCGTCCCGCGCGAGACCTACCGGGTGTCGGTCGACGACTCCCGCATCGAGGCACCCCAGATCGCGGCGCCCACGCCGGTGGTCTCCGGCGACCTCGGCCGCGTCGCGTGGGGCGTCGACGCGAACACCTCGGTGGTGTCGGTGGAGCGGGCGGCCCGGTCCTACAGCTTCACCTACCTCGCCCTGAACCCCACCCCGGAGACCCTCGCGCAGCCCGTGCAGCAGCTCGACGGCGGGCTCATCCCCCCCGACCTGCGGGTCGACCTGGCAGCCAAGCCGGCGATCGAGAAGGCCGTCCGCGAGGTCGTGCCCAAGGGCGCGACGCGGATCGAGGCGGCACAGGCCATCCAGAAGTACCTGCGCACCGACGGCGGCTTCCGCTACTCCCTGCAGGTCCCTGACACCGTGCGGAACCAGTTCGGGCAGCTCGAGCGCCCCGACGCGATCACGCTGTTCCTGCGGGCCAAGGTCGGCTACTGCGTCCAGTTCGCGACCGCCATGGTGATGATGGCCCGCGAGGCCGGCATCCCCGCCCGCATGGCGATCGGCTACCTGCCGGGCACCGCCAGCCGCGGCAGCTACGTCGTCACGGGCGCCGAGGCCCACGCGTGGCCGGAGCTGTTCTTCGAGGGCATCGGCTGGCTGCGCTTCGAGCCCACCCCCTCCGGCACGCAGAGCACCGTCGCACCCCCGTACTCGCTGCAGTCCACCTCACCGGACACCACGGCACCGACCCAGTCCAGCACGGCCACGAGCACGCCCACCGCGACGAGCACCCGGCCCGACGGGCGCAACGACCCGGGGGCGAGCGACGCGACCCGCTCCACCTCCACCAGCTCGGGGATCGCCGACTGGTTCGGCGGACGCGGTGCGACGATCGCGCTGTGGGTGCTGCTGGGCGTCCTGGCCGGGGCGCTCGGGTCGCTCGCCGTGCCGCTCGCGGCCCGCGCGCGACGGCGGCGGCAGCTGCGGCACGCGGCGGACGAGGCGGCCCGGGTCGAGGTGGAGTGGCGCTCCATGGTCGAGCGCATCGGCGACCTGGGTGTCCTCCCACCGCGGGGCAGCACCCCACGTCAGGTGGGGGCGTTCTACCAGCGCGAGGCCTACCTCGAGGGCGAGCAGTCCACCGCGCTGCGCCGCGTGGTCGACGGGGTGGAGCGCGCGCGCTACGCCCGCCCCGGCTCGACGGCCCTCGTGGACATCCGCCACGAGAGCGCCGCCGTGGTCAAGGCGGTGTCGGGGGTGCGTCGCCGGCGCGACCGCCTCCGGGCGGTCTGGTGGCCCACGGAGGGCGTCGTGGAGTGGCGGGAGCGCCGGGAGGCCCTGACCGGGCTCGTGCGCCGTCCCTGGGACCGGTTCCTGGACTGGCGCGCCGCCCGCCGCAGCTGAGCGGGGCGGACGGACCCGGGACGCCCGGGAGCGGGCGGACGGGCGGGGGGACGCCAGCGTGTGCCAGCGACCGCGGAGCGATCCGGGGCCCCTGACCGCTCCGGGGCTCTTGCCCGATCCGGGCTCGTGCCCGATCCGGGACCCGTGCCCGATCCGGGACCCTAGCCCCTGCCGGAGTCCGTGCAGGCGCTCGACGATGAGGGCATGAGCAGGAGCCCCACCCGCGTCCTGGCGGTCGTGGTGGGCGCACTCGTCGTCCTCGCGGCTGCCGCTGCCGTGCTCTCGTCCACCCGAGGGACCACCCACTACGCGGCCGGCTCCCCCGAGGCGACGGTCCAGGCATACCTCACCGCCATCCTGCAGGGCGACACCGAGCGGGCCGCCGGGTACCTGGACCCCTCCGGCAGCTGCGACCAGGCGGACCTCGCGGGCGTGACGGTCGCGGACAGCACCCGGGTCAACCTCGTCAACGCCACGACCGGGACCGACACCGCGCAGGTGCAGGTGGCCGTGGACCGCACCGACTCCGACGGCCCGTTCGCCGTCGGCGAGTCCGAGGAGCACGTCTACCACCTGACCCGCGTGGGCGGCCGCTGGCTGCTCGAGGGCATCCCGTGGCCGCTCTACGACTGCACAGGAGGCACGAAATGATCTCTGCCCTGCTCCTGCTGGTGCTCCTGGTCGTCGGGGTCGTCCTGGCCTCCCGCCGCGTGGCCGGTCGGTCTGCTGCCGGGCCCGTGGACGTCCACGTGGTGCGGCACTTCTTCCAGTACCTGCTGCTCCTCGGCCTGCTCGTCGTCACGGCGATCGGCGTCTCGGGCCTGCTCGGCCGCGCTCTGGAGGGCGGCACCTTCGCCCGGGCCGACGAGACCGCCCTCGCGCGCAGCGTCACCTTCACCCTCGTGGGCCTGCCGCTCCTGCTCGCCCTGGCCCTCACCACGCGCCGGCAGCTGCGGCAGCAGGCCGAGGAGCGGCGTTCGACCGCCTGGGCGGCGTTCGTCACGGTCGCCTCGCTGACCGCCCTCGGCGTCACCGTCTCCGCGGTGCAGGTGGTCCTGGGCTGGGCCGTGGGGGTGCGGGCGTACGACAGCGGCGCCCTCGCCTCCACCATCGTGTGGGGCGCCACGTGGGGCGGCCTCTGGTGGGTCGAGGGACGGTCCGTGCCGCAGGGCCATCGCGCCCTGCACCACCTGGCCGGCTCGGGAGTAGGGCTGTGGACGGCCGCCTCCGGCCTCGGGACCCTCGTCGCCGCCGGGGTCCGCGGTCTGTTCTCGCTGCCGACGGACCTGCTCACGACGGGCGCCCACCCTGCCCTGCGCGGTGGGGTGACCCTGGCCGTGGGCGCCGTGGTCTGGCTGCAGTACTGGGTGCGCACCGCCTCCCGTGAGCCGCGGACCGGCTGGTGGGTGGCGTACGCGCTGCTCGCCGGGGTGGGAGCCGGGTTCGTCGTGGCGCTGGTCGCCGCGAGCACGGTCCTCTACGACACCCTGGTCTGGCTCGTCGGGCGCCCCACGACGACGTATGCCGCGGACCACTTCGCCGGCGCCCCGGCAGCAACCGGGCTCGTCGTCGCCGGCGGACTCGTGTGGTGGTACCACCACGCCGTGCTCGAGCAGGGCGAGCACCCCGCGCGGACCGAGGGTCGCCGCGTCTACGAGTACCTCCTGGCGGGCGCCGCCCTCGTCGCCGCAGCCGCCGGCGTCGCGACCTTGGTCGTCGCGGCGGTCGAGGGCGCCACGAACAGCACGGTGCTGACCGGCGCGAGCCCGGTCAACACCGTGCTCGCCGCGGTGACCCTGCTGGTCGTGGGGGCTCCCGTGTGGGCGTTCTACTGGCGACTGGCGCAGCGCGCCGTCCACGCCGCACCGCGGGCCGAGCTGGAGTCGCCGACCCGCCGGGCCTACCTATTCGTCCTGCTCGGCGCCAGCAGCGTCGCCGCCGTGGTGAGCCTGCTCGTCGCGGTGTACCAGTTCTTCGACGCGGCCTTCAACGACACCCTGGGCGCGGCGACGCTGCGCAGTGCGCGGTTCGCCCTCGGCATCCTGCTCGCCGCGGCCGCGGTCGCCGCGTACCACTGGACGGTCTACCGGGCCGACCGCGTCGCTGCGCCGGCGCACAGGCGCGGCCCGCGCTACGTGCTGGTGCTCGGGCCCCACGACGCCGACCTGGCCAGGACGCTCGCGCGCACCACCGGCGGCCGGGTGCAGGCATGGACCCCGACCGCCGACGGGCATGCCGCCACGGCACCGACGCCGGCTGGCGAGCCCGTGACCCCGGAGGCCGTGGTGCGCGAGCCTGTGACCCCGGAGGCCGTCCTCGCCGCCCTCGGCGACACGACGGGGGACGAGGTCGTCGTCCTCTGCGACGAGGGGCGGATGCGGGCCATCCCGGTCCACCGGGAGTGAAGGCCTCCCGCGTCCGGCACGACGAAGGCCCCGAGGACCTGGTCCTCGGGGCCTTCGTCGTGCGTCGTCAGTCCAGGATACCTCGGACCGACTCCTCGCGGGTCCGGGCCTCCCTCGCTGGCGCTCGGTCGGGTCCTCCCCGCGTCGTCGTCAGTCCAGGATCCCCCGGACCGACTCCTCGCGGGTCCGGGCCTCCCTCGCTGGCGCTCGGTCGGGTCCTCCCCGCGTCGTCGTCAGTCCAGGATCCCCCGGACCGACTCCTCGCGGGTCCGGGCCTCCCTCGCTGGCGCTCGGTCGGGTCCTCCCCGCGTCGTCGTCAGTCCAGGTAGTCGCGCAGCACCTGGCTGCGGCTCGGGTGACGCAGCTTGCTCATCGTCTTGGACTCGATCTGGCGGATCCGCTCACGGGTCACGCCGTAGACCTTGCCGATCTCGTCGAGCGTCTTGGGCTGGCCGTCGGTGAGGCCGAACCGCATCGAGACCACGCCGGCCTCGCGCTCGGAGAGGGTGTCGAGCACCGAGTGCAGCTGCTCCTGCAGGAGCGTGAAGCTCACTGCGTCGGCCGGCACGACCGCCTCGGAGTCCTCGATGAGGTCACCGAACTCGCTGTCGCCGTCCTCACCGAGCGGGGTGTGCAGCGAGATGGGCTCGCGACCGTACTTCTGGACCTCGACGACCTTCTCAGGGGTCATGTCGAGCTCCTTGGCGAGCTCCTCCGGGGTGGGCTCGCGCCCGAGGTCCTGGAGCATCTGGCGCTGCACGCGGGCCAGCTTGTTGATGACCTCGACCATGTGCACCGGGATGCGGATGGTGCGCGCCTGGTCGGCCATCGCGCGGGTGATGGCCTGGCGGATCCACCACGTCGCGTACGTCGAGAACTTGTAGCCCTTGGTGTAGTCGAACTTCTCGACCGCACGGATCAGGCCGAGGTTGCCCTCCTGGATCAGGTCGAGGAAGAGCATCCCGCGACCGGTGTACCGCTTGGCGAGCGAGACCACGAGGCGCAGGTTGGCCTCGAGCAGGTGGTTCTTGGCCTTTTTGCCGTCCTGGGCGATCCACCACAGCTCGCGCTTGAGCTTCATGTCGAGCTTGTCGCCGGAGTTCAGGCGCTCCTCGGCGAACAGGCCGGCCTCGATGCGCTTGGCGAGCTCGACCTCCTGCTCGGCGTTGAGGAGGGCGACCTTGCCGATCTGCTTGAGGTAGTCCTTGACCGGGTCGGCGGTGGCGCCGGCGGTGACGACCTGCTGGACGGGTGCGTCCTCCTCGTCGTCGTCGCGCAGGACGAAGCCGGTCTTCTCGTCCTCCTCGGACTTCTCCTCCTCGGCCGCGTCCGCCTCGACGTCGACCTCCTCGAGCTCGGCCTCGACCACGTCGGTGGGCTCGGGGTCGTCCTCGAGCTCCTCCTCCGGCACGTCCTCGGCGGCCGCGCCCTCCGCGGCCTCGCCGGCGGCCTTGGAGCCGGCGGCCTTCTTGGCCGCGACCTTGGTCGCCGGACCCTTGGCCGGGGCGGCGGCCGTGCCGGCAGCAGCCGCGGCGGCCTTCTTCGTGGTGGTGGCCTTCGCCGTCTTCGCGGCGGCCTTGGTGGCGCCCGCGGCGGTCGTCGCACCGGACGCGGCCTTGGTCGCCGACTTCGCGGTGGTGGTCTTGGCGGCCGGCTTCTTCTCGGGCGCGGCGTCCTTGGCGGCAGTCTTCTTGGCGGCCGTCTTCTTGGCCGACGCGGTGGTCCGGGTCCGGGTGTTCGTCGCCGCCACGGCGCGCGAGGCGGTGGCCGCGTCGAGTGTGACGTGGATGCCCTGCTCGTCGAGCGAGCGCAGCACGACCTTCATCCGCTTGGGCTCGATCTGCGCCCCCTCGAGCGCCTCACGCAGCTGCGCGGAGTCGACCGACCCGTGCGTGCGTCCCTGCTGGAGCAGCTTCTGCAGCGACGGCAGGGAGAACTCCGGGGGAAGAGTGGGTGCGGGGCTCGCAGCCTTCTTGGACACAGGCGACACGGACTACCTTTCGTCGCGGACTCGCGGCACGGCGCGCGCCATCACGGGCACACCGGGGGGATGCCTGTGACAACAACTGCGGGGGCGGAAGTATTGCTTGGGCTGCCGGGAGCTGGGCTCTGGCCGACCTCGATGGTGACATTGTAAAACGAGATGCCCCGCAAACCCGCATCGGTGGGCAAATTCTCCCCGCCGGGAGACGAACTGCCTCCGCGATGTCGGTGCGTGTGCGCCTGCCTGCCGCCGCATGTGTCGGCCCGCGCCATCGTGGGCGCGTCCGTGCGTTCGCGGCGTGTCGCGCGAGGTGTCAGCCCTCGGCCTTGACCGCCAGCACGGGGCAGGACGCGTCGAGCAGGATCCGCTGGGCGTTCGACCCCAGGATCAGCTTGCCCACCGGCGTGCGCCGGCGCAGGCCGATGACGATGAAGTCCGCCTGCTCCTCCTCGGCCACGGCGATGAGGTCCTCGGCGGGCTCGTTGCCGCGCACCAGCTGGCGCACCTCGTGCTCGAGGCCCTCGCGGTCGAGCTCACCCTGGATGCGGCTCAGCTCGGTCTCGAAGCGCTGGGCCTCGTCGGAGTCGTAGTCGCGGCCACCGCGCTGGGAGTTGATGACGATGAGCTTGGACTTGCGCAGCAGCGACTCGTCCGCTGCCCGGCGCAGGGCCGCGCGCCCTTCCTTGGTCGGGACGTAACCCACCACGATGGCCACAGGAACCTCCTCGTTCGTCGACGAGCGGCCTCGGCCGCCGAGCCGACCGTACCGGATATCGACCGGTCAGGCAGGGACTGCGAGCACGCCCGCCACGATGGCGCCGACCTGGTCCACCTCGATCAGGAAGCCGTCGTGCCCGTAGTCGGAGTGCACGGTCACCAGGCGGCCACCGGGCACGCCCTCGGCGATCTCGCGCGACAGCCGTGGCGGGTACAACCGGTCGCTGTCGACCGCGACGACGGTGACGTCGGCGGTGACCGCCGACAGGGCCGCGGCAACGCCGCCGCGGCCACGACCCACGTCGTGCGAGCTCATGGCCTCGGTGAGCACCACGTAGGAGTTCGCGTCGAACCGGCCGGCCAGCTTGCCGGCGTGGTGGTCTAGGTAGGACTCCACCGCGTAGCGGCCGCGGCCCCCGAGGGGGTCCTCCCCGCCCTGCGGCTCCCGCCCGAACCGGTCGTGCAGCTCGAGCTCGCTGCGGTAGGTGACGTGCGCGATCCGCCGGGCGATCCCGAGGCCGGTCTCCGGGCCCGTCTCCTGGTCGTAGTAGTCGCCGCCGTGGAAGGCGGGATCGGACCTGATCGCCAGCAACTGGGGCTGGCACCACCCGATCTGCTCGGCGGTCGCGTGGGCCGTGCTCGCGAGGACCACGGCGGCCCTGACGCGCTGCGGACAGGTGACCGCCCACTCGAGGACCCGCATACCGCCCATGGACCCACCGAGCACGAGCCGCCAGGCGTCGACACCGAGCTCGTCGGCGAGGAGCGCCTCGGTCCGCACCTGGTCCCGCACGGTGACGAACGGGAACCGGCTGCCCCACGGCCGGCCGTCCTGGGCCTCACTGGCCGGGCCGGTGCTGCCCTGGCACCCACCCAGCACGTTGGCGGCGACGACGAACCACCGGTCGGTGTCGATGGGGCGGCCGGGGCCGATGAGCCCGTCCCACCAGCCCGGCGTCGGGTGGCCCGGGCCCGCCGGGCCGACGACGTGGCTGTCGCCGGTGAGGGCGTGCTCGACCAGCACGGCGTTGTCCCCGGCGGCGTTGAGCTCGCCCCAGGTCTCGTACGCGAGGGTCACGTCGGGCAGGACGCCGCCGCGCTCGAGCTCGACCGCTCCGAGGCGCACGAACCGGCGCCGGCCGGGATGGTCACCGACCCGCCAGGCAGCGGAGGTGCTCGGACGTCGGGACGTGGTGGTCATGGAGGGCTCCTGCAGTGCTCGCGCTTGCCCAGCCGGTCAGGCGGGCCCGGTCATCACCCGGGGCACCCCACCGCGAGGAGGGTTGCCGCCCAGCGAGCCGGGGCTTCGCGCTGGAACTCATGACCTTGGAGCCCATGATACGAAGCGCAGCCCCCGGAGCACACGCCGTCCGGGACGTGGGACACGACCGGCGGGCGGGCGGACCCTTCAGGCCGGGGTCGCCAGCCCCCTGCCCGGCGGCCGGTCCGAGCGGGAACGGACACCCAGGTCGACCATCCGCTCGAGCAGCCGGGCGAGCCGGTAGTCGGGGCGCGCCCCCAGGGCGCGCTCGAGCGCCTCGCGGGCCACGGCCCCGTCGCCGAGCCACCACGCCAGGCTGGCCAGGACGGTCAGCACGGGGGCGGCGTCCTCGTCCGGCACCGCCCGTGCCAGCCGCTGCAGCCGGGACACGGCGCGGCGACCCGCTGCCGGCCCGTCGTCCCCGCCGGCCCAGGGCGGCTCGGGGAGCAGCGTGCGCAGCTGGTGGGCCAGCGGTGCGCCCAACGCCTCCAGCGGGAGCGTCTCGGGGCACCACCGCGCGATCAGCCCGTCGCGCAGCTCGACGTCCTCCAGGCTGAGCACCAGCTCGGCGACGGTGGCGGGCGAGGTGTCCTCGACCTCCCGTGCGTCGTCGGCCAGGTCGAGCGCCTCGCCCCACTGCAGGAGCCACGCGCGCCTGTCGTCGACGGAACCGCGCGGGCCCGTCGCGCGCCGCAGGCCTCCGGAGCGTCTCCTCGCGAGCGCCCGGCCCACCGCCGGTGCGACGGCCGGGTCGGCCGCGACGACGTCGGCCAGGGCGGCGCGGGAGGCGAGCGGCGACACCCCCATGGCCACCAGCTCGGCGACACCGGGGTGCGCCGCAGGCTCCTCGACGAGCCGGCCCTCCCCGGGGCAGCAGCCGTCCCGGCAGTCGGGCGAGTACCACCGGCCGTCGCGCACGACCACGCGGTCGAGCACCTCGATCCCGGCGAGCCGGCAGCCACGGCGGAGCTGGTCGAGCAGCGGCAGGCTCGTGCCGGGCGAGGACTCGTAGCCGACGAGGACCGCCGCGTCCGGCAGGTCCGACAGCAGGGGCCCGACCAGCGCGTCGGCCGCCTCGGCCACGTGCTCCGGCGGCGGGAGGTCGATGCGCTCGACCAGCCCCACGGTGCGGCCGTGGAGGGTGACCACGACGACGGCGTCGTGGGGGTGGTAGCCGAGCTGGTACGGCAGCAGGGCCAGGACGTCGGACGGGCTCGTGAGCCGGATCGGTTCCATGCCCCGACCCTCGCCGTGCCCCCGGGACAGCGACAGGCCCCGGTCGCCCGCCTGTGGACGGAGGGCTGCCGGGGCCGGGTCTGTGGACGGAAGGGGGTCAGCGCACCACGTGACCGTCCACGGTCTCGCGGGCTGCGCCGGCGCGGCCCGCAGCGCGCGCCCGGCCCGGCTGCGTCCGCTCCCAGGCGAGGAAGGACTCGGTCTCGGTCACGACCGCGGCGGCGATCCAGGACAGCACGACCGCGTCGTCGGCCAGCCCCACCACGGACAGCAGCGCCTCGGGGACGAGGTCCACCGGTGACACGACGTAGAGGACGGCTCCCAGCATGGCGAGCAGGCGGCCCCGGGAGGTGCCGGCGTACTCGCCGCGGAAGGTCGCCCGCACGAGGCGCGGCAGGCTCGCGAGCCGCTCCCCCATGCTCGCCGAGCCGGGTCGGCTGGCGATGCGGATCGCGCTGAAGATCGAACGGAAGGCGGAAAGTCGGGTCGTGGTGGCCATCGGTCCTCCTAGGTCCCGGGGCGGGTGTCCCGGACACGGGTGCAACGACTGGGTCGGACGCAGGATTCCGTCCCGGGGTTCCCGGCCGTCGGCTTCAGTGCGCCGTGTTGCGCGGCGGGAACTCGTGCTTGGCCTGGGAGGCGATCCGGGTCAGCAGGTAGGTGTCGAGGCCGGCGCCGAGCACGCCGCCGACCATGGGGACGCCCTTGCCCAGCTTCGTGAGCGACTTCTTGCCCGCCATCGTCAGCAGGCGGAAGCCCACGGCCTTGTTCACCACCATGAGCGCCGGGCCGGGCAGCCGCTGCGCGGCCAGGTTGGAGAGCCGCCCGGTGCTGAGGACGCCGGCCTTGGCCAGCAGGTCCTCGGCGTCGGCCCCGACGAGGGTCAGCAGCACCGCCGAGCGGATCTGCGGCTGCTTGATGTCGTACCCGCGCAGGCACGCGACGGCCGCCACCATCCGGGTCGCGACGAGGTAGAACTCGAGCACGTTGACCGGCAGCGCCACCGGCATGGTGATGAACCCACCGAGCCCCGTCACGAAGCCACCCGCGGCACCGAGCTTGAGGTGCTGGCGCACGACCGCGTCGACGGCGCCCTCGGCGGTCGCCTGCTCGGCCCGCTTGACGTCGGCGACCTTCTGCGCCGAGTCGAACCGGCCCTTGCCGTCGATCCCCGTGTCGAGCAGGTTCTCGATCAGCCCCGTGACGGTCGAGGACAGCCGCCCCGGGTCGACCTCGGGATGTGCCGCCAGCTCCAGCGCCGACTGCGGCCTCGCCTCCTCGTCGTCCTTGCCACGTCCGAGAAAAGCCACGTCAGCACCCCTTCGGGTCGAGTTGCACCGGTGTCGTCCGTTTCCGGTTCATCCTGCCACGGGGGCGCCGAGGTCACCGGTCTAGCCTTGGAGCATGACTGCGACCTCCCCCTCCCACGAGCAGTACGCCCACCCCGAGCGCCTCGTCAGCACCGACTGGCTCGCCGAGCAGGTCGCGGCGGGACGGGTCGGCACCGGCGCGCCGGACGCCGTCGCCCTGCTCGAGTCCGACGAGGACGTCCTGCTCTACGACACCGGCCACATCCCCGGTGCGCTCAAGCTCGACTGGCACCAGGACCTGAACGACCCGGTGCAGCGCGACTACGTCGACGCGGAGCAGTTCGCGCGGGTCATGTCGCAGCGGGGCATCGGCCGCGACACGACCGTCGTCATCTACGGCGACAAGAACAACTGGTGGGCCGCCTACGCCCTGTGGGTGATGAGCCTGTTCGGCCACGAGGACGTCCGCCTGCTCGACGGCGGCCGGGCGAAGTGGGTCGCCGAGGGCCGCGAGATGACCCGGGACGTCCCGCAGGTCGCCCCGCTGACGGGCGACGCGGCATACCCGGTGGTGGAGCGGGACGACGCGCCGATCCGGGCCTTCAAGGACGACGTCCTGGCCCACCTGGGCAAGCCGATGGTCGACGTGCGCTCCCCCGGCGAGTACTCCGGCGAGCTGCTGCACATGCCCGACTACCCGCAGGAGGGCGCCATGCGCGGCGGCCACATCCCCGGGGCGAGGTCGGTGCCGTGGGCACGGGCGGCCAACGAGGACGGGACGTTCCGGTCGCGCGAGGAGCTCGAGGCGATCTACCTGCAGGAGCAGGGCCTGGACCCGCACGAGCCGACGGTGGCCTACTGCCGCATCGGCGAGCGCTCGTCGCACACGTGGTTCGTCCTGACCCATCTGCTCGGCTTCGACGACGTGCGCAACTACGACGGCTCGTGGACCGAGTGGGGCAACTCGGTGCGCGTGCCCGTCGAGCAGGGTGCCCCGAAGTGACCGACGCCGCCCCCCTCCCCGCGGCACTGCAGGAGATCGCGGACGACTTCGCGGACCTCGCCGCGCCGCAGCGCCTCGAGCTCCTGCTGGAGTTCAGCGAGGGCCTGCCCGAGCTCCCCGAGCGGTATGCCGGGAGGCTGGGTGAGCTGGAGCAGGTCCACGAGTGCCAGTCGCCGCTGTTCCTCGTGGTCGAGGTGGGCGACGGGGAGGACGACCAGCGGCCGGCGGCCGAGCGCCCGGTGCACCTCTTCTTCTCGGCTCCGCCGGAGGCGCCGACCACCCGCGGCTTCGCGGGCATCCTGCACGAGGGGCTCGACGGGCTCAGCGTGCAGGAGGTGCTCGCCGTGCCCGAGGACGCGCCCTACCGGTTCCACCTCGGCGAGGCCGTGTCACCGCTGCGGCTGCGCGGGATGGTCGGGATGCTCAGCCGGATCAAGCGCCAGGCGGCGCTGAAGTCCCAAGCCTAGCAAAGCTGAAAACCTCACCGTGGCAACGGCTCTCGAGCCACGACGACACGAGGCCGCGGTCCCCTGCGCGGGGGCCGCGGCCTCGGTCGTCCGGCCCGGTGAGCGAGCCGTCGGTGGGTCAGTCGCTCACTGCACCGCGTCGAGGGCGTCGACGATGCCCTCGCCGTAGTAGCTGTTGTCGGACGCCGGGCCGGTGCACGGGATGCTCGTGCCGCCCTCGGGGGCCGAGCACGGCCGGTCGTCGGCCTGGGCGCGCAGCTTGGCGACCATCTGCTCCGGCGTCCAGGTCGGGTGCGCCGACTTCATGAGCGCGAGGACACCGGCGACGTGCGGCGAGGCCATCGAGGTGCCGCTCTTGGTGCCGTAGCCGTTGTCCTTCACGACCGTGGACAGGATGGTGCGGCCCGGGGCGGCGACGTCGATGACGCCGAGCCCGCGGTTGCTGAAGGAGGCCAGCTGCTCGGCGCGGTTCGTCGCCGAGACCGTCACGACACCCGGCAGCTCGGTCGGGATGTCCTTGCAGCCGTTGTTGATCACGCGGGTCATGGGCTTGGTGTCGTTCGGGCTGGCCTTGTCCTCGGTCTTGTTGGCGAGGTCCTTGGCCGAGTTGCCGGCAGCGGCGGCGTGGACGACGCCCTGCTCGGTCGACCAGCGGACCGCGCGACCCACGGCCTCGAGGACCGCGGCCTGGTCGGGCTGGTCGCCGCACCAGTACTCCATCGGGTCGATGTAGTAGCTGTTGTTGGTGACGTCCATCTTGTGCATGCCGGCCCAGACGAAGCCGCAGATGGCGTACTCGGGGTAGATGAACCCGTCGTCGTTGACGACCTTCACCGCGGCCATCCGCACGTTCGGGGCGACGCCGACGATGCCGGTGCCGTTGCGGGCGGCGCCGATGGTGCCGGCGACGTGGGTGCCGTGGTCGGACGTGGTCGGGTACCACGAGCCCGGGGCCTGGCTCGGCCGTCCGGCGCCGACGCAGCTCACCGAGTCGGCGACGTCGATGTTCGGCGCCAGGTCGGGGTGGTCGGGGTCGATGCCGCTGTCGAGGACGCCGACGAGGACGTTGCGATCACCGTCGGTGATCTTGTGGGCCTGGTCGGCCTTGATCTCGACCATGTCCCACTGCTCGGCCTCGCGCGGGTCGGCGGCGGGCGCGGCGGGGGTCGTCATGGCGTCGGAGAGGTCACCGTTGGCGGGCTTGGCGTGGGCCTGCTGGTACGCCGACGCGCCACGGCCCCATGAGGCGGACAGGTCCGAGGGCGTCCCCTCGCTGACCGACGCGGTGCGGCTGGCACCGACGGACTCGAGGGCGTTGCCGCCGAGGCGCTTGACGTCGGTGCGGAACGCCGCCCGGTCGGAGTGGGCGACGACGACGCCGATCTGCGGCCACGACTGGACCACGACGCCGCCCGCGTCGCGGACGGCCTGCTCGACGAGCCGGGTCTGGCCCGGGTTGGCCGCCTTCGCGTTGAGCACGTAGCTCATGAGGTAGCCATCCTCGAAGGCTGTGGGGACCGGCGTGGAGTCGGCCGTGGCCGACTCGGTCGACGCGCTCGCCGCTCCGGCGGCGAGCAGGGATCCGGCGAGCAGGGCACTCGATGCGGCGAGTGCCAGGCCACGTCTGCGGATGTGGGACATGTGTTCCTCCTGGTTGGGGGTTCCCGTGCGGGGGTCACCTGACCGGGGGCCGAGTGGGCGCCCGGTCCGCCCACCCTGTCCCATTTCGTGGCCGTTGTGGGCGTTCGCGGACGACGAGTTCCGGTTGGGGCCGGTGATGGCGGCTCGTCGGGCGGCACGGCCCGGAGGTCGACGGCGAGGACAGAGCTGCGACCGTGTCGTCCCGGGGTGACAGGATGACCGCGTCATGCCCGTGCACCCCGTCGCCTTCGTCACCTCTGCCGGTGGACGGGCGGCCGTCGTCGGTGACGGCGTCCAGGTCGTCGCGCCGGTCGACGAGGCCGTTGCCGTCGCCGCCGGGCTCGAGCGGGACGCCGCGAAACGACCCGTCCGGTTCGTGTGGTGGGCGGCCGCGACCGATGCGCACCCGCTGGTGGCACACGGCATACCCGTGTCGCGGTGCTGGGACGTCGCCGAGGCACACCGCCTCCTGCACGGGGGCTGGGAGGCGGCGCCGCAGCAGGCGTGGGCGGCAGCGCACGGCCTCGATCCCGCCGGGGTCCCGGAGGCTCGGCGCGGGGACCTCTTCGACTTCGACGCCGCGGACGACGGGCCACCACCGGGATCGGTGGTGCGCCCCGACGGCCACCTCGCGGCCGAGCCGGGCACTGCGCAGTGGACACCGGACGACGAGACGCTCGTGGGCTGGGCGCAGGCCGCGCTGGACTGCGCGCGCCTGCAGCAGGAGCGGCTGGCCGACGTCGGCGACCGCGCCGTGGCGGCGGCCCACTCCGAGTCGGCCGCCGCGCTGCTGTGCGTCGAGCTCGCCCGCGACGGCCTCCCCCTCGACCGCCCCACCGCCGAGTCGCTCATCGCGGCGGCGGCCGGACCACGCCCGGTGGACGAGGACGAGGCCCGCAGCATCCGGGCGCGCAGGGATGCCGCGGTCCTGCGCCACGTGCCCGGCCGCGAGTCCACGGACCTGCGCAACCCCGCGCAGGTCAAGGACCTGTTGGCCGCGGTCGGCGTGGACGTGCCCAACACGCGCAAGTGGATGCTGGAGCCCTACCGCGGCACCCACGCCGTCGTCGAGGCACTGCTCGAGTGGCGCAAGGCGGAGCGGATCGCGACGACCTACGGCTACGGGTGGCTCGACGCCCACGTCGGGGCGGACGACCGGCTGCGCGGGGCGTGGACGGCCTGCGACGGCGCCGCCGGTCGGATGACCGCCCAGAACGGGCTGCACAACCTCCCCACCGAGCTGCGTCCCGCGGTCGCGGCCCGCCCCGGCCACGTGCTCGTGCGCGCCGACCTCGGGCAGATCGAGCCACGCGTGCTGGCGGTCGTCTCCGGCGATGGCGCCTTCGCGGAGGCGACCCGGGCCGACGACCTCTACGCGCCGGTGGCGAGCCGCCTCGGTGTCGAGCGACCCGTCGCCAAGGTGGCCGTCCTCGCTGCGATGTACGGCCAGCGCAGCGGCGCCGCCGGCGAGGCGCTCAGGGGCCTCGAACGTGCCTACCCCGTCGCCATGGCCTTCCTCGACGAGGCGTATGCCGCGGGCGTGCGGCGCCGGCCCCTGCGCACCTTCGGGGGGCGCCTGCTGCGGCTGGACGAGGTGCTCACCGGCGCCCCGCCGCAGGACGCCGCGGGGTGGGACGCCGCCCGGGGGCGGTTCGCCCGCAACGCGGTGATCCAGGGCTCGGCGGCCGAGCTGTTCAAGGCCTGGGCGGCCACCGTCCGGGCGACCACGCGCGACCTCGGCGCGCAGATCGTCCTGTGCCTGCACGACGAGCTGCTCGTGCACGTCCCGGAGGAGCACGCCCAGGAGGCCACGGCGCGGGTCGGGACCGCGCTCACCGACAGCGCCCGGCGGTGGGCCGGGTCGAGCGCGGTGCGGTTCGTCGCCGACACCTCGGTCGTGCACCGCTGGTCCGAGGCCAAGGGCTGAGGCGCAGCAGGGCGCAGGGGTGAGGGCAGCATGATGCCGACGCACCCGGCGGAGTCGGGACAAATGCCGCCACTGCCCTGCCAGTGCGACCCGTTGGTGGTTGGGTGTGGGCATGGACGGACACGACGTCAAACAGGTCGCCCGCGAGGCGTCCGACCACCCGGCGCTCGAAGGGGCGGCCCGGGCGGGATATGCAGTGAGCGGTCTGCTGCACCTGCTCATCGGCTGGATCGCCCTGCAGGTCGCCTTCGGGCACAGCGGCAAGAACGCCGACCAGAGCGGGGCGCTCGCCTCCCTGGCCGGCAACGGCCTCGGGAAGGCCCTGCTGTGGTTCGCCGTGGTGGCGTTCCTCGGACTGGCCCTCTGGCAGGTCACCGACGCGGTCATCGGGCACCCCGGTGACGACAAGGACGCCTGGGCTGGCCGGGCCAAGGCCGTCGCGAAGGCGGTGGTGTACCTCGCCCTCGCCTGGTCGGCGTTCACCTTCGCCCGCGGCCGGTCGAGCAACAGCAAGTCCCAGAGCGTCGACTTCACCTCCAGCCTCATGTCCAAGCCCGGCGGGCGGTTTCTTGTGGTCGTCGTCGGCCTGGTGATCATCGGGGTCGGCGTCTACCACGTGTACAAGGGCTGGTCGAAGAAGTTCCTCCAGGACCTGGAGGACCACCCCGGCACGTGGGCGACTCGCGCCGGACGCGTCGGCTACATCGCCAAGGGCGTGGCCCTGGCGATCGTCGGCTTCCTCTTCTGCGCGGCGGGGATCCACCACAACGCCAAGGAGGCCACCGGCCTCGACGGCGCGTTGAAGTCGCTCCGCGGCCAGCCGTTCGGCACGGTCCTGCTGGTCGTCATGGCCTTGGGCTTCGCCGCCTTCGGGCTCTACAGCTTCGCCCGCGCCAGGCACGCCAAGGTCTGACCCGACGGGGTGCCCGACACCACCACGCGACGAGGCCCCCGGCATCGTGCCGGGGGCCTCGTCGCGTGTCGTGCCCGGGGCGGGCCCTGGTGCCTCGGTCAGGCTCGGGAGCCGCCGGACTCGTCGGTGCCCGGGTCGTCGATCTGGCGCAGGAACTGCTCGAACTCGGCGCCGATCTCGTCCGCCGAGGGCAGGTCGCTCACGTCGGTGGCCAGGAGGCTCGGCTTCTGGCGCCCCTCGAGGAACGTGTCGTACTGCCGCTCGAGGGCCGCGATGACCTGGGCCACCTCCTCCGACCCCTCGACCTCACGGGCGATCTCGGCACGGTTGAGGCCCGCCTGCGCGACCAGGTCGTCGATGGGCAGGTTGAGGCCGGTGGCGGCGAGGATCGCGTTGAGGGCGGTCACGGCGCCGTCCGCGAACTCGGCCTGGGCCAGGTAGTGCGGTACGTGCACGGCGAAGCCGATCGCGTCGTGGCCCGACTCCCCCAGCCTCAGCTCGACGAGCGAGGCCAGGCTCCCGGGCACCTGCACCCGGCCGAAGGGGTTCTCCTGCAACGGGATCAGCCGCGGGTCGGTGGCGTGTGACGTCATGCCGATGGGCCGGGTGTGCGGCACGGCCATCGGGATGCCGTGCGCGGTCACCACGAGGTCGACGCCGAGCGCCACGACGAGCTGGCGGATCGCCTCGGCCATGCGCTCCCACTGGAAGTCCGGCTCCGGGCCGGTCAGCAGCAGGTACGGCGTGCCGTCGCGGTCGGTGAGCCGGTGCAGGGCCAGGCAGGGGTCCTCGTAGCTGACCCAGCGGTTGGTGTCGAAGACCATGGTGGGCCGGCGGCTGCGGTAGTCGAGCAGCTGGTCGGCGTCGAAGGACGCCACCACGGTCGACTCGCCGGTCGCCAGCAGGTGCTCGGTGAGCAGCTTCTGCGTGTGGCCGGCGTCCATGAAGCCGCCGAGCGCGAGCACCAGGACGGAGGCCCGCAGGTCCTGCGGGTCGGTGTCGGTCTCGAAGTGGTAGAGCTCGGACGGGTTCTGCACGGCGATCTCCAACGGTGAGGTCTGTGGTCGTTCGACAG
This sequence comes from Phycicoccus sp. M110.8, assembly GCF_032464895.1. Taxonomy (NCBI): domain Bacteria; kingdom Bacillati; phylum Actinomycetota; class Actinomycetes; order Micrococcales; family Intrasporangiaceae; genus Phycicoccus; species Phycicoccus sp. M110.8. The sequence continues at coordinate 45,188 of NZ_JAWDIC010000002.1, forward strand.
TGCCAACGCCGCACACCGGCGAGGGATTCCGGGCAAAGAAGGATTCGGGTTGCGGGAATGGATCGGCGCGATCTACCGTTCAGATGAAACAAAACAGTTTCGTTCCATCCACTCGCTCCACCCCGACCCCGACCCCGAGGACCCCACGATGACCCCCGCCCGCAGCACTGCCACCGCCGAGGAGTCGCGGCCGCGACCCCGCGTCGAGGGCGACCGCGAGCGCGAGATCCTCGAGGCGGCGCTCGAGACCCTGGTCGAGCACGGCTACGACCGGTTCAGCTTCGACCTCGTCGCGGCGGCGGCCAAGGCCTCCAAGGCCACGCTCTACCGCCGGTGGCCGGGCAAGGTCGACCTCGTCGTCGACGCCCTGCAGCTCATGATGGGGGTCGAGGCGGACCGCTTCCCCGACACCGGTTCGCTCCGGGGGGACCTCGTCGCCCAGGCGTGCGCCAAGGGCGGCCTCGGCGAGGACCGCCCGATCCAGGTGTTCAGCCAGCTGGTCACGGCCATGCACCGCGACCCCGAGCTGGCCGACGCCGTCCTCACCCGGCTCCTCGGGCCCAAGCTGGCCGGCGCCCGCCGCATCTTCGAGGCGGCGCAGCAGCGCGGCGAGGTGGGGCCGGACGCCGACCTCGACCTCCTCGCCCGCCTGCTGCCCGCCATCAGCATCCACGAGGCGATGCTGACCGGCTCCCACCCGAGCCGCGAGCGCCTCACGTTCCTGGTGGACAGCGTCGTCCTCCCCGCCTGCGCAGCGACGTTGCCGCGCAGCTGACTCCTCCATCCACCGCTCCACCGCACACCAAGGACAACCCATGTCATCTCCTGCTGTCGTCGAGCCCGTCTCGGCCTCCGGACCCGGGGAGGCCGAGGGTGGCCGCACCCGCCACCTCGGCATCGCCCTCACCGTCATCAGCGCCGCCCAGCTCATGGTGGTGCTCGACGGCACCATCGTGAACATCGCGATGCCGCACATCATGACCGACCTGGGGTTCACCCAGGACAACCTGTCGTGGGTCGTCACGGCATACACCCTCGCCTTCGGCGGTTTGCTGCTCCTCGGCGGGCGCCTCGGTGACCTGTTCGGCCGCCGCACCGTCTTCATGACCGGCGTGCTGCTCTTCGCCGGCGCCTCGCTGCTCGGCGGGCTCGCGCAGACCGAGGGCATGCTGCTCGGGGCCCGTGCCCTGCAGGGTGTCGGCGCCGCACTGGCCTCCCCCACCGCCCTGGCGCTCATCACCACGACGTTCCCGGCCGGCCCCGCGCGCAACCGCGCCATGGGCGTGTACGCCGCGATGTCCGGAGCGGGCGCCGCGGTCGGCCTCATCCTCGGCGGCGCCCTGACCGAGATCGACTGGCGCTGGACGATGTTCATCAACGTCCCGATCGGCCTCGCCGTAGCCCTGCTGGCGCCCCGCTTCCTGCCCGAGTCGGTCCGGGCCGAGGGCCGCGTGGACGTCCCCGGCGCCATCCTCGGCACCGGCGGCCTCGTCTCGCTCGTCTACGGCCTCACCCACGCGGCATCCGACTCCTGGTCGTCCGCGACGACCATCACCACCCTCGCGCTCGGCGTCGTCCTGCTCGTCGCGTTCGTCGCCGTCGAGGCCCGCTCGAGCCACGCCCTCATGCCGATCCGCATCCTCGCCGACCGCATGCGCGGCACGTCCTTCGTCGTGATGCTCGTCGTCGGCGCGGCGATGTTCGCGATGTTCTACTTCCTCGGCCTCTACATCCAGCAGGTGCTGGGCTACTCGCCGCTGAAGTCCGGCTTCGCGTTCCTGCCCTTCTCGGCCGGCATCGTCGTCGCGGCGCAGGTCGCCTCCACCCTCATGACCCGCGTCGACCCGCGCTGGATTTCCGGCTTCGGCGCGCTGCTGGCGTCGGTGGGCATGTTCGGGTTCTCGCGGCTCGACGTCGACAGCTCGTATGCCGGCGGCCTCCTGCCGTGGATCGTCACCCTGTCGGTGGGCATGGGCCTGACCTTCGTGCCCATGACGCTCACGGCGACCGCGGGCGTGGCCAAGGAGGACTCCGGTGTGGCGTCGGCGGTGCTGAACACGATGCAGCAGGTCGGCGGCTCGCTCGGCCTGGCGACCCTCAGCACGGTCTTCGCGAACGCCGCCAAGGACCGCGGTGCCGAGCTGGGCGCCGCGCTGCAGGCCAAGGCGCAGTCCGGGGCGCTGAGCCCCGAGCAGCTCCAGGCGGCGCAGCACCAGGTCGCGCTGCAGGCGCAGACCTACGGATCCGGCCACGCCTACCTCGTGGGCGCCGGGATGATCCTCGTCGGTGCGCTGGTGACGTTCCTGTTCCTCAACGTCAGGCACGAGGCCCTGTCGTCCGAGGGCCACGAGAACGTCCATCTGGCCTGACGCGCAGCCACCCCAGCGACTCCGGTCGACCCCTGTTTGGGTGCCCAGAGGTGCGGAATCCCGCACTCCTGGGCACCCAAACCCGTGTCAGGGGGCAGCGGGCCCCGTGTGAGGGGCCCGTGACCTCAGGCCTGGAGGGCTGCGATGGCGTTGCGGATGCGCTTCTCCGACACCGGCCGCGGCGTCCCGAGGGAGTTCGCGAAGAGGCTGACGCGCAGGTCCTCCACCATCCACCCGACGTCGCGGACGGCGGCCGAGCGGCGGTCCTCGGGCGACAGGGAGTCGAGCAGGTCGGCATACGCGACCTCGACCCGGTCGACGACCTCCTGGTTCGCGGCGTCGCGGGCCAGGGCGGACGGCGACGAGGGCGCCTTCTCGAGCCGCTGCACCATCCCCCGCAGGTACCGGCGCAGGTGCGGCAGGTGCGCGATCCCGGTGTCCGCGACGAAGCCGGCGTAGACGAGGCTGTCGAGCTGCGCCCGGACGTCGGCGACGAGGGCAGCGGCGGCCGGGGCCCGCAGCGCGTCGAGCAGGCGCCGGACCTCCCGGGCGGTGGCCAGCACCGGCTCGACCTCGTCGACCACCTGCAGGACCCGGGTGGCGACGTGGGTGCGCACGGCGGCGAGCACCTCCTCGAAGGCCGCCTCGTCGCGCACGCCATGGGCGCCCGCTGATCCGCGCTGGGCCGTGATCGCGTCCACGGCGCACGCCAGGCAGTCCTCGAGCAGCGCGGGCACGGAGCCGTGCGGGTTGTCCGCCAGGCTGAGCTTCTGGGCGTTGCCGAGGCGGGCGAGCACGCGCTTCCACGGCGGCGCGGTGTTGAGCAGCAGAAGCCGGCGCACCCCCAGGGCGGTCGCCGCGTCGGCGGCGCGACGGCCGGGCAGGACGACGAGGTCGACGCAGTCGCCGCGGTCGACCAGGGCCGGGAAACCCTGCACCACCTGGCCGCCGGACCTCGTGTCGAAGGTCTCCGGCAGGGTGCCGAAGTCCCACTGCCGCAGGCCTTTTCGTTCGACGCGGGCACCGGCTCGGGACATGCGTCGCTGCACCTGGCCGGCGAGCCGGGCCTGCAGCTCCTCGAGGTCCTTGCCGGCGCCCAGCACGCGTCCGCCGCCGTCCTCGACGCTGAAGGTGACCCGCAGGTGGTCGGGGACGGCCTCGGGGTGCCAGTCCGCGGGGTCGACGCGCACGCCGGTCCTGGCGTGCAGCACCCGGCCGAGCTCCTCGGCCAGCGTGCGTCCGTCGCCGGGCTGGACGTCCGCCAGCGCGGCGGCTGCGTGGTCGGGTGCGGGGACGAAGTTGCGCCGGACGCCCTTCGGCAGGGCACGGACGAGGGCCGTCGCGAGGTCGCCGCGCAGGCCCGGCACCTGCCAGTCGAACCCCTCGGGTGACACGCGGTTGAGCACCTGCACCGGAATGTGCACGGTGACCCCGTCGGCTGCCGCCCCCGGCTCGAACTGGTAGGTGACGGGCAGCTCGAGCCCACCCTGGCGCCACGTGCGCGGGTAGTCGCGCGCCGACACCTCCTCCGCGCTGTCGCGGGTGAGCAGGTCCTCGGTGAACGTCAGCAGGTCCGGCGTCTCCCGCCGCGCGTGCTTCCACCATCGGTCGAAGTGGCGTTGCGAGACGACCTCGGCGGGCACGCGCTCGTCGAAGAACGCGACGAGGTCCTCGTCGTCGACCACGATGTCGCGTCGGCGCGCGCGCTCCTCGAGCTCGGAGAGCCGTTGCAGCAGAGCGGTGTTCGCCCGGTGGAACTCGTGGTGGGTGTCCCAGTCCCCCTCGACCAGCGCGTGCCGGATGAAGAGGTCGCGCGACTCCTCGGGCTGGATCCTGGCGTAGTTGACCGTCCGAGCGGCGACCAGCGGCACGCCGTAGAGGGTGACCCGTTCGGTGGCCAGGGCGGCCCCCTGCTTGCGCGACCAGCGCGGCTCGGAGTAGGTCCGCTTCACCAGGTGCGGCGCCGCGCGCTCGGCCCACAGCGGGTCGATCCGGGCGTTGGTGCGGGCCCACAGGCGGGTCGTCTCGACGAGCTCGGCGGCCATCACGAACGCCGGCTGGCGGCGGAACAGGGTCGACCCCGGCGAGATCCCGAACCGCGCTCCCCGGGCACCGAGGTAGTCCCGCTTCGCCTCGTCGCGCACGCCGATGTGCGACAGCAGCCCGGCGAGCAGCGCCTGGTGAACGAGGTCGGCGTTGGGCGGCTCCCCCGGCGCCGAGGTCGCCTGCTTGGGGTCGATGCCGACGTCCTGGCAGGCGCGGCGCAGCTGGGAGTGCAGGTCCTGCCACTCGCGCACCCGCAGGTAGTGCAGGAACTCGGTGCGGCACATGCGCCGGAACGCGCTGTGCGACAACGCCTTCTGCTGCTCCTTGAGGTAGTTCCAGAGGTTGAGCAACGACATGAAGTCCGAGTGCTCGTCGCGGAACCGGGCGTGCGCCTGGTCGGCCTGGGTCTGCTTGTCGGCCGGCCGCTCACGCGGGTCCTGCATGGAGAGCGCGGCCACGATGACCAGCGCCTCGCGCGTGCACCCCAGCTTCCCGGCCTCGATGAGCATGCGCCCCAGCCGTGGGTCCACGGGCAGCCGGGCCAGCGACCTTCCGTATGCCGTGAGCCGCCGCTCCCGCCCACGGCGCCTCGGTGCGGTTCCCCGCTCCCCCGGCTCCCCGGCATACTCCTCGCCGGCGCCCTCGGTGCTGCCCACACCGTCGCCCGCGTCGAAGGCCTGGAGCTCCTCGAGGAGCCGCACGCCGTCGGCCACCTGGCGCGGGTCGGGGGCGTCGACGAAGGGGAACCGCGCGACGTCGCCGAGCCCGAGCGCCGTCATCTGCAGGATGACCGACGCGAGGCTGGTGCGCTGGACCTCGGGCTCGGTGAACTCCGGCCGGGACTCGTAGTCGGCCTCGGAGTACAGCCGGATGCAGATGCCGTCGGCCACGCGGCCGCAGCGGCCGGCACGCTGGTTGGCGCTCGCCTGCGACACCGGCTCGATCGGCAGCCGCTGCACCTTGGTGCGCTGGCTGTAGCGCGAGATGCGCGCGGTGCCGGCGTCGACGACGTACCGGATGCCCGGTACCGTCAGCGACGTCTCGGCGACGTTGGTGGCCAACACGATCCGGCGTCCGGAGTGGCCGGAGAAGACCCGGTGCTGCTCGGCGGCGGACAGCCGCGCGTAGAGCGGGAGCACCTCGGTCTGCGGCAGCCCCAGGCCCTCGAGGGCCGACGCGGTGTCGCGGATCTCCCGCTCACCCGAGAGGAAGACGAGGATGTCCTGGCCGCCGCCGTCGCCGCCACGGGCCTCGGTCCACAGCTCCTCGACCGCCTCGACGACACCGGTGACCTGGTCGCGCTCCTCGGCGTCGTCGCGGTCGGGGTCGACGAGCGGGCGGTAGCGGACCTCGACGGGGTACGTGCGGCCGGAGACCTCGATGATCGGCGCCGGCTCGCCCGTGCGCGGGTCGGCGAAGTGCTGGGCGAACCGCTCGGGGTCGATGGTCGCCGAGGTGATGACGACCTTGAGGTCGGGGCGGCGCGGCAGCAGCTGCTTGAGGTAGCCGAGGATGAAGTCGATGTTGAGCGACCGCTCGTGCGCCTCGTCGATGATGATCGTGTCGTACTTGCGCAGCATCCGGTCGCGCTGCATCTCGTTGAGCAAGATGCCGTCGGTCATCACCTTGACGAGCGTGTCGTCGCTGCTCGTGTCGGTGAACCTCACCTGGTAGCCGATCGCGCCACCGAGCTCGACCTCGAGCTCCTCGGCGATGCGCTCGGCGACCGAGCGGGCGGCGATGCGGCGGGGCTGGGTGTGCCCGACGATGCCCTGCTGGCCGCGACCGACTTCGAGGCAGATCTTGGGCAGCTGGGTGGTCTTGCCCGACCCGGTCTCGCCCGCGATGACGACGACCTGGTGGTCGCGGATGGCCGCGGCGATGTCGTCCTTGCGCGCGACGACCGGGAGCTGCTCGGGGTAGCGCAGCTCCGGCACGGGGATCGCCCGGCGGGGGCGTGGGTGCCGCGGTTGCCGGGGCTGCCGCGGTTGCCGCAGCTGCTGGCCCTGGCCGGCGGCGCCCTCCGACGGCCCGCGCCGGGGACGCCTGCGCCGGTTCCGGGCAGCGCGAGGCTGCTCGGAACCGGCGGAGGACATGGGCCCTACGATACGGGCGGCCCCTCCTCCACCCGCACCCGAATACCCGACCGCTCAGGCGCCCTTGGCGGCGATGAAGCCCTGGTCGAGGTCGGCGATGATGTCGTCGACGTGCTCGATGCCGACTGCGAGCCGCACGAGCCCGGGCGTCACCCCGGCCGCGAGGCGGTCCTCGTCCGGGCCCTGGGAGTGCGTCGTCGACGCCGGGTGGATCGCCAGCGAGCGGACGTCGCCGAGGTTGGCCACGTGGCTGTGCAGCTGGAGGGCCTCGACGAACCGCTTGCCCGCCTCGACCCCGCCCCTGATCTCGAACGCGAGCACCGCACCGGCACCGCGCGGCGTGTACTTCTTCGCCTTCTCGTACGACTCGTGGTCGGGCAGCGAGGCCCAGACGACCCGCTCGACCTGCTCGTGGCCGCCCAGGTACTTCGCCACCTCGTGGGCGTTCTGCAGGTGGCGCTCGATCCGCAGGCTGAGGGTCTCGATGCCCTGGGCGATGAGGAAGGCGTTGAACGGCGAGACCGCTGCGCCGAGGTCGCGCAGCAGCTGGACCCGGGCCTTGAGGATGTAGGCGAGGTTGGCACCGAGCGGGCTGCCGACGCCGAGGTCCCGGGCGAAGACGAGCCCGTGGTAGCTCTCGTCGGGGGTGTTGTAGCCGGGGAAGCGCTCAGGGTCCTTGGCGAAGTCGAACGACCCGCCGTCGACGATGACCCCGGCGATGGTGGTGCCGTGGCCGCCGAGGTACTTCGTCGCCGAGTGCACCACGATGTCGGCGCCCCACTCCAGCGGGCGGATGAGGTACGGCGTCGCGATCGTGTTGTCGACGACCAGCGGCACGCCCGCCTCGTGGGCGACCGCCGCCACGCCCTCGATGTCGAGCACCTCGGACTTGGGGTTGGAGATGGTCTCGCCGAAGAAGAGCTTGGTGTTGGGCCGCACGGCCCGGCGCCACGACTCGAGGTCGTTGGGGTCCTCGACGAAGGTCACCTCGAGGCCGAACTTCGGCAGCGTGTGCTTGAGCAGGTTGTACGTGCCGCCGTAGAGCGACGGGCTGGCCACGACGTGGTCGCCGGCCTCGGCGATGTTGAGGATCGCCAGGGTCTCGGCCGCCTGGCCCGACGCCACGAGCAGGGCCCCGACGCCGCCCTCGAGGGAGGCGATCCGCTGCTCCACGGCGTCCTGCGTGGGGTTCATGATGCGGGTGTAGATGTTGCCGAACTCCTTGAGCGCGAACAGGTTTGCCGCGTGCTCGGCGTCCTTGAAGACGTACGACGTCGTCTGGTAGATCGGCAGGGCGCGGGCCCCGGTGGCGGAGTCCGGCTCCTGGCCGACGTGGATCTGGCGGGTCTCGAACGACCAGTTGGTGCTGCTCATGGGAACCTTCACTCTCGTGTGCCGCGGGACGCGGCCTCGGCGGGTCCGTCGCCGACGGTGGAGTGCTGGTCGCCACCGCCGGAGGCGGTGCGGGACACGTGGTGGGTCTCCCGCGCTTGCGCACGGCGGGAGCCGTGCGCCTGGTCCTCACCCGGGGCACCCCACCGCGGAGGAGGGTTGCCGGCCAGCGAGCCGGGGCTTGGCGCTGGCACTCATGACCTGTCCGAAGGCTACGCCGAGCCCGCCACGGGCCGGGACACCCGTCTCTCATCGCGGACGGCCCCGACCACGCGGTGGTGGTCGGGGCCGTCGGTCGGGCAGGCAGACCGCGCTAGGGGATCATCCAGCTGAGCACCGCGGTCGACTGCAGGAAGACCAGGACGCACATGAACGCCACGAAGGCGACGCTCCACCCGATGACCCTGCGGAAGATGTCGCCCTCGCGACCCGACATGCCCACGGCCGCAGCGGCGATCGCCAGGTTCTGCGGGGAGATCATCTTGCCTAGGACGCCGCCGGAGGAGTTCGCGGCGGCCATCAGGGCCGGGTGCAGCCCGGCGTCCTTGGCGGCGGTCACCTGCAGGGCGCCGAACAGCGAGTTCGACGAGGTGTCCGACCCGGTGACCGCGACACCGAGCCAGCCGAGGATCGGCGACAGCAGGGCGAACGCGCCGCCCGCACCCGCCATCCACGTGCCGAGGCTGGAGGTCTGTCCCGAGGCGTTCATGACGTAGGCCAGACCCAGCACGGCCATGACCGTGACGATCGCGGCAGCGAGCTGCTTGAGCGTCGTGCCGTAGGCCCGCAGCGCCCTCGCCGGGGAGATCCCCAGCACGGGGATGGAGACGATCCCGGAGATCAGCATCAGCGTGCCCGCTGCGGCGAGCCAGTTCAGCTTGAACTGCGGGATCTTCGAGGCCTTGCCCGACGCGCTCTGCAGCCCGTCGAGACCCGGCCAGTTGAACACCTTGGTCGGTGCGTCGAGGGCGTCCTTGATGCCGGGCAGCTGCGCCACCACGAAGACGATGATGATGATGAGGTACGGCGCGTAGGCCTTGAACACGTCGGAGCCGCGGTCGTGCGCGGCCTCGTCGCGGGCCCTCATGGTGGTGAGGTCCTCGGCGCCCGCGTCGCTCTCGGTGTGCACCGGGCGTCGACGCCCGTGGTGCCGGTCGCCGTGCTGGTCGTCGCCCTCGGCCGCCATGGCAACGGTGGCCGAGCCCCGGGAGCTGCGCGAACCGGCCGCCACGACCTCCTCCTCCTCGACAGCCGACTCCACGTAGTGCTCCTTCGGCTGCCAGACGCGCAGCAGCAGGACGACGGCGAGCGCGCTCGCCAGCGAGGCGACGATGTCCGTCAGCGGGGTGGAGATGTAGTTCGAGGTGACGAACTGGGCCACGGCGAAGGTGATCCCGCAGGTGAGCGTCGCGGGCAGGGTCGCCCGGACCCCGCGGCCCCGGTCGATGATGAAGACCAGCGCCATCGGCACGAAGACGCCGAGCAGCGGGGTCTGCCGCCCGACGATCTGCGACAGCGTGTGCTCGGGCTGCTGGCTGACGGTCGCCAGGGTGGTGATCGGCACGGCCAGCGCGCCGAACGCGACCGGCGCGGTGTTCGCGACCAGGGCCACGACCGCTGCCTTGAGCGGTCGGAAGCCCAGGGCGATGAGCATCACGCTCGTGATGGCGACGGGTGTGCCGAAGCCGGCCAGCGCCTCGAGCAGGGCGCCGAACGAGAAGGCGATGATGACGGCCTGGATCCGCTGGTCGTCGCTGATGCTCGCGAACGAACGGCGGAGCACGTCGAAGTGCCCCGTCGAGACCGTCATGTTGTAGACCCAGATCGCGTTGATGACGATCCACATGATCGGGAAGAAGCCGAAGGCCGCGCCCTCGATGCCGCTGGACACGGCCATGCCGACGGGCATCGAGTAGGCCCAGATGGCGATCACGATGGAGACGAGCAGGGCCGCGATGCCGGCCTTCCACGCGGCGAGCCGCAGGCCGCCGAGCAGGATGAAGATGGTGAGCAGGGGGAGCATGGCCACGAGGGCCGTGAGGAACAGGGAACCACCTACGGCGTCGAGTACCGGACGGAACATGCGTTCACCTCGGGGTGTGAGGGGGGATGTGTGGGGGGTCGTCGTTTCCGGCGGTGTTGCGGGGAAGGAAGCCCTCGGGTCAGGCCTGCGGCGACCTCCCTCGTGTCACGCCGAGGTCCTCGGGTGACAGTCCTCGGATCGAGGCATCGAGCACCTCGATGGTGTGAGCCATCGCCATCGCGGCCCCGGCCCGCTCCAGCGACGTCCGGACCTGCATCAGGCAGCCCGGGTTGGCGGTGACGAGCAGCTCGGCGCCGGTGGCGACGACGTTGGTCGCCTTGCGGTCGCCCAGCTCACGGGCGGCCTCGGGCTTGAGGAGGTTGTAGATGCCCGCGCTGCCGCAGCACAGCGACGCCTCGTTGATCTCCCGCAGCTCGAGGCCGGGTATGCCGCGCAGCAGCTCCCGCGGCTGGGCGCGGATGCCCTGGGCGTGGCCGAGGTGGCAGGCGTCGTGGTACGCCACCGACACCTCCAGCGGGTGCCGCGGGGCCACGGGTCCGGCTTCCGCGAGGATCTCGCTGACGTCGCGGACGCGGTCGGCGAAGGCCCGCGCACGGTTCGCCCAGGCGGGGTCGTCGGCGAGCAGGTCGGCATACTCCTTCATCGCCGAGCCGCAGCCCGCGGAGTTCACGACCACGTGCTCGACGCCGGCCCGCTCGAACTCCTCGACGAGGCTGCGGGCGAAGCCTGCGGCCTCCTCCTCGCGGCCGTTGTGGGCGGAGAGTGCACCGCAGCACCCCTGCCCGGGCGGCGCGACGACGTCGAACCCCTCGGCGGCCAGCACTCGCGCGGTGGCGGCATTGACCCCCGGGAAGAACTCGCGCTGCACGCAGCCGAGCAGCATCCCGACGGTCCCCCGCTTCGTGCCGCGCGCCGGCGTCAGGGGCGGCACGTCCTCGCGTCGGCCGAGGGGCGGGGGCAGCGACTCCATCGCGGCGAGCTGGGGCGAGATCCGTTGCAGCACACCGGACCTGCGGAGAAGTCGGGACAGACCCGACCGCTGGTGCAGCCGCAGCGGCCCGCGCAGGGCGCGCAGCCTGCGCGGGTAGGGGAAGAGCGCGAAGACCGCCTCACGGAGCGCGCGGTCGGAGGGCGAGCGGGTGGTGTTGCGCTCGACCTGGGCGCGGGTGTCGGTGATGAGCTTGTCGTACTGCACGCCGGAGGGGCAGGCGGTGACGCAGGACATGCAGCCGAGGCAGGCGTCGAAGTGGCCGACGACCTCGGGCGTCAGCGGCTCGCCGCCCACCACCTGCTGCATGAGGTGGATCCGGCCGCGGGGCGAGTCCATCTCCTCCCCCCACAGCACGTACGTGGGGCACGTCGGCAGGCAGAAGCCGCAGTGCACGCAGTCGGAGAGCAGCTCCTGCGACGGGGGCCGGTGGTCGTCGAAGTGGGGCCCGTCCAGGGCGGCCGCTCGCCGACTCCCCTGGCCGTGCTCCGCGGTCCGGTCGACGACACCGTCGGCCGGTCCTGCCGCCCCGGCGGGGCCGTGCCCGGTGGTCGGGTCGGTGCTGGTCATCAGATGCCTCCCACGAAGCGCCCGGGCGACAGCAGCCGGCCGGGGTCGAAGCGGTCCTTGACGGCGCGCATCAGCCCGAGCGCCTGGACGGGTCCCCACAGGTCCACCCGGTCCCGGACGTCGTCCGGGCCGTCGAGCACGACGACCTGGCCGTCGAAGCCGCCCGAGGCGACCCGGAGTCGCTGGACGAGCGCGGCCACCGCGTCGGTGTCGCCCTCGAGGGCCACGTGCTCCACGCCGACCGCGGGCGAGCCGCGCAGGTGCGCCCGCACGCCGGCCCCCGAGGTGGCCTCGGACAGGGCGCGCAGCAGCGGTGTCACCCCGGTGAGCACGTGGGTGACCCGCAGGAGCGTGCACCCGTCGTGGTCGGCGGCGACGTCACCACCCCACCACGAGGGCGGCTCCTCCCCCACCTGCACGTCCTCGCCACCGGACGCGGCCAGCAGGTCGGCGACCCGCCGGGCCGACTCGGCGGCGCCGTCGGGATGGCCCTCGACGAGGACCGACAGGGCGCCGAGGGCACCAGTGGGGTCGCCGCCGCCGGCGCCGCGGCGCGAGCCGGGGACCTCGAGCTCGACGGCCGACGGGACGAGCTGGCTGTGCGCCACCGCGAGCGCGGCGGTGCCGGCGGCTGCCTCGTCGGCCACCGAGGCCGTCACCCAGCGGCGCCCCTGCGGCACCGGGTGCAGCCGCACGGCCACCTGCGTGACCAGCCCGAGGGTGCCGAAGGACCCGGTGAGCAGCTTGGCGAGGTCGTAGCCGGCGACGTTCTTGACCACCTTGCCGCCGCTGTGAGCCACGACCCCGTCGGCGCGGACCAGGGTCATGCCGATCACCAGGTCGCGGACCGCGCCGTGGTGCAGGCGCAGCGGCCCGCTCGCGGCGGTGGCGACGGCTCCGCCGAGCGAGCCACCGGTCGGCGGGTCGATCCCGAGCCGCTGGCCGGCTCCACCGACGTCCTCCTGCACCTGCGCCAGCGACCGGCCGGCACCGGCGATGTAGACGAGGTCGCCGGCGGCGTGCTCGACCAGCGCGTCGAGGCGGCTGGTGTCGACCACGAGGTCGAGGCGTTCGGGCCGGCCTCCCCACCGCAGCTTGGTGCGCGAGCCGCGGGCCGTGACCGCGAGCCCGTCCCGAGCCGCGATCTGCACCAGCGCCGCCGCTTGCTCCGTGCTCCCCGGGGACGCGACCCAGCGAGGGCGTGTGCCGAGCACGGCGTCGCCGTCGCCCGCGGGCTCCACCCGTCCGTCGCAGGCGCGGAGCAGGTCGTCGGACACCTGGGTCGTCACGAGTCGCCCCCGCGCCCCGCCATGGCCATGGCCATTCCCCTTGCCATCGCCATCGCTGGCGCCATCGCCATCGCCATCACCGGCACCATCAGAAGACCTCCGCCACGCCGGCCTCGGCCAACGGGTGCGCGCCCTGGTGCCGCCCCGGCCGCTCGCCGCACAGGCGCGGGGTCGGGAACACCTTGCCGGGGTTGGAGATCGAGTCCGGGTCGAACGCGCAGCGGACGAGCTGCATGGTGTCGAGGTCGTCGTCGGTGAACATCCGCGGCATGAACTTGGCCTTGTCGGCACCGACCCCGTGCTCACCCGTGATCGAGCCGCCGTGCTCGATGCACAGGTCGAGGATCGCGCCGGAGACCTCCTCGGCCCGTTCGGCCTCGCCCTCGTGCCCGTCGTCAAACAGCACGAGCGGGTGCAGGTTGCCGTCGCCCGCGTGGAAGACGTTGGCCACGCGGACCCCGCTGCGCTCGGAGAGCTCCGCGATGGCGCGCAGCACCTCGGGCAGGGAGGTCCGCGGGATGACGCCGTCCTGGACGATGTAGTCGGGGCTGATCCGGCCCACTGCGGCGAAGGCCGACTTGCGGCCCTTCCAGAACAGCGCGCGCTCGGTGTCGTCGCGGGCGATGCGGATCTCGAAGGCCCCGGCGTCGCGGCAGTGCCGCTCGACCTCGGCGAAGACGTGCCGGACGTCGGGGGCAGGGCCGTCGATCTCGACGATGAGCACCGCCCCGGCCCCTGCCGGGTAGTCGCAGTGGACCGCGGCCTCGGCCGCCTCGATCGCGAGCGCGTCCATCATCTCGATGGCCGCCGGGATGACCCCCGCGCCGATGATCGCCGACACCGCCTCACCGGCTGCGTCGGTGGAGGCGAAGGCCGCGAGCAGGGTCGAGACGTCCTCCGGGGTGCGGGTCAGCCGCACGGTCACCCGCGTCGCGATGCCGAGCGTGCCCTCGGAGCCGACGAGGGCTCCGAGCAGGTCGTACCCCGTGGGGTCGGGGGCCTTCCCGCCGACCTCGACGACGTCCCCGGCGGCCGTGACGAGCTCGAGCCCGGTGACGTGGTTGGTGGTGAAGCCGTACTTGAGGCAGTGCGCCCCACCGGAGTTCTCGGCGACGTTGCCCCCGATGGAGCACACCTGCTGGCTGGAGGGGTCGGGGGCGTAGTAGTACCCCACCGGCCGGGTCAGGTCGCTGAGCTGCAGGTTGATGACCCCGGGCTCCACCACGGCCCGCTGGTTGTCGCGGTCGACCTCGAGCACGTCGCGCATGCGGCTCATGACGATGAGGACGCCGTCGGCGTGCGGCAGCGCCCCACCGGACAGGCCCGTGCCGGAGCCCCGCGCGACGAACGGCACCCCGGCGCGGGCGCACTCGGTGACCGTGGCCGCGACGTCAGCGGTGCTGGCGGCGAGCACGACCATGGCGGGCACCACCCGGTAGTGGGCCAGGCCGTCGCACTCGTAGGTGCGCAGCTCCTGCCGGTCGGTGAGGACGGCGTCCGCGCCCACGAGGGCGCGCAGCCGCCCGGCCAGGACCTCGGTGTCCATCGAACGCACCGCCTTGTTTTTCCACATCGCGGAAGTTGGCTTTTGCTGAATGGAGCGTATTTCCGGACATCCCGGTCAGTCAACGGTGCCGCGCCACATCCTGCTCGGCGCCGTGTGGTGGATTTCCCAAGGTCAGGCGCCTGCCGGCCTCCTCGACCGCCCGGTCGGAGGCCGCTGCCGCCCGGGCGTCGCGCGCCGAGGACACCTGGTCGAGCGCCGCCCCACCCGCCTCCACCCCCCAGGCCGTCGCGAGCATCCGGGGCGACGTGCCGGAGGTGCTCGTGACGGCACGCCAGTCGTCGAGCCACCGGTTCTGCACCGCGGCCCGCGTGCGCAGCTCCGCCTGCTCGGCCGCCCACCGGGGCCACGTCCCGGGGTGGCGCGACGGGGCGGTCCACCGCACGGTGCGGGCCACCGGCGTGGGTGCCTTGCCGAAGGCTCGTGCGCTCGGCGCCCCGACGGCGACCGCCAGGCGCCGGCCGACACCGATCCGCAGGGACCTGCGTTCGACGCGGGTCGAGGCCGCGGCCTGCGCGGCGGCATTGGTGGCCCTGGCGCCGGTCTTGAGGCCGCCCGCGACAGGGCCGGCGGCGGAGGCGGCTGCCCCCAGCGCCAACGAGGACCAGGAGCCGTCGCCCCACACCATCAGCAGCGCAGCGTCCGCGGCCAGCCCGGCCCCGCCCGCGACGGCGGCGACGGACTCGGCTCCCGCCCGGACCGGCGGCACCGGGAGCAGTGCCACCGTGTCGGCGACCGACCCCACGGCCCCCGCGACGTCGCGGGTGGTCGTCACCGCGTCGTACCACCCGCTGTCGGAGAGGCCGTCGTCCCGCAGGGACGCCAGCACCGACGCGCACCGCCGGTCGGCGGCCCGGAACTCCTCCCGGGCCGCGGACGCTCTCCCTTCGGCCGCCTGCACCCGCTGCCCCGCCTCCGCCATCCGGGCGCGCAGCCTCGGCGCGGTGCTCCTGACGGCCGGGTCGTCGCTCGACTCGGCGAGGGCCATGGCGTCCCCGGCGGCGAGGAACTCGGGCCACGCCTCCTCGTGCGCCCTCTGGGCGGCGGCCACGGTCGCCTGTGCCCGAGCGAGGGACTCGGCGAGGGCCACGAGTGCCCTGGCGGCCACGGCATACCGACGCGAGAGGCGGTCGACGACGCCAGCGACGCCGGCGCACCGCCGCCCGAACGCCACGCCCGCGGCACTGTCCCACGTCGTGAGCGAGGGGTCGGCGAGGCCGCGCAGGCTGCCCCCGAGCGAGCCCAGCCAGTCGCCCTGCCCGGCGAGCGTGCCCGCGAGCGCCCGGACCGTCGCCGGGTCGCCGTCGACCGGCGCGGGAGCCCTCACCAGGCGCTCCCCCAGCCGTCGCCGTGCGCGCCGAGGTCGGTGCCGATCCCGGCCTCGACCTCGGCGTACGCCGAACCCGCGGTGCGCACCGAAGCCGAGAGCGCGGCGCACGACCGCCCGAGCAGCAGGCGCTGGTGCTCGAAGTCGCCGAGGACCTCCGCCAGCGCGCCTGCACTGTCCCCGGGCCCGAGGGCCCAGGCGTCGGTGCCCGCACGCTGGGCGCACCACGCGAGCTCGTCGGCGACGCCCGCCAGCGAGCCGGCCAGCGCGGTGAGCGCCTCGGGGGTGACGGAGATCCTGGGCATGTCCTCGAGGCTAGGACGCGCGGGACCCGGCTCCGCGGTTGTCCACAGGTCCGCCGCCCACCCGGCGCCGGGCCCGAGGTGCAACAAATCAGGCGCCCGTGGTGTTGTGGGACACATGACGACGATCACGGGTGAATACGTCCCCAGCCCCACGAAGTGGGTCCGCGAGCAGGTAGAGACCATCGAGAGCACGGGCACGACCCGCTCGGTCTCCATCATGGACCGGCCGGTCGTGATGCTGACGATGCTCGGGGTGTCCGGCAAGGTGCGCAAGGTGCCGCTGATGCGGGTCGAGCACGAGGGCCTGTATGCCGCGGTGGCCAGCAAGGGCGGCGCCCCCGAGCACCCCGCGTGGTACGCGAACGTCCGCAAGAACCCGGTCCTCGACCTCCAGGACGACGACCGCACGTGGACCGTCCGGGCGCGCGAGCTCGAGGGCGAGGAGCGCGAGCAGTGGTGGGAGCGCTGCGTCGAGGCCTACCCGCCCTACGCCGAGTACCAGACCAAGACCGACCGCCTGATCCCGGTGTTCGTCCTCGAGCCGGACGAGGACGCCTCCTGAGCGGGGACTGACACGAGGACCTAGCGCGAGGACCTAGCGCGAGGCTGCAGCCCCGGGGCCGTCCGCCTCGGGGCTGCCCTGTGCCGTGCTGTCCTGTCCCGTTCTGTCCTGTGCTGGGGCGCCCGTCGCGTCCGGGACGGTAGCCGTCCGGCGCAGCCACAGCAGGCCGAGCACGGGCAGCACGAGCGGGACGAACCCGTACCCCGAGCCGAAGTGCGACCACACCGTCTTGTCGGGGAAGGCACTGCGCGCGAGGTACGACGCGAGCCCGACGACGAGCACGCCGACCAGCTCGACACTGATGGCCGCGAGCGCCACGCGGCGGGACGTCCGGTCGCCGCGCGCGAGGGCGACGGTGGCGACGATGTAGATCACGGCCGCGACGGCCGACAGGACGTAGGCGAGCGGGGCGCGGGAGAAGTACTCGGTGATCTGCAGGACCGAGCGGCCGGTCGCGGCGAGCGCCAGCAGGCCGTAGACCGACACGAGGATGATGCCGGGGCCCGAGCGGGTCGACCGCGGGGCGCCGGGCTGCTGCTGCGACGTCGACTCAGCCACCGAGGCTCCAGATCTGCTGCAGGCGGGCCGTCATCACGGCCACCCCGAACGCGCCGACGGCGACGACCACCATCGCCCAGCGCGTCTTCTCCTTGAGTGCCGTGAACAGTGCCACCGGCGGGACGAACGGCAGCGTGACGGCGTACGCGGCGAACGTGGCGCGCTCGGCTCCCCCGCCGGTCACCTGCCCCACGTGGACGAGCGCGACCACGAGCTGCACGACCAGGCCGACCTCGAGGACGGCGCCCGCGAGGAGCAGCCGGTCGTCGAGCAGCCGGCCCCTCGCGGCATACCAACCGGACAGCGCCAGCAGGGCGAGCGCCACCACGAAGACGGCGACGGTCAGCGGGAACAGCACGGCGCGAAGCCTACGGCAGCAGTGCTGCTCGGACGTGCGGCGGGCCGCTCCCCCGCGGACGGGTGCAGCGCGGTCGCGGCGGCCACGGGTCCTACCCCGCTCGTCCCGGCGCACCGCCCGAGCCGCCGCCCGAGCCGCCGCCCGAGCCGCCGCTCCCCTGACCGGTCGAGGGGACCGTCGACGGTGCCGCCGCGGGTTTGGAGGACGTCTTCGTGGGGGTGGTGGGCTTGGCGGGAGCCGTCGAGGCCTGCCCGGAGGTCTTCGTCGCGCCCTTCCCCGGAGCGGTCGACTGGGGTGCCGGCGTCTTCGTCTTGCTCGTGCCGTTTCCGGGCGAGCTGGAGTGCGGGTCGGGCGTCCGGGTCGTGCCCTTGCCCGGCGAGGTGGAGTGCGGGTTCGGAGTCCTCGTCGTCCCCTTGCCCGGGGCCGTGGGGTGCGCCGTCGGGGCCGGGCCGGGCCCGACCTGCGACGTCGGATGGGTCGCGACGCCGGCGCAGTACCCCTGCACGCGGTCGGTGCCGCCGGCCCGGGAGGCGAGGTCACGGAACGCCCTGGACCGGTCGCGGGGGGTGCCCGCCGCCTGGTCGGCCGACCACGCACGGCACAGCCCGGCCACGGCAGCGGCCGACGGCCCGGCCGACGGGGTCCGCGCGGTGCCGGTGGAACCGGTCGAGGACCCGCCGCGGGCGGGCGCGGCCGACGGGCCGGCAGTCGGCGCCGGGGCCCCGATGGCGTCGTGCATCGCCTGCTGGACCGGGGCCGGCAGGGCACCGACGTATGCCGCGGCGGTGAGGCCGCCCAGCGACATCACCGATGCCGAGAGGGCGGCGACGGCGAGAGCCGCGCCGCGAGAGCGACCCACGACGTTGCGTGCGCCGCGGGAGCGAGCGGACCCTCCGCGGGCGTGGCGCGCCGGGCCGACTGCGCCGGCGCGGTGGTTCTCCGCCGCGCTGGGCACGGCGACGGTGGCGATGACCCGGGAGCCGTGGTGTCTCGCGCCCGAAGGACCTTCGGGGCGACCACCTCCGGCGCGTCCTGCTCGGCCCGCGCCGCGGCGACCGGCCCGGGACCCACCGGTGAAGGCGCCCAGCACCACGCGTTCGTCGGCGAGCTCGGCGACGGAGCGCGGCGCGGTGAGCGACCACCGCAACAGGTCGGGGTCGACACCGAGGCGCTCGAGGCCACGCAGGGCGAGCCTTCCCACGGACACCTCGTCGACGCCGGTGACGCGGGCGGTGTCACGCACCGACAGGCCGGCCCCGTACCGCAGGAGCAGCACCTCCCCCTGGCCCAGGGGCAGGCTGCGCAGAGCCGCGAGCGAGTCGGCGATGCCGCGGGTGCGCGGGTCGTCGATGGCGGCGCTCGTGAGCTCCTCCTCGACGTCGTCGGGCAGGGCGCCCCCGACGGGGAGACCCGTGCCGGGGACGACGCTCACCGACCCCCAGGCACGCCGCAGCGACCCCTCTTGGGCGCGGGCCCGGGCGCAGGTGAGCAGCCACACGAGCCAGTCGCGTTCGTCACCGCTGAAGTCCGCGAGGCCGCGCACCACCGTGATCCACGCCTCGCAGGCGCCGTCGTAGGGGTCGTCGTAACCCACCACCCGCAGGTAGCGCACGAGCAGCGGGTTCGCGTCACGCCACAACCGTGCGAACGCGACCTCGTCCCCCGACTGTGCCGCACGCACCGCACGGCTGAAGTCGGTGTCGAGCACGGGACCAGTATCGGGCCAGCAGCCCCTCCCCCGGCCTCAGCCGTTCGGGTCGAGTCGCGCTCCACCACCGGGCGGACGCGGTGCCGCGGAGCCTGTGGCATGCCCGGCCGTTGGGGCGGCCTGCCCGTGGCGAGGCCCCGAGCCGATTCGCAAACCGCCCGGGGCCTCGTCGTCCGGGAGTGACGACCTCTCGGCATCCGGGAGGAGTGGAGCGGCCCGCCGCCCTCGTCGGAGGCGTTCACCGCGGCTCTCGCTGCGGTCACGGACCGGTTGTCCTTCCGGTTCGCCCTCGTTGCCTGGGGCGCACTTCCTTTGTCCCGCAACGCAGCACGACGCAACAGGGACCTTGGTCCTGACTGTCGGGACCGGGTCGGCACCGACCTGCGCCAGTGCCACGAACTCAGCCAACCGCACGAAAACGCATCGTCCGAACGGTTGGGTGGGTCCCTGATGGTGACCGCGCGGCCCCACCCCGGCCTAGCGTCGCCACCCATGGACAGCCACCCGCGCACGCTGCCGACCCTGGTCCGTCTCTCCCAGCCCGCCGTGTGCGGCTGCGGTGAGGTCGTGGCCGGCGGGGAGCGCGTCGGCTACCTGTCCTCGGACGAGGGGATCCTCTGCCTCGGCTGCATGGCCGACGTGCAGTCCGGCCGCCTCGATCTGGCGGCGCGGGCCGGCGGCACCAACCGCACCGACCTGGTCGCCGCCCGGCGCCGGCTCACGGCGGGCGAGCACCGCTCCGTGGTGGCCTCGCGGGCGGACGACCTCGTCCACCGGCTCGACGCGATCCGCGCCATGGGCAGCCTGCAGGGCCAGGGCCAGCCGGCACCGCGCGACGTGTACGCCCCCGACGCCGGCTGACGCACCCCCAGGCCCCGACCTGCCGGGCACCGCCTCCCGACCGCGCACGCACCCGGCTGCCCTGCGGGGCGCGGCGCGCGGCATACGCCCTGTTCTCCACGTTTCGGTGCACTGTGACGTGCGTTGCCCCGGTCTGGGGCCGGGTGTACGTTCCGACAGTCCGGACAAAGTCGTCCGAAACAGCCTCGGGCGCACTGTCCTGACCACCCAGGCGACGCCGCCCGGCGTCGCTCCCCTTCTGGGTCGGAGGACGCCCGATGTCTCGATCACTCGTCGCAGCCGCCAGCGTGCTGGCGCTCGGAACGACCGTCCTGGCGGCGCAGCTGCCCGCCAGCGCAGCACCACCGGGAGCCGCCCTCGGTGGAGCCCCGGGAGCATCGCCCGGAGCCATGAGCGGCACCGCACCGTCGGCCGCAGCCGGCACCGCAGCCGCCGCAGCCGGCGACGAGCTGTCCCTCACCACGCGGCTCGCCGACCGGCGTGAGGTCTCCGCCGGCACTCGGGCCTACTCCATCGGCTTCGAGGACGGCCGGTTCTACGCGAACGGCTGGCACATCACCGGGGAGATGGGCGGCGTCTGGACCCCGCCGATGAAGATGGTCGACGGCGTCTGGTTCGGCCTCGACGACCAGTGGGTCGGTCCGGCCACGAAGTTCACCAGCGGCTGGGGCTACACCCGCTACGACCTGCCCGACACTGCGGGGCTGAAGGTCGCGCGCACCGACTTCGTCCCCGACGGCGTCAGGGGAGCCCTGTTCGGGCTCACCGTCACCAACCCCGGCGCGGCCCGCACGGCCAAGCTCTCGGTCGACGCGCACTCCGAGCTCATGGGCCAGTACCCGTGGGGCTTCTCCGGCGTCACGCCGAACGCCAGCGACAACCTGCCCGACACAGGCACGTACGACGGCAGGGACCTCGTCTTCACCGACGACGGCGCCCTGCCCGGCGCGCCGACCCACCACTACGCCGCCCTCGTCGGCACCTCTGCGACCCCGACCTCCGGGGCGATCGGCGACCAGTACTACGGCCCCCAGCCCGGGCACCGCTGCACCGGCACCGAGCCCGGCGCGCCGGCCGACCCCAAGCCGTCGGCGTGCGACGACGGGCCGTTCGGCAAGGGCACCGGCGGCCGGCTGACCTACTCGCTCGACCTGCCCGCGGGCGGCTCGAAGACCATCTGGCTCGCGGTCGCCGGCTCCGACCAGGGACTCACCTCCGCGCGGGGCGAGCTGGCCAAGGCCCTCGCCGACCCCGACGCCGCCCTGGCCGCCAAGAAGGCCGAGCGGCGGGCGCTCTCACAGATGACCCAGCTGTCGCTGCCGGGCGACCCGCTCGTGCAGCAGGCCGTCGAGTGGGGCAAGCAGAACATGGCCGACCTGACCCAGACCGCGACGAACCTGCAGGTGCGCTGGACCAACCAGGGCAAGCAGTTCCCGCCGCCGTCGGGCACGGTCGACAAGGCCACGTGGATCGGCGCCGGCTACCCGGACTACCCGTGGATCTTCGGCACCGACGCGGAGTACACCGCGTTCGCGGCGGTCTCGGTCGGGCAGTTCGAGGCGATCAAGGGACACCTGCGCGCGCTCCAGCAGATCTCCGACATCCTCAACAACCGCTCCGGCGTCGTCACGCACGAGGTGGTGTCCGACGGCTCGATCTGGTTCGGCCACGACTCGCGCACGTAGAACGCGGACGGCACGACGTCATACGACTTCAACACCGACGAGACGGTGAAGTTCCCGAGCACCGTCGCACTGCTGTGGCGCTGGACCGGCGACAACGCCTTCCGCGACGAGATGTACGACTTCTCGGTGCGCAACCTGCGCTACGTCACCTCCCAGCTCGACGCCGACCACGACGGCTGGCCCGAGGGCCTGGGCAACGTCGAGCGCGGCGGCATGGGCCAGGAGAAGCTCGACAACACCGTCTACTACATCCGTGGCCTGTACGACCTCGCCGACATGGCGAAGGCGAAGCACGACGGCCGCACCTTCGCGTGGGCGAACAACCTGGCGCGCAAGATCCGCGACCGGTTCGACTCCACGTGGTGGTACGCCGCGGCGTCACAGTATGCCGACTCGCTCGTCGACCCCGGCAACGTCCAGTCCTTCCAGAAGCACTGGATCGGGCAGTCGCCGATGGAGGCCGAGCTGCAGGTCAACGGCCGCACCCAGGCCGGGCTCGCGCCGTACGCCCACGGCACCACGGCCCTCGCCGGCCGCGAGAACGACTGCTACAGCGGCACGCCGCCGTTCTCCACCGGGCTGTTCCACACCGGCTGCGGCGGCGGCGCCAACGGCCAGGGCGAGAAGGTCATCTTCGGCCTGACCACGTCGATCCAGTCGATCGGCGAGGGCAACTACGGCCGCCTCGGCGCCGGCCAGCAGCAGCGGTACACGCACGCCCTGGCCGACCCGATGTTCGCCGAGCCCGCGACCGGCGGCACCCCGGACGAGCAGCCCGGCGCCATGCCGGAGATCTTCCCGTCACCGGACCAGGGCGCGAACATCGACCGCTGCTGGACCTGCCGCTCGATGTTCATGCAGGCGTGGGGCAACTACGGCACCGCGTGGGCGGTCGTGCACCAGTGGCTCGGCGTGCAGCCCGACCTCGGCAACGGCCGGCTCGTCGTCGTGCCGCAGGTGCCGCAGGGCCAGCCGGCGGTCTCCGGCGACCGCATCCGCCTCGGCGGCGGGTATGCCGACGTGGCGGCGTCCGTGAGCGGCTCGCGGTACACGACGACGATCGACGTGCAGCGGGCCGTGGGTGCGGACAAGGTCTGGATCGGCCACACGCTGCCGCGCGGCAGCCGGGTCGCCCAGGTCCTGCTCGACGGCCACGTGGTCACCGACGCGACGACGCGGACGACCAACCGCGGCCTCGAGGTCACCGTCCCGACCAGAGCCGGCTCGCACACGCTGGTCGTGACGACGAGCTGACCTGCACCACCGCGTCGGGAGGTCCTGCGGAACCTCCCGACGCACACGAGGTCCACGCGGCCCCGCGACAGCAGGAGGTCCCACCGGGCTCGAGCCCGGTGGGACCTCTCGCATCCGCCTGTCAGCCGGGCGGCGACCTCTCACGCCCCGGGACGTGCCCGTGGGCCCCGGCAGCCGGCGGTCCCTGCACCGCCCAGCGGCGCCGGTGCCGCCTCGACCTCGGACGGTCCGCGCGGTCGGGGGCACAGGGCTGTGGGGGCATCCGCTGCTCCAGGTCGGCCGTCAGGGCCTCGAACTCCTCGTGGAGCCACTGCTCGTCCTCGAGCAGCAGGTCCACCCGGGCCCACGCGGCATCGGTCCCCACGCCGGGGTCCAGCTCCAGCGCGCCCCACGCCTGTGCGGTCGTCGTCGCCCCGACCACGGTCATCGGCTCGACCACCTCCTTCCCAGCAGTCGGCCGCCCGTCAGGCGGAGATGGCGTGCGGGGTGCGGTGCCCGGTGTTGATCTCGATCTTGCGGGGCTTGGCCGCCTCCGCGACCGGCACGACCAGCCGCAGCACGCCGTCGCTGTAGGACGCCTCGATGCGCTCGAGGTCGAGGGTGTCCCCCAGGAAGAGCTGACGGCTGAACACCCCGCGCGGGCGCTCCGCCGCGATGGACTCGTGGTCGTCCTGGAGCCGCGGGCGCTCGGCCCGGACGGTGAGGACGTTGCGCTCGACGTCGAGGTCGACCGACGAGGGGTCCACGCCCGGCAGGTCGAACTCGACCACGAACCGGTCGCCCTCTCGCCAGGCATCCATCGGCATCACGGTGGGACGGGCCATCGTCCCCAGGACCTGCTGCGCCAGCTGGTCCAGCTCGCGGAACTGGTCAGTCCGCATGAGCATCTCAACCACCTCCAGTGTCTGCTGTCCCTGCGCCGCGACTGCTAGGATCTCAGTCGTGCGCTACAGATTTTCTAACCACACGGCATACGATCTGTCAAGGGTCTCCCGCGCATGACGGAGCAGGCTCGCAGCCGCGCCCCCGAGGACGCCCGGCCGGTGTACTCCATCTCGGTGGCGGCCGAGCTGGCCGAGCTGGCGGTGCCCACCCTGCGGCTGTACGAGGAGCACGGCCTCGTGACACCGGCGCGCACCGACGGCGGCACCCGCCGGTACAGCGCGGACGACGTCGAGCGCATCCGCCGGGTCTCAGGACTGGTCGAGGACGGCGTCACGCTCGCGGCCGTCCAGATGGTCCTGGACCTGCAGGACCGCAACCGCAGCCTCACCGACGCCAACCGGGCGCTCCGGGACCGAAACGCAGCCCTCCGCAAGGACAACGCGTGTCTGCGCGCCGACGACTAGCGCCCCGACACGCCGCGCGTCTGCGGCGACACGCCGTCGACGCCTCGTCCGAACGGCCAATCCGCTCCCCGAAATGCGACACAGGGCCACTCCGGGTGCCACCCTTCACAGTCGTCACACCCGTCACCACGTTCCCCCGACGACCCCCCGGATGACTCCCGTGCGCCTTCTCCGTGCTGCCCTCGCCGCCGTCGCGATCACCCCCGTGTTCGTGGCCCTGCCCACCGTCTCCTTCGCCGCCCCGGTGTCCCCGCACCCGGTGGCCCCGCGGGTCCAGACCACCGGAGCGCGCGGGGTCGACCCGCTCGCCGCCGGCCGGCTCTGGGACCGCCGGGTCGTCCGCCCCGGCCACGCCCTGAGCACGCTGACCGCGCCGGAGACCCGTCCCCGGTTCACCGTCGCCGGCGTCTCGTGGTCGCGCTCGACGCCGCTGCGCAAGGCCGACATCACCATCTCGGTGCGCCTGCGTGAGGACGCCGGCTGGACCGGCTGGGAGGACCTCGGCGTCAGCGACGACGGCCCCCAGGCCGGGACCAGCGAGTCGGTCGGCGCCCGCGTCGGGTCCAACCCCATCGTCACCGACGGCGCGACCGCCATCCAGGTGCGCGTCGACACCACCGACGGCCAGCCCCTGCCCGACCTGCGCGTCACGACCATCGACCCGGGCTCCTCGGCCGCCGACCAGCACCTCGCGCCGAGCACGCCGGCCGCGTCGGCCTCCGCCGCCGCCATCGCGCCGACCATCATCACGCGCAAGCAGTGGGGCGCTGACGAGTCCCTGCGCGGGCCCGCCACGTACAACTCGACGGTCAAGGCGATCGTCATCCACCACACGGCCAGCTCGAACGACTACACGACCGCGACGGCCGCCGCGCAGATCCGCGGCATCTACGCCTACGACACGCGGGGACTGGGGTGGTCCGACATCGCCTACAACTTCCTCGTCGACAAGTTCGGCCGGGTCTACGAGGGCCGCGCCGGCTCGATCACGACGGCCGTCCGCGGCGCCCACGCCATGGGCTTCAACACCGACACCATGGGCATCGCGGCGCTGGGCAACTACGAGACGACGGCCGCCCCCACGGTCATGGTCGACTCCATCGCCAAGGTCGCCGGGTGGAAGCTGTCGCAGTACGGCGTCGACCCGCAGGGCACGACCCGGCTCACCTCCGCCGGCGGCACGGGCACCAAGTACGCGGCCGGCGTGGTGGCGACCCTGCCGACGATCAACGCCCACCAGAACACGTCCTACACGCTGTGCCCGGGCAAGTACCTCTACCCGCAGATGGACACCATCCGCAGCAAGGCCGCGCTGTACGCCCGCTACTCCACGACGAGCGCCGCCGCTCCCGTCCCGACAGCAAGGCTCTGGACGGCATATGGACGGCTCACCCTGAGCACTGGGGCGACTGGAAATGCCGTGCGGGACCTGCAGTCCGAGCTCAACCGTCGCGGCTACTCGGTGGGGAGTGCGGACGGCGACTTCGGTCCCGCCACAGCGGGTGGAGTGAAGAAGTTCCAGGCCGCGGCACGTTTGGTCGTCACTGGCAAGGTCGCGAGCAACGACTGGCGCGCCCTGTCGGGGCTCGGATACGTCCACGTCGCACCACCGAAAAGGGTCGTCACGATGACGCCAAACCCGTCCGCATCCGCGCCGGTTCCCGGTTTGGACGCCGACGGGAGGGGCGACGTGGTCGGCCGAACCGCGAATGGAGACCTGTATCTCTACCCTGCGCGACCGCTCGGCTTCAGCACACCGGTCAGGCTCGGCGGGGGGTGGAACATGTTCCGCCAGGTCGTCTCCCCCGGCGACCTCACGGGTGACGGGATCTCCGACGTCCTCGGCATCACCCCCACAGGGGACGTGTACCTCTATCGGGGTAGCGGAAAGGGACCCCTCGTCGGACGGACGCGCATCGCAACTGGCTGGGCGGCGTACACCGACGTCGTCACCCCGGGCGACTGGACCGGCGACGGCAAGCCCGACCTGTTGGCCCGCAAGGCCAACGGTGAGCTGTGGCTGCTGGCCGGCAACGGCAACAGCGGCTTCCTGGGGGGCTGGCGCAAGATCGGCACCGGCTGGCAGATGTACAGCCAGATGATCACGCCGGGTGATGTGACCGGTGACGGCAAGGTGGACCTCCTCGGCCGAACTCCTGCCGGGAGGCTCTACCTCTACCGAGGGACAGGTGTCCGGACCGCGACGGCTACCGGCTACCAGCCCGGCGTGGCAATCTCGAGCGGGTGGCAGGTCTACAACACCGTCTTCTCGACCGGTGACCTCACGGGCGACGGCCGCGCGGACCTCGTCGTCCGCACGCCCGGCAACGTGAGCTACGTGTATGCCGGGAACGGCCGCGGTGGTTTCGCCGCACGCAAGCGGATCGCGGCGACGTGGGGTGCCACCACCCGCATCGTCGGGGTCCGCTGAGCAAAGGCATCGACCGCACGGGTAACTGAGTCGGAGGCTGGGACCGCACGGGTGCCTGAGCCGCAGGCACCGACCGCAGGGGTGCGCCGGACATGGCGCACCCCTGCCGGCGTCAGCTGCCGGCGACGGGGGTGAGCGGGGCGCCGCTGGCGAGGATCGCGGAGGTGAGCGCCTTCGCGGCCTCGGCCGGCGCCTGCTTGCGGGTGAGCAGGACGAGGTCGAGCTGCGGCAGCTTCGGCAGGCCGAAGGAGGCAGGCAGCTCGACGAGGTCCGAGGGCATGAGGGTGCGGGCCAGGACCGCGATGCCCAGGCCGGCACGGACGGCCGCCAGGACACCGTTGACGCCGCGGACGGTGCAGGTGATCCGGCTGCGGCGGTCGACCTTCTCCAGGGCCTGCACGCTCAGCGCACGGCTGAGGCTGGGCGCCTGGTAGACGACGAGCGGTACCGGCTGGTCGGGGTCGATGCGGGTCCCGTCGATGCCGCACCAGACGAGCTGGTCGCGGCGGACGAGCTGCCCGCGGATCGCCGGCTGCTGGCCGGGGCTGCGCTTGACGAACGCCACGTCGAGGTGGCCCGACTCGATCCGGCGGATGAGGCCGTCGTTCTGCAGCACGGTCAGCTCGAGGTCGATCCGCGGGTAGAGGTGCCGGAAGTCGCGCAGGATCCGCGGCAACGGCGTCAGGGCCAGGTCGTCGGTCACGCCGAAGCGCAGGCGCCCCTGCAGGTGCGACCCGGTGAAGTAGCCGACGGCGCGGTCCTGGACGGCGAGGATCTCGCGGGCGAAGCCGGCCATGGCCTCGCCGTCCGAGGTCAGGGCGACACTGCGGGTGTCACGGACCAGAAGCGGCCTCCCGGCCGCCTCCTCGAGCCGGCGCACGTGCTGGCTG
The DNA here is from genome assembly GCF_032464895.1 of Phycicoccus sp. M110.8. Taxonomy (NCBI): domain Bacteria; kingdom Bacillati; phylum Actinomycetota; class Actinomycetes; order Micrococcales; family Intrasporangiaceae; genus Phycicoccus; species Phycicoccus sp. M110.8. The sequence continues at coordinate 72,834 of NZ_JAWDIC010000002.1, forward strand.
ACGGTGGGCTGGCTGAGGCCCAGCGACTCGGCTGCGCGGGTGAAGCTCAGTGACTGCACGACGGCGAGGAAGGTCCGCAGCAGCTCGGGGTCGTACACGCTGGCTCCCTGTTCATCACGATACGCAATGACACTTATAGAACTGATTCCCCGAAACGATAGCGCTTCTCGTGCCGACGGGGAGGACACTGGACCCTGTTGCTGTCCACCGTACGACTACTCCACCCGACGCTACTCGCCCAGGACGACCCCTTGAGCTCCACCGACGCCGCCTCTGTCCGAATCGCCAGACCTCTTCTGCCGCAACATTTCTCGCGGACCTTCCCCTCCCTCGCCAACCGGAACTTCCGGCTCCTGCTGTCCGGGCTGCTCGTCTCGGGCACCGGCGGGTGGATCCAGCGCATCGCGCAGGACTGGCTCGTGCTGACCCTCACCAACAGCCCGACCGCGGTCGGGATCACCACCGCGTGCCAGTTCGTGCCGACGCTGGTCTTCGGCCTGCACGCCGGCCTGCTCGCCGACCGGCTGCCCAAGCGGCTGATCCTGCTCATCACCCAGCTGTCGATGGCGGCGACCGCCGCGATCCTCGCGGTGCTGGCCCTCAGCGGTCGCGTCCAGGTGCGGCACGTCTTCGTCCTCGCCGGGGTCCTCGGCGTCGTCGCGGCCGTCGACAACCCGACGCGGCAGTCGTTCGTCTCCGAGGTGGTCCCCGGCTCGCAGCTGCCCAACGCCATCAGCCTCGTGTCGTCCACCTTCCAGATCGGCGCGATGGCCGGGCCGGTCATCGGCGGCGTGCTCATGGGCACCGTCGGCGCCGGGTGGGCGTTCGCCGTCAACGCGGCGACCTTCGTGGCGCCGATCACGGCCCTGCTGCTCATGCGCGGCACGCCGACGCGGGCCGACACCCGGGCGCGGCACGTCGCTGCCGCCGCCGAGGGCGCCGGTCGGCCGGGGGTGCGGGACGGCCTGCGGTATGCCGTGTCGACGCCGACGGTCCTGTGGCCGGTCGTCATGGTGGGCGCGTTCGGGTTCTTCACGATCAGCCTGCCGGTGACACTCGCGGCGTTCGCCAAGGACGAGTTCCACTCCGGGGCGTCCGGGCTCGGGCTGCTCAACGGTGTGGTGGCGCTGGGCGCGCTCGGCGGCGCGCTGACCACCGCCCGCCGGACCCGGCCGCTGCGGCTGCGAACCGTCGGCAAGGCCGGGACCGCGCTGGCGACGGCGCTCCTCGTGGCAGCCCTGGCGCCGGGCCAGATGCTCTTCGCGGTCCTGCTCGTCGCCGTGGGTGCGGCCAACCTCGGCTTCCTCACCTCCGCCCAGTCGCTCGTGCAGCTGGCCGCGACCGACCACCTGCGCGGGAGGGTCGTCGGTGTCTACATGCTCGTGTTCATCGGCAGCGGGGCGGTCGGGGGCCCGGTCGTCGGGTGGCTGGCCGAGACGTACGGCCCCCGGGCAGCGCTGCTCGCGTCAGGTGCGGTTCCCGCGGTCGTGACGGTGCTGGTGTGCCGGCACCTGGCCAGGGCGGCGTCCCTGCGGCTCGGGCTCACGTCAGTGTCGGTGCGGCTCCCCCGCCCGTCGCTCATGCCCCGCAGCCACTGATCAAGCCGGCGCTGCCGGCCGTCAGCCGGTCATGCCGTCGGCGAGGCGGCCGAGGGCGTCGACCCAGTGCTGCTGGTCCCCGCGCGGATCCCCCGCGATGCCGCGGCCCTCGTGGTAGAGGTCGACGCGGGTGCCGTCCCTGTCGGGGTGCAGCTGCACGTCGAGCATGCTGAGCGGGCCGTCCTCGTACGGGTGCCAGGAGACCCGGATCTGCTCCAGCGGGTGGTAGCTGCGGACCACCCCGCGGGTGCCGTCGGCGGCGTGCCACGGCTCCCCCTTGCTGCCGAGCCGGGCGCCGTCGCCGAGGAGCGCCTCGGTCCCGGCTGGGCTGATGAGGTGCTGCCACACCTGGGCGGGACCGGCGGCCATCGTGGCGGTGGCGTGCACGCCCGCCTCCGGCTCGCCGGCCTCGGTGTCGTCGGGCAGCGCGTCGACCTCAGTGCTCATGGGGTACCTCCGTGTGCAGCGGCACCGCCCCGGGTGGGCAGCACCCACCCCCACAGTCGACCGCGTCGGCGGGGTCCTTGGCAATGCCTCGGTCGGGGCAATCGCCCATCGGTCCGACAGCCGTGCGGGGCGGCCGGTTCGCGTGGAACCGGCCGCCCCGCGGCATGCGAGCTCGTGCTCCGTGGGACGCCCGCGCAGGGGCGCCGTGCGGTGCAGCGTCAGGCGACGCGCGTCTGCGGCGCGGTCTCCTTGGTCTTGCCGGGGTCGCGCTCGACGATGTCGCCGAGGGCCTCATCGATCGCCTTCATCTGCGCGTCCTCGAGCTTCACGCCGGCGGCCTTGACGTTCTCGGCGACCTGCTCGGGCCGGGAGGCGCCGACGAGCGCGGCGGCGACGTTCTTGTTCTGCAGGACCCAGGCGACGGCGAGCTGGGCCATGGTGAGGCCGGCCTCGTCCGCGATCGGCTTGAGCTTCTGCACGCGGGTGAGCACGTCGTCGTTCATGAACCGCTTGATCATGTCGGCGCCGCCCTTCTCGTCCGCGGCGCGCGAGCCCTCGGGCGCGGGCTGGCCCGGCTGGTACTTGCCGGTGAGCACACCTTGCGCGATGGGGCTCCACACGATCTGGCTGATGCCGAGCTCCTCGCAGGTCGGGACGACCTCGCCCTCGATGACCCGCCACAGCATGGAGTACTGGGGCTGGCTCGAGATGAGCTGGATGTTGAGCTCCTGGGCCAGCTTGTGGCCCTCGCGGATCTGGTCGGCGGTCCATTCGCTGACGCCGATGTACAGCGCCTTGCCCTGGCGGACGACGTCGGCGAAGGCCGTCATCGTCTCCTCGAGCGGGGTCTCGGTGTCGTACCGGTGCGCCTGGTACAGGTCGACGTAGTCGGTCTGCAGCCGCTCCAGCGAGCCGTTGATCGACTCCATGATGTGCTTGCGCGACAGGCCGGTGTCGTTCTTCCCGCCCGGCCCGGTCGGCCAGTACACCTTGGTGAAGATCTCGAGGCTCTCGCGCCGCTCGCCCTTGAGGGCCTCGCCGAGCACGGTCTCCGCCTTGGTGTTGGCGTAGACGTCGGCGGTGTCGAACGTGCTGATGCCCGCGTCGAGCGCCGCCTGCACGCACTTCGTGGCGACGTCGTTCTCGACCTGCGAGCCGTGGGTGAGCCAGTTGCCGTAGGTGATCTCGGAGATCTTGAGACCACTGTTGCCGAGGTATCGGAAGTTCATGGTTCAACCGTATGCCGGGTGCCGCCGGCGCGCTCTGCGGGGCCGGAGCGGTGGCGGTCCCTCGATGCGGTATGCCGTGCGTGTCCCGCAACGCCTCCCCCGCCGCCGGCGGGGACCTGGCCTGTGGACAACCGCGGCGAGGGGTGCTCGGCGATCCAGACTCGACCGCATGGGGACGACGAGCAGGACGACGAACCAAGGGAAGACCGACCGGACGCCGGGAAGCGGGACCGTGACGGACCGGACGACGACGAGCCGGACAAAGACGAGCCGGACGACGAGCCGGACGACGACGAGGCGGACGACGACGAGGCGGACGACGCGCGCCCGGACAGGCAGCGCGGCGGTGTTGGCCTCCCGCGGAGTCGCGGCGGCACGGCCGGGACGGCGCCGGGTGGGCGACCGAGGGGCGGCGGGCGGCGCCGTGCTCGCCGTGCTGGTCGCAGTCACCGGATGCACCCAGCCCACCGAGGCAGGGAGCTCGGCGGCGTCCTCCGCCTCGAGCGCACACGCGCAGCCGGCCGCCCCCGACTCGGCACCGTCGGCGGCGTCCGGCTCGGCATCGTCGCCTGGCACAGCCGCGACGGCGCCGGACCAGCGCTTCGACACCGCCGACGCGCGCGTCGTGGCGACCCTCGGACAGCGCCAGGCGGACACCATGATAGGCGAGCCGGTCACCTCGGGCCTCGGCCCGATCGACCTCTGCGACGGTGTGTCGCCGTTCGTCCCGGCGAGCACGCGCGCCTGGTTCGCCACGTCGACGGTGCCGGACGACGAACAGCTGCACCTGCGCGACCGCGTCACGAAGCTGGTGACGGCGAGCAACGCCGCCATCGTGCTCGATGACTCGCCCTCGGCGGCATCGTCGATGGACGAGCGCCTGCGCCGGTGGGCCGCCTGCCGCTCGGACCATGACAACCGTTCGCCCGTGAGCCTGTCGGTGCCCGGCGTCGCCAGCCTGGCCGCCTGGCACACGACCGATGCCGACGCCGACCGGGCGGGCCGTCACGAGGTGATGGGTGGGGCGCGCGTGGGCAACCTGCTCCTGTTGTGCGACATGGTGGGGCCGTCGGCCGGCCCGGTGTCGAAGGCCGTGCGCTCCTGCCTCTCCGACATGGCCGCCGGTGCGACCTTGGCGCACCGACCGGCTACCAGCGCGACCCCCTTGACCACCAAGGCCGTCGTGGCCGGGCTTGCCTCGACCACCTGGGACGTCACCCTCCGGTACGCCGTCAGCACTCCGTGCCCGAAGGACCGGCGCAGCTTCGTCGCAGCCGGTGCCGCCGCGGGAGAGGTCACTGTGGCGCGCAAGACGGGGGCGGACCGGTCGTCGGTTCCCGACACGGTCGGCATCGTCAACCTCGAGCGCGTCGCCAGCCCCAGCGCCGCGGCCACCCGCCTCGCTGCGGAACGATGGCACCTGGCGGGCTGCTCCGGCACCTTCTCCAGCCAGGTCGGGGCGTACACGGCGAAGGGGAAGGTCGACCGGGTTTCGCCCGTCAGAGTGGGCGACGGTGGAACGGCGATCGCGTACCACCAGAGCTGGAACGGAGGACGGCCCGAGTACCAGTACGAGGTCGTGTTCGCTGTCGGTCCCTACATCGCCCACGTCATCGGGTTCGGCTCCCGCAGCCAGGTCTCCAGTCGGGCGCTGGCGCTGGCGAAGGCGCTCACCGATCGCATCCGGGCGTCAGGCTGACCGCCCGGGCCCGCCGCCTGCCGAACAGGGCTTTCGGCCGGGCTCTGGAACGTCCGGCTGCCTAGCAGGGCTCTCAGCCAGGGCTCTGGCCGGCTGGCTGCCGAGCCGGACTTTCATCCGGGGCTCTGGACCGAGTCGTGCTGGGTCTGCTCCGGGTGTTCGGTGCGGTCCTCGGACTCCTCGAGGATCGCCTCGGCCTGGGCTTCCGGGTCGTCGCTGCCCGCCGCCTGCTCCTCGGGCAGCAGCTCCGCCCGGCGCTCGACGCGGCTGTCGAGGTGGTCCTGGTCCTGGTCGCGCTCGTCGAACTGGCTCATGCCTCGACCGTACGGATCTCCGCGCCGCATCGCATGGCAGCGCGGCATCCGAGTGCCGCGTCCACGGCAGGGCCCGTGCCGTGTCCGGTGTGCCGCGCGCCCGACAGTGCCGTGCCAACGGTTGTGGGCGCGCCACCACCACCGCCGAAGGCCGGCGGCCTCGGGGCGGGGTCATCGTCGGTGGGGTGACGAGTCGTCGCGAGGCGGTCCGCAGTCACTGCAGCCGTCATCACAGGGCGGATCACCGTCACTGCACACATCGTCGACGGCCTGATCGCCGTCGCTGAGCCCGTCGGGGCGCCACCGAGCACCGTCGCTGAGTGGCGGATCACCGCTGCCGAGGCCGTCGTCCCCACGCGGATCGCCGTCACCGGGCTCGTCGTCGCAGGACTCGATGGGCCGTGTCGGGAGGGTGCCGGCTCGTCGCATGGCCTCGACCTGGTCGTCGTACGCGCCCGGCACGAGATACCACTGCACACTCGGCCGCCCACGCTCGTCGGCGACCACGGCACCGGCATACCGCTCGCGGTGGACCACGGTGTGGTGTGCCCGGCACAGCAGCGCGGCGTTCGCGATGTCGGTCGGGCCGTGGTCCAACCAGTGCACGAGGTGGTGCGCGTCGGTCCAGGCCGGGGGCTTGCTGCACCCCGGGAACGTGCACCCGCCGTCGCGTAGCCACAGGTGCCGGACCTGCCCCGCGGTGAAGAGTCGTTCTGAACGCCCCTGCTCGAGGACCTCGCCCCGCGACCCCAGCACGGCCGGCACCACGCTCGCGTCGCAGGCGATCCGGCGGACGGTGTCAACGCTGAGGTCCTGCTGGTCATGGGTGGTCGTCACACCGACACCTCGTAGCCGTCCCTCTAGCACCTGCAGCGGGACGGTGACGACGAGCGTCGCCTTGGACGCCCGCGGCAGCTCGCCCGGTGCCTCGACAGCCCGACGCACGAGGTCCAGCAACGCGTCCGCGCGGCGGCAGGCGGGTGTGCGCGGGTCGCGCTCGCCCGTCTCGGGGTCGCGGTGCGGCTTCGCCAGCGCATCCACGGCTGCGTCGACCACGGCAGCGCCTTCGGCGTCGAGCAGCAAGGTGTACCGGGACAGGCCGACCGGTCCGGCGGTCTTCACCAGCGACCGGTGCGCCCGCGCCACGTCGGCGTCGTGCTCCACCAGGCGGTCGGGACGCAGCAGATTGCCGGTGCGACGCAGGGCTGCTGCAAGGACCTTCTCGTTCGCGCCGCGGGGGCCTCGCGCCTCCTCGAGCAGGGTCGCCGTGACGCCCTCGAGCTGGGTGGCGTCAGCGAGGCCTCGCACCGACCGGTGGAACCGCACGATCTGCGCCGCCTTGCCCACGGGCAGGTAGTCCGTCACGGGCTCACCCACAGCACTGGCCCCAGCAGTCCGCGGTCCCTCGATGACGTCCGTCACCGCCTCGACCACGTCCGCCAGTCGCAGCTCACTCATGGCGCCTGCCACTGCATCGGCGTCGGACAGCACGCGGTCCGGGAGTTGCGGAGCCTGGGCGCGTGCCCAGTCCAACGTGCCCCAGCCGTCGCCGGCGCCGAGGCTGCGCTGCTTGGCCTCACCCAGCAGCGTCACCAGCAACGCGTCGACGGTCGCCGACAGGCGCCCGACGAGGTGCAGCGCTTCGCCGACCTCGCCGTCAGCCAGGGCCCAGGTGCGCCCCGGCTCGGACTTCTCCAGGGAGCCGAGTGCTCTCGCGACTGCAGTCAGAACTGGCCGCCGCGGGGACTCTCCCGCGTCGAACCAGTCCTGCGGTGCGATCGCCATGGAAAGACTCTACGACCGACCACTGACAACGGTCATGGTGACGAAATCCGTTGCGGTCCAGTGCCATTGACCTGGTCAGCTGTCAGTAATCGACTGCCAGCGCAGGGCCCGAGCGTGCAAGCAACGAGGCGGCATGACGAAACCCGCGAGGGGGCCACAGCCACGGATCAGAACGTCTCAGTGGGAGACCAGTCGAGCCTTGGCGGTCCTCACCTCGAGCGGCTCGGGAGTGCCCCGCACCACGACCTCCGCCGGGATGTCGACCCACGCGCCGCCGCCCACGCGGAACTGCCCGCCGTAGGTGATGTCGGCACGCACCTGGAGCCGCCCGGCCTTGTCGTAGGCGCGTGTGATGTCGCCCGTCGGGTACGGGCCGCCCAGCGACTGTGTCGGCCCACTCGTCGTGCCGTCGCCGTACACGTACGTCACCGATCGCAGCGTCGGGCGGATCTCGACCTGGAATCCGGCCATCCGCGCAGGACTCGGGTGGTCGATTTCCCCCGGCTGGAACCCCGCTTCAGGCCAGGCCACCTGGAAGTACGTCGGCAGAGTCACCAGGGTGACGTTGCCCTTCGGCTGGATCGTCAGCTCCGGCCGGGCGAACGCCGTGTCGTGGAACGCGGCCAGCACCATCTGCATCGTCAGCGCAGGCCGAACGGGGTTGGGTGCCTCCTCCGGGAAGCAGGTGAACCCCAGGTCCTCCCACGCGCCCCGCGGTGTGCCATCGCCGCCCACCTCGCGGCGCCACATCCGCACGCTCGGGCCCAACCCCTCCTCAGGGGTGTTGCCCTGACACGCCAGCGCGGCGGCGTCACAGAAGTCGTTGCGAGTCGTCGAGTCGGGACGGTTGCCGGGACAGTTGACGACAGAGGCGTACTCGAAGTGCACCGCCGCCTTGGCCGCCTTCGCCTTCGCGGCGGCCGCATCCGCCTTGATTTGCGCGAGTTCCTTGCGGTCCTTGAAGTTCATGCGAACTCCGCCGGTGGTCGCGTCGCCTCCCCAATCGGCAAAGGCGGGTGCGCAGAGTCCCATCGCCAGGACAGAGAGCGCCAGCGCGGCCCCGCCACGGGTCAGCCCATGTCGTACACCAACCACGTCTTCCCCCTCCAGACGGCGGAAGCCGTGAGGGCCACAGGCTTCTTCTGATCCGTCGACACGACCTTCCCCGAAGCGTCTACAACGTCGACGCGATTCTGGGTGCCAATAACGCGCACGTACTGCTGCCCGGCGGGACCACCAGGAAGGGCCGCCACCTTGCTCAGCGTCAAGGGTGCGCTTCGGTAACGCTGCTTCTTCGCCACCAGACCTGCCGCGGTCCTCTGGAGCGCCTGACACGACAGGCAACCCGAGTCACTCAACGGTGGCAGGAGCCCGGCGTCCGGTTCGGTCCATGCTTTGTTGCTCTGCTCGACGAAGTACCTCACGAACGCTGCCGCGCCCTCGGGGGTGCGCTTCCTCGCCTCCGGTGGCAGGTCCGCCGGGTCCACCGTCGCCGTCCCCGACGTGGGCGTCGACGAGGGCGCCGTCGTGGAACTGCTCGTCGACGAGCTCGACGGCGCAGTCGAGGACGTCTTCGCCGGCTCCTCCCCGTTCGCCGTGCACGCACTCACGGTGAGTGCGAGCACCGCGAACCCCACGGCATACCCACGTCGTGCATCCACCGGACGACTCCCCTCCTGGCGCCGAGCTCCGCATCGAACCCACGCGAGTCTACGCAAATGCGCCCACAAGGCCACCGTTCGTCCACAGGCCTCCGGCACCGCTCCCCCGCCACGACGTGTCGCAGACGCGGGTATGCCGCGGGGCCCGGCCCCGCGGCATACCTCACCACCCGTCGACGCACGCCCGGGTCAGCGGGCCGGCTGCGGCACCCCCTCCGGTGCCACAACGTCCGCGCCACCCGTCCCGGCCGACCCCTCGTCCGGCAGCGGAGCCGCGTCGAGCTCACGGTCACGCCGCGCGAGGTTGCTCGGCCACCACATCCGGCCGCGCAGGTCGAGGTTGAGCGCCGTCACCAGCACCGACCGCACCACCAGCGTGTCGAGCAGCACCCCGAGCGCCACCGCGATCCCGATCTCGGCGAACGTGACCACCGGCAGCGTCCCCAGCACCGCGAACGTGCCCGCCAGCACCAGACCGGCCGACGTGATCACACCACCCGTCGCCGCCAGCCCCACGAGCGCACCGCGGCGCGTGCCGATCTCCTTCGACTCCTCGTGGACGCGGGTCATGAGGAAGATGTTGTAGTCGATGCCGAGCGCGACGAGGAACACGAAGACGAACAGCGGCAGCGACGAGTCCGCCCCAGCGAAGCCCAGCACGTGCCGGAAGATCAACGAGGACAGCCCCATTGCCGCGCCGTACGACAGCACCACCGTCCCGATCAGCACCAGTGGCGCCGTGACCGCGCGCAGCAGCAGCACGAGGATCAGCAGCACCACTCCGAGGATCAGCGGGATGATCCGCACGTTGTCGTCGGCCGCGGCCCGCAGCGTGTCGGCGCGGGTCGCAGTGTCACCACCGGCGATCGCGTCGGCCCCCGGCACCGCACCGATGGCCGCGCGCACCCGGTCGACGGTCTTCGTCGCCGCGTCCGAGTCCGGCGCGTCGGTGAGCGTCGCCTGGATCAGCGAGCGCCCGCCCTTGGTGACGGGATCGGTGACCGTAGAGACGCCCTGCACGCCCTCGAGTGTGGACTTGACCGCCGCAGCCTCAGAAGCGTTGGCCAGCACCATGACCGGCGAACCTGAACCGGCCGGGAAGTGCCGCGCGAGCGTCTGCTCCCCCACCACCGACTCGGGCTTGCCGTAGTAGGAGTCGGCGTTCTTGAGGCCGACCGCGTTGAGCTGCAGGACGCCGAGCGACGCGACCGCGAGCAGCACCGATGTCATCACCCAGGTGCGTCGCGGCGCACGGGCGATGCGACGCCCGACGCGGGCCCAGATGCCGTCGCGGGTGTGGTCGACCGACCCATACGTCGGCCGCACCGGCCAGAAGATCCACCGGCCGCACACCACCAGCAGCGCCGGCAGCAGGGTCAGCATGACGAGCAGCCCCACGCCGATCCCGATCGCCGCGACCGGGCCGAGACCCTTGGTCGAGTTCATCGTCGCGACGAGCAGGCACAGCATGCCGGCGATGACGGTCGCGCCCGAGGCGAGGATGGCCGGACCGGCGCGGTGCAGCGCGAACGCCATGGCCTCGTGCCGGTCCTCGTGCCGTCGCAGCTCCTCGCGATATCGGGCGACGAGCAGCAGCGCGTAGTCGGTACCGGCACCGAACACGATGACGGTCAGGATGCCCGAGCTCTGCGCGTTGACCGTGAGCGTGTCGCCCTTGGCCAGGAAGTAGATGACGGCCTGCGCGACGAACAGCGCCGTGCCCGCGGACACGACGGGGATGAGCCAGAGCACCGGGCTGCGGTACGTCAGCAGCAGGATGACGATGACGACCGCCATCGCCGAGTAGAGCAGCTTGCCGTCGATGCCGGAGAACGCGGCGGACGAGTCCGCGGCATACCCGACCGGTCCGGTCACCTGCATCGACAGGCCGGCCGGGCGGTCCTTCGCGATCGCGCGCAGGTCGTCGACCGTCGCGCCGAGCGAGTCCCACCCGGCGTCACCGGCATCGACCGGCACGATCACCTGCAGCGCCTTGCCGTCCTTCGCGGGGATCGGCCCGACGCTGTCCTTCTTGACGGGCTCGAGCGCGTTGAACCGCTGCACCTGCGCGGCGACCGCCTGCAGGTCGGCCTGCGTGACACCGGCCGGGCGCTCGTAGACGATGACCGCCGGGAACTCGTTCTTGCTCTGGAACGCCTCGATCTGCTGGACGACCTGCGTCGACTGGGCGTCCTTGGGCAGCCACGCGACGGCCTCGTTGTTGAGGACGCCCTGCAGCTTGCCGGCGGGGCTGAACGCGGCCGCCAGCACCAGCAGCCAGAACCCCACGACGAACCACTTCGTCACCTTCGAGGACGGGAACCAGGCCAACCGCCCGACGTCGCCGATCCGTGTCTCACTCATGCTTGTTGCCTCCCACCGTGGACGGTTGCGCACCCTGCACGGCGCCCCTTCGCCATCGACGGTAGGGCGCGGGTGCGCCGACGGGACAGTGGTTTACGGCGTTGTCGGGGGCCGTTCAGGGGTCGTTCAGGGACGACCCTGACCGCTATGTCCGCGATGCCCCACGTAGTCCGGGAGCAGCGCTGCGTATGCCGGGTGCTCGCCCGAGCGGGCCGGCGTGGCCGCCGCCCCCGGCGCCTTGACGGCATACCCGACCCCGCGGCATACCTGACCCCACGGCACTCCATCGCTCGGGCAGAGGTCAGGACGGCAGTCGCGGGTAGCGGGTGTGGCCGCGGCGCATGTCGAGCAGGCGGCGGCCGAACCGCACGACGGTCCAGCACCACCACACGTCGATCTCGCTGGTGACCTGCTCGGTCCGCCACTCCCAGTAGGCGCAGAGCTCGAGCAGCTCGGCCTCGTTGAGCGCCATGCACTCGTCGACGAACGCGCCCTTGCGACCGCTCGTCGGGTCGACGAAGGGCGGCCCTTCCCAGGTCACCCAGGTCGTCCCCGCGTCGATGCGCTCCTGCGCCCCACCCATGACGGAATGGTGGTCTCCGAGGGCTCAGGGCGCCTCCGTCACTCGATGGAAGCCTGATGCGCCGTATGCCGCAGACGCCGGCTCTCCGAGGTCCCCGAACCTTCGTCGGCGGGAGGTGTCACAGGACGCGGGGCTGTCTCGTCTGGGTGGGGTGTAGGACGGAAACGACGAAGGAGTGGACATGAGGGTGTTCGTGGCGGGAGCGACCGGGGCGATGGGGCGGCAGCTGGTGCCGCGGCTGGTGCAGGCCGGGCACGAGGTGCACGCGATGACCCGCAGCGAGGGCAAGCAGGGGATGCTGCGCGAGATGGGCGCTGTGCCCGTGGTGGCCGACGCGCTCTCCGCGGAGCAGGTGGCGGCCGCAGTGGCGACGGCGCAGCCGGAGGTGATCGTGCACCAGCTGACCGCGATCGGGCCGATGGACTTCCGGCACTTCGACCGCGGGTTCGCGCAGACCAACCGGCTGCGGACCGAGGGCACCGACCACCTGCTGTCGGCCGGCCAGGCGGTCGGGGTGAAGCGGTTCGTGGCGCAGAGCTTCTTCGCCGGGTACGACCGGACGGGCTCGATGGTGAAGTCCGAGGACGACTCGTTCGGCGCCACTCCCCCGCCCGGGATGTCGCAGACGGTTGGCGCCATCAAGCACGTCGAGTCGGCGGTCGCAGCGGCCACGTGGACCGAGGGAATCGTGTTGCGGTACGGCGGTTTCTACGGCCCGCACACCTCGCTCGGCGTGGGTGGCGAGCAGACGACGGCCGTGCAGCAGCGCAAGATGCCGATGGTCGGCGAGGGTGCCGGCGTGTGGTCGTTCATCCACATCGCCGACGCAGCGGACGCCACCGTGGCAGCGGTCGAGCGCGGGGCGCCCGGCGTCTACAACGTCGTCGACGACGAGCCGGCAGCGGTGGGGACCTGGCTGCCGTACCTGGCGGAGGTGCTCGGCGCGAAGAAGCCGATGCGCGTGCCGGTGTGGCTCGCGCGGCTGGTCGCGGGCGAGACTGGGGTCGTGATGATGACCGAGCTGCGTGGCGCCTCGAACGCGAAGGCGAAGTCCGAGCTCGGCTGGGCGCCGGCGCACGCGACGTGGCGCGAGGGCTTCCGCGAGCTGGTGGCGCGCGAGTCGGCCCGGGCGGGCGCCGCGTGACCGAGTCGTATGCCGGTTACGAAGCGCTGCTCGGCGAGCTGCGGCCGGTGGCGTTCGGCATCGCCTACCGGATGCTCGGCAGCGTCACCGAGGCCGAGGACGTCGTGCAGGAGGCGCTGCTGCGGGTACACCGGTCGCTGGAGTCGGGTGAGCAGATCGCGTCTCCGCGGGCGTTCACGGCGACCGTGACGACGCGGCTGGCGATGGACGAGCTGCGGTCGGCTCGGGTGCGGCGCGAGCGGTACGTCGGCGAATGGCTGCCCGAGCCGGTGATCACCGACGGCCGCGACGACCCGGCCGAGCAGGCGGTGACGGCCGACTCGCTGTCGCTGGCGCTGCTGGTCGTGCTCGAGAGCCTCTCCCCCGAGCAGCGTGCGGTGCTGCTCCTGCACGACGTGTTCGGCTACGGGTACGGCGAGATCACCGACATCGTCGGCAAGACCGAGGCGAACGTGCGCCAGCTCGCCGTCCGCGCCCGCCGCCACGTCGAGGAACGGCGTCCGCGATTCACGACGACCACCGAGCAGCGCGACGAGCTGGCCCAGCGCTTCTTCGCCGCCGCGCGCACCGGTGACCTGGCCGGGCTCGAGTCGCTGCTCGCCCACGACGTCGTGCTCGTCGGTGACGGTGGTGGCAAGGCGCCCTCGTTGGCGCGGTCGCAGCAGGGCCGGTCGCGGGTCGCCCGCACCCTCACGAACTGGCTGCGGGCGCTGGGTCGCCTGTCGGACATCGAGATCCGCCCGACCGAGGTCAACGGTGACCCGGGTGCCCTGTTCCTCGTCGGCGGCCGTCTGTATGCCGTGTGGGCGCTCGAGGTGGTCGACGGCCAGGTCGCCGGGGTGCGGGCCGTCGTCAACCCCGACAAGCTCGCGCACCTCGGACCGGTCGGCGACGCCAACGCCCTGATCCGCCAGCTCGGCGGCGCCCGCCCCGGCGACTGAGCTGCGCGGTCGATCGCCAAGACGGGACGGGACCAAGGGCCCGTCCAGCGCCCCGGGGCGCTGCCTAGCGTCCGTCCATGGACGTGCAGCAGCTGCTTTCACGAGTCACGGATGACCTGACGCCCAAGCGGGTGTTCGGGGAGCCCATCTCCCAGGACGGGGTCATGCTCGTCCCGGTCGCGCGCGTACGCGGCGGTGCCGGCGCCGGGAGCGGCGGCCACGAGGGCGAGGAAGGCACGGGAGGCGGCGCCGGCATCGACGCCAAGGGCCTTGGCGTCTTCGTCGTTAAGGACGGCAAGGTCAGCTGGCAGCCGGCCGTCGACGTCACCAAGATCGCGATCGGCGGTCAGGTGTTCGCGCTGGTACTCGTGCTGGCCATCCGCTCGATCCTCCGTCGCCGCCGGTGAGACGACTGGCGACCTCACCGGGCGCACGTACAAGCGAGCGTCCGAGGACGCGCGGCGGCTCCGGCCCCAACAGGGTGCCGGAGCCTCCAAGCGGACTCGAGGCGAGGCACACGCCTCACCCTCGCCATAGTCCGGTCTCGGTGAACCTCAGCTGACGACGTCAGCCGCGTGGGTGGCCTGCCCCTTAGTGAACTTGTCGCCTGCAGAGGAGGACAGCTGCTGGATGAGCGCCGAGCGGGACATCGGCATCGTCTCGACGTAGGTCTTCGCTGTCGCGATGGCTCCCGTTCCAGTCGACTCCCAAGTGATTCGCGGCGCACGTCGCGTCAGGCTAGCCGCCACCACAGGAGATGAGCTCTACTGAATGAGGGCCACCTCGGCGATCGCAGTGCTGTCGACGTGCCTTTTTGGCGTTACGGACAGCCTTAGCCCGACCAGAGGTCAACATTCGCAAGCGCGACCGTGCGCGAGGGCTTGGGCGCTCCTGTCGAGCCCGTCTTGGGAGCTGCCGCCTTCTTCGTCGTCGAAACCAAACCCACAGTCGGGGTCTCACTTGAAGGGCCGCCGCCCACGAACGCTATGCACAGCAAGTCCGGTGGCCCGCGGCTTCACCCCCTCGAGTCGCCGGTCCCCTCGCACCCCGCGACTAGGGGACCTGCTCGATGTGTTGCAGCGAAGATGGCGCCCAGAGGCCCGCATTAGGATGGATGCTGTTATGAGAACACCTTCTTCCTGGGCCTCCACGCCCGGGCGGCGGCGGATCATGCAAGCGAACCGCTCGCGCGATACCAAGCCCGAGCTTGCGGTGCGCAAGGTCCTGCACGCCGCGGGGTTCCGGTACCGCGTGTCATACCCGCCTGTAGCGCAGTTGCGGCGCCGGGCAGACATCGTTTTCACGCGGCAACGCGTCGCGGTCTTCATCGACGGCTGCTTCTGGCATGGCTGCCCCCAACACGGCCGGCGCCAATTCAGTGTGAACGGTGACTATTGGGTCCCAAAGATCGCGGCCAATCATGCAAGAGACCGAGACACGGATCAGCGACTTAGGACTGCGGGATGGCTGGTTCTGCGCTTCTGGGAGCACCAGGACCCATTCGCGGTGGCAGAAGAGATTGCTGATGCCGTAGCAGCGCGCCTGCGGTCAATATGACCCCCCCCCCGCTCAGGGATCATGGTTGAGATGACAGTTACTCGACCGACGCCATCCCTTGGACTCTTCCTGTGATGCAAGATGTCTCCAGCGCCTCTAGGGAGACCCCTATCCGTGTGGGAGGGGCCTGGAGTCGGGGCCAAATACTACCATTAACGTAACGTCCAAGAACCCAATTCATTTCGCCCTACTGATCGTTCACTTTCAACTCGAAGTAGGGGGTGCCGCGCATGAACCGGGCGTCCATTCCCAGCGTCTTAATCAGGGCTTGATGAACAGCTAGATTTGGCACTTTTGCCGCGATCTCAGGGGTGGCGCCGGCAAAGCCGAAGGACTTGAGGTCTGCAACAGCTATGTTGGGCACCTTATGCACGACCTTAGTCAGCAGAGTCTCACCGTAGTTTGTTTTGCCCACTTTGAAGTGCGAAACGTACTGCGATGCAAGGATGACCCCAACACCAAACTCCCTGCCCTGCAGGAGAAGTTGGGTGAGTACAGGGAACTCATGTGCCATTATGTTGGTCGCCTCGTCAACCAGCACAAACGAGTTGAGTCGGCGCAATTGATTGGGCGCATCGCCTTCGAATGGCCACTTTCTTAGTCTCAACATGTGTTCGTAGTACTTATTAAGGAAGAGAGTGATCAAGGCCGTTTTCAGGTTGTCGTCGGACCCCAGATCGCTAACAGCCACGACGAGCACCTTGTCATGGAGCATCTCCTCAATCGTGACGAGCTCGTCCTCGTTCTCCGAGAATACTTCGTTCAGTACGAACCCGTTGAGCACCGCCGCCACCGAGTCGAAGGCGTTCTCCTCGAGATAAGCTTCAAGCACCTCTCCGAGCGTCGGTGCCAAGCCGCCCTTCCTGGCGAACAAGTCCTTGATGATCATCAACACCTTGCTCTTCTGCACAGGACCGACACCACCATAGATCTTCGTGATGACGTCAACGAATGCACCGCCTGCCTGCACGGCTTTCTGCGGCGTATACTCGCCGTCAATGGCCAAGACGTTCAAGGGGATGTGGAAGGGTCGCTGAAGCTCACCGCCGACGCTAGCGAGGAACTCCGCATCATGGTAGTCGCGCTTGTAGTCGAAAATCAGCATCGAGAGGGGCGTCGGTTGCTGTTCACCAGCACACTTTCTGAGTTGATAGACCACCGACTTCAAGAATTGGGTCTTGCCCGTCCCCAAATCCCCCACAACACCGACATTCATTTGGTTGAGTGCCGTGTTGCTTGGCCAAAAGTCGACGCCGCGCGTAGTCACACCATCAATCGTCCTGCCGATTTCAAACCGGACACCGTATCCCTGAATGCTCGGGCTTGGTTCGGCAAGGGCCGCATCGTCTGACGGCGGCGCGGTCTGGGCATCTGAGGACTCTTCGACGACGCCCTCCTTCGCGTGGGCTGCAGCGGTGATTGGGAACGAATCCCTGCGGTACTTTTCGGAGTCCTCAGATTCCACGCTTACTCGGTTAGAAAGTCCCGGGTGCGCTGGGGACGCACCGGCGAGCTCCGCCTTTTCGTGGGTATCGCGAGCGAGAACCCACTCAACGAGCCGCTGCCAGTCTGGTCCCAACGACTCAGAGTCTTGGTGCACGAATGCGAAGGCGGCCTGTGTATTGCACAAAAGGGCCCCGGCAAGCTCGTTCTCCTCATTTCCAAGGGCTTCGAGCCCGAGCTCGATGGCGTGAGTCGAGCCGTCCGCCGTGACTGCCTGATGCCCGAAATAGCAGAGCAGCGAACGCCCAAGCCGAACTTCAACTTCACCCGACAGTAGTTCGGCCAGCGCCGCACGCAGCAGCTGCGACCCGCTGGTCGGAGCGGGCCGCAAGCGCATGGCGGCCTCCACCATTGTGGCAAAGCCGTGACGCCAAAGCGCGCCGTATTCCGGTTCCGAACCGGCCAGCTGTGCATAGGACTCCACTACCTGGCCTAGTAGCTCGGAGGTCGATTCAAGCTGACGCAAGGCCTCGATGACTGGGACCGCACTCTTCGAAAGGGTCTCCGAAGGATTGGCTGACTCGAGTCCGTAGCACTTAATCTCAACCGGCACGAGGGTTATCCCCATCGGCTGAACCGCGACCAGCAGCAAATCCGCACGCCGCAGCTGGTTCGTCGCGGCCGATTCGTTTGCCAGACCGCGTAGAAACTCATCGCATGCGTCGATCGGCAGCACCAGCAGCTGGCTGCCTTCCACAACCGCCTTCTCCAAGAGTTGCAGCGTCAGGTAGAAGCCAACGGCACCAGCCGCATGTGTCCCTCCTTGCGCCATAAGCGATGAGAGGCCAATGCCTCTAGTGCCAAGGGTCGTCATCACCTCGTCGAGCTTGCTGTCAAGATTCTCAGTTGACCCCGACGCCTTCATCAAATGGGCCCTAATCTGATTCTTCACAGCTGCCGGCAACCTCACGACACTCACGAATGGCCGGGCGTCAAGCTGAGGTGTAGCTCGCTTCTCAAGAAAGGGCGGCCGCCAGTCCCACAGCATCTGGCCAGATCCGTCCGCAGCGAGCATGTCTGCGAGAGCGTTAGCGCCGACCAAGGACTCACCGGTTACAGTCCAATCCGCCGAGTCATTCACTAGTGCCGCTTGGAAGAGCTCTGCACTAATTTGAACGCCCTGATCCGCACGTTCCACTTTGGCAAGAGCACGGATGAACGCGCTACTGTCTGGATCCAATTCGACAACAGGGAACTCGCGAGCCACGTAGCCAACTCCGGCCTGAGCTGGCGTCGAGAAGCGACGCAGCGGGATTGTCGACACAAGTCCGGCCCCCGAGACGGCGGTCGGCGACACCTCAACCTTCACTCCAGCGTCCTGAAGAAATCGTAAGTTGGCCTGAGGCCCTCCAGTTGGCTGATGCTTGTATCGAGACCAACGAACTGGCCGTTCGGGGCTTACCCCTAGTTTCCGCTCGAGATCAGCAAGCGGCGCCTCTCCGAGGCGGTTCATCGAGTCAAAGACCCGGACGCCTCCGCGCAGGATTGAATTCCCAGCGGGAGCTGCGATGGCCTCGATAACCGCCTGATCAATTTCACCGAGCCGGGGAGTAGCGGTCGATGACGCTAAATCGATGGACAATGTAGATACTTGTGGGTTCATTCGGTGGAAGGTTCGCAGGGCCGAGCGAACCGCGTCCGCGTTCAGGCCTGTTACGGATGTTCCCGGTGCAGGCAGTGCGCCAATCTGAGCCGGACCCTCCAGCGCCTCGTGGCCCGCCACGCTAGCCGACACGAGCATCGACCAGCCGAGGAAAAGTTGACCCACGCCGGCGTCTGTCGGAACAGCGAGCAACCGCCCATTGTGACTGTCTGCCTGTGGCCCCACGGCCGGAAAGTTCCACGCCTCGAGGACTCCGGCCAGTCTTTCGGCCGATTCAGTCCGGCGCAGCGCGTCCTCGGCCGCAGCCAGCCACGCCATCCGCAGCGGATGCAAAGGGCTGAGGAGCACAGCCCGAGCCTTCTTGGTTCCGTCAGTCTTGTACACGCTGACGGACCATGGGAAGGAGGCCCAAAACACATCCTGCGGAGAGCCTGATGCCGCTCTATCTATAAGGCAGGCATATGCATCTAGGTACTCATCCAGAGCACTCGATCCGTGCGCCCAGGACCAAGAAGTCCGTGAAGGCCAAACGAAGTCGACGCGGTCCTCCTGGTCGCCGGACCGCCGGAGCCGTGTGCCAAGGTCAAGCTCGACGATCGCGTTCCGGAACCGGGCCGCTTGCTCAGACTCTCGCAAGTCAGCACTGACGTGATAGCCGATGTGAGAACTGACCAGTCCTTGGATTCCTTCCGGAACCAAGACTGCCCCTTCGGCGCCGGCCACCAGAGTGTCAGGGGTGTCGGCGTGATCCTCGAACATGACTATGTGCCCGAGCGCGTCGAGCGTCGCCTTCTCGTTGATGTGTCGCGCGAGATATGTCTCGACACGTCCGCGGAAGGAGCGTTGCACTTCAACATCGGGCTCTCCCGCTGAAACGACGCCATCGCGAGCGGCGGCTAGCAAGGGCGACAGGAACTCGTCAGTGCTCGCACCCGATTTCCAACGGACCAGCAGTCGACCGACCGTCAACTCGTCCTCACTGGTCGTCACAAGGTCGGGATCCGACAGGTGTACGACGACCTCCGCCTGATCCCGACGGAACTCCGAGACGGAGACTGCGGCCGATGGGACGTGGCCCCACGTCACTATTCGCACCACAGTGCCCACTGAACTCTCGACGGGTACAACGACGCCCGAGTCCTCGATCGCCGCTGGAATCGTTTCGTAGCCTCGGTACACCCCCGGTTTGAAGGCTTCGCCCCCCGAGTTCTTGCCCTCGAATGTCCAGACACCGACGGTCCCCGCAACCACTGGGTAGAGGGCGCTGCTCACAGCCGAACCGACGAACGCCGCCAGGGGGTCCGTCGCTGGCAGTGCGGTGGACAACGTGATCGGTCTCGCTGGCATCTTGGCCATTCCTGGGCGCGGGAGGACCACCGATCCCCTGCCAACGAGCTCGCCGCCTTCCACGGCTAAAGAGCCCCGCCATACCGCTTTCGCGGCGCCAGACCCACCCACGCTCAGGCTCAGCTGAGAACCAGCGACTGCCTCCGGTTGAGGGATGTGTGACGTAGGCAGCAGGATGCGGAGAGGCTCAGAAACCAGCTCGCTCGTGTTACCGTCCCATCGAAAGAGGACGATCTGCGGGGATCCTTCCCCAGCGATGCCCATCGAGATGTCACCATCCGCATAGACCCTTAGCGCAGAGTCCATTCCCTGTTGTGGCGCGAAGAACTCGCCTTCTGTTAACGAGCTGAAGGCCGACACCCAAATGCCTTCGTCGCCTTGCGGGGTGCCCCAAGCTAGAAGGACATTATCTTTAGCGGCCACGACCTGACCGAACTTCCCGAACGAGAGCTTCTCCAGCTCGTGCGGAAGGCCCTCTTCGCCGAGTGGGCGCGACGGGTGGTGACGGAGTCGCTTCAGCGTTAAAAGGATGGCCTCCGTCGTCGACCAGAATTCCATAAGGGCCTCGTCGACTTTCCGACCCACACCATAAGCATTCCCAGTAGTGGGCAGAGGGAGCCCAAACGACGCGTACGTCATCCGCGCCAACCGCGTGTCGGCATTTGCCGCGAGGTCGTTGTCGTCCCGAGTGATGGCACGGGCGAGGACGTCAAGGCCGGACCCAAGGTGACGCAGCCAGAAGACGTTCCAAGCGTCGCCGCCTTGCGCGATGCGCTCATAGGCTTCAGCGAGAATACGGAACACATTTCCTAGTCGTTCACTGGCCGAGACTGCATCGACGAAATTGAGGTCGACGTTAGAGCGTTCCAGAATCACGTCAATCGCGTCTTCGGCAAGGATGGTGAGGTGTCTCGCGCGGACATCACCGACCTCGCCCGGGTAGTCGCTCTCGATCGCTGCCCCGAAGGAACTAGAAAACGACGCGGGGATCGAATGGGCGCCGCAAACGACAGCCAGTCGATCGTCCCGCCGATACTGAATAGACCGGCCCATCCCCACAATGGGACAATCCTTTGCGGAAAGTTCTTCCGTTAGATCGTCACTGACTAAAATCGCGAAGGGAACATCGCTCGGCCGCATGGAATTCGCATGGCGAACTATTTCGCGAGCAAGCTCAGGCACCTGATCGGGGAGATAGAGCGCCCGGAGCCCGTCCTCAGCGACTAGTTGCCGAGCCAGAGCGGCAGCAAGGGTTTTCAACATTTCTCCTTTAGAAGGCTGCCTCGATTGCGACGGCCTGATCCGCATCCGCACTTCCACGTGCCACACCGGCTTGTTCGAGCCTCATGACCAGATCTCCCAGCTCCGGACGGAGACCAAGCTCACGCAGGTCCTTAACCAACTGGCCCACATCAGTTGAGGTACCAGGGCCAGAACAACTGAGGCTCGCCACGGCAGCAATCCACTCGACGCCGGGGTCAGGCACAGAGAATCTTCTTCCATTCTTTCGAAGAAATCCGTAATGATCCGCATCCGGCCCAGTGCCCTCGCGCGTCAACAGCGCGTAGTTGATTGCTTCCCACAAGTTCTCATTGCTTCCCGAAGGCGCCGACAGAGCATCCGTGAGCTCCGCTCGAAAGTGCTCATCGAGCCGCATTGCGGCTAGCTCCTCCCCTGCGTCAGCGAATGGTCCCTCCGCTTCTGCCCATTCGCGTATTCGATCGCGA
This sequence comes from Phycicoccus sp. M110.8, assembly GCF_032464895.1. Classification (NCBI taxonomy): domain Bacteria; kingdom Bacillati; phylum Actinomycetota; class Actinomycetes; order Micrococcales; family Intrasporangiaceae; genus Phycicoccus; species Phycicoccus sp. M110.8. The sequence continues at coordinate 94,336 of NZ_JAWDIC010000002.1, forward strand.
ACGTTGTTGCTTCGCAAAACTCGCCACTTGGTCGACGATGCAACGTCGCGCACGCTTATCCCAGACGTTTGCTCTTTCCATGGGAGGAGGGGGCCTATCGACTTCAGCAACTCTCCCGGCCCCTCGGTGCCACCTCCAATCACGGATCTTGAGACGCGCTCGTACCAAGCAACCTCCCATAAATAGCCCAAACCAAAAGCGAGGCGCAGGACTGTGTTGGCCCAATCTACCCAGACCCGGGCCGGGAGCGCCTCGACCCACGCAGGGCTGCAAAGCTTGATCCACACACGGTGAAACCAGGAGAAGGGAGTTCCGGCAATATGGTCATTCACCCCCATCGCCCATTCACCTAATTTTCTGTTGGGACCAGCACGAAAGAACGTCGAGGACGCCGCGGTGTCCACCGCACGAATGACTCGATCAACAGCGCGTCTATGCTCAGCGGCGCGAACCCAGTGGTCGGCCGCGGTGAGCTGGCCCCCCGAAGAGAATGTGGATCCTACAAGGAAGAATCGCTCAAGGATCCCACCCAGATCCGGCGGGTTACGGGTTCCAGCTAGCCCGCGAGGATTTTGAGCAAGAGCGAGAGACGGCGTCATAGGAATGGCAGCACGAACCTTTCCATCCTTTGCACGAACCCCAGCAATTGCGCCTGCCACAGCTCGCGACAAGATGATTTGGTCGACATCCGACTCGAAACCTGCTGATGCTAGCTCTTCACCGAATCTGGCGAGACCTTCACCCTGTGGCCGCGTCTGATGGAACACCAGAGCAGGCGTTACCCGCTTGGATTCGGCACTGTTCGACTGGTATGCCACTGCCAGAACCTGCTTAGCTTCGTGAACCACTCCGTAGTCAACGTCGTAGGCACGCGCGGCAAGAGCTGTTATGAAACCTTCCGGAACGCTGACGTACTGAGGGCGCGGGAAGTCAAGGTGAACGGACTTCATTACGAGGTCTCCACGTAGAGGTCGGTAAGGGCTTGACCAGTAATCACCCTGAACTCGCTGTTTTCGACTCGTTCGGGAATCAATCGCTTCGCTCGGAACCGCTCTACCCGAGGACTGACACGAGCGGCCTGCTCCGTTACGCCAAGTCGCTGATTGGCGCACGACTGAACTGTGCGGATCAACGCGAAGTCAAGTTCAATCTCGCCCACAAGAATCCCTAGCTCACGCATATTGACGGTAACAGAATCCCCCCGGAACACGAGTTCTAGTTGAACGTCATCTTCTCCCTGTAAAACCAATTGCGGTTCGGCAGATGGCCCAGTCAGGGGCACGGTTCGGCTACTGAACAGCGGCAAGAGATAGCCAGACTGGGGATCATTCGGGTCACGGGACGGCCTGAGAAGGGTTTTGAGTTGAGTTTTCACCGCCGAGGGCAGCGAGGACCGGGTCTCGAGCCAAGCTGAGACCTCCTGCCGAAACGCAGACACTCCGTTGGCCACCGCGTACAGCCGACTGAGATAGTCGCCGTACCAGGCAACGATCTCGCGTCTCGTCTTGTCGTCGACACCCTCCGGCTGGGTCACTGCCACAAACGCGTCGTCAAGGGCCCGATCGAAGTCTGTGACGGCTTCGCGGAATGGGTCATGGTCGGGAATTGATTCGAGGATGGTTTTCAGGGGGGAGTACGCGGTGATGAGCCCGGAAAACGCGGCGAGCACCGGGGAGGCCCACCCGAAATGTGGGTCATCCACCGATCCCGGAACAGCATCGAGAACAGGGTCAACCAGTGCTGTGATCCGCAGCACCGGGTCGGTGGCACGGACCTCAGAAGGAAGATCCGCCCCGACGATGGCCTGACTTGCGCGTAGGCGTGCGCGATGGCGTAGCTCAGCGAAGCGCGCGGCGGGGTTTAGCTCTTCGTCAATGAGCGGGAACATAGTGGCTAATGCCTGTGGATCGGTCATCTGAGGTAGGTCTCCGGCCATTGCGCGCATGATGGCCCCCCAAACTTCGCGGAAGGTCATACGCGCTCCAGCAACCGCCTCGGCCGAGCGCAGCAGCGTCAGAAAACCTCGTTGCACCGCGACCGATTGGAAACTGGCGATATTTGCTGCGAGCGGGTCACCCGCTGGCGCAGGAGGTTCGTCCGCGTGGGAGAGGTGATGCGCAACGAGGCTCAGCAATGAGCCGGCAGGTGTAGAGAGCGTGTCAAGCGTGGCGCGTTGCTTGAGACGCTTAACTCTGTACGGCTGCGCGCACAACGCCTCGTCGACCTGTGGGCGCACCTCAAACAGCGAACAGTGATCGACGTACACGGCTACAAACTCGATGTCGCGATCTCCAAGGTGCAGCTCAGCGCGTGAGACTAGCGGACCCTGCATTCTGCTCGTGAGCTGAAAACCCGTCGCAACGCCATCAACGTCGGCTAGCCAACGAACGATGCTGGCCCCGACGGTCTCGGTTCCAAGGGCGTGCGCTTCTTCCACAAGGATGCCCCGGTTCACACATCCGAGGAAGTAGTCACGGGCGCCCACCGCCGAATCCACATCGTCAGCCAGAGGGTGGCGGTCATTCGCCCCGCGAATGGAAGCGTCGTTGACCACTACGAGGCGGGACTGACCAGCCCGATAGACGTACTTCCGTTGCGCCAGTCCGGTGTCTTCGGCGTCATCTTCTTCGAGGTCCGCGGTCATGTGGGCAAGAGCGTGCGACTTACCACCGCCCGGACCGCCAACGAGGAACACCAGCCTCTGGGGGCCTCCGCGATCGAGTCCTTCGCGGAGCCAGTCGCAGGCTTCGCGAACACCAGGGGCTGGCGCAACAGTGAATGCGTCAGCATCATTCATGTTGGGATCTACCGCAACCGAGCGACCACCGGTCGCCTTGCCCCAGATCGGGCCGAACGCGCCCTCCAGGTCGACCATCAGCGCTCCGCTCCCTCATCCTCAGCCAGCGACGAGCACAGCGTGTGCCCACCCAATGACAGTTCTACCGGAGATTCGAAGGGAGGGCGGGCAAACCGGACCAAGTGGCTCGACAGGGTGTCTACAGGTCAAGGATTTCAATCAGGTGCTTCCCCACAGCCATGGCCAGCTCAACGGGAACGGCGTTGCCGATCTGGGTGTACTTCGGAAGTTCTCTCGCCCAATCACCTATTGACGGATCGCCTGCACGCCGCCTACCCCCAGTCGTCCTCTTGCCAGCGAATTGATACCAATCCGGAAAGCCCTGCAGTCGGGCCATTTCTCGCACGGTCGGCGTGCGTGGCTGCTCGTAGTGGATGTAGTCGTCCGGAAGCGACGTCGCTGTGATTTTCGGACCATTAGGCCCCCACACCCTAGGGATCACCCTCTGATTGAACTTCTTCGTTCGAAGCTCCTCAGGCAGGTGCTCGTGACCGTGGTCGATTACGTGCTGGAAGCGTGCCATTACGTGATCGGCGTGACGTGAATACTGCTGCTCTCGGAGCACGGCACCGGCCCGAAGCACAGTCCCGTCGGACAGGGTCCTCATCCGTTCTTGGTACTCCGTTTCTGCATCCCGTAGGTACTCGGTGGTCTCCCAGCGCGATTTCCATTGAGGGTCGACTAGGTCACTGAGAATGTCTACGGGGTCAGGTGGCTTCACTCCAGTGGGACGCGGCAGGAATCCATCAGCGACCAAATCGTCACCAGTCGAGAGTGCGGGATTTAGGTCACTGCGAATCCCCACCAAAAGAACGCGAGGGCGGTTCTGGGGCACGCCGTAGTCCTGAGCAAAGACCAGAGCGGACCGAATCTCATAACCCACTACTCGACCGTTATGGATGAACGTGATCGAACGGAATGCCTTCTGGACATCGCGCCAGATCTCGCCTTTCTCCCCTTCAGGAAGCCACTTTGCACTGAGTAACCCGCGAACATTTTCAAATACAAAAGCCCTCGGCCTGATAGCCTGGATGAAAGTGGCCATTTCACGGTAAAGATGATTGCTGGGGATCTCGGTCTTGGTGACTCCGAAAGTCCTTCGATGTCCGATCCCACTGAACCCTTGGCATGGGGGTCCGCCAGTTACAAGCGCGATCTCACCATGCTCGTCCCGAAGGCTATCCGCCAACGCTGAAAGCTGACCAGCGTTTCGAGTGACATCCAAGATATCGTTGGAGTGTCGATCTTTCCGGTCTATGAGCCGGCCACGGTGGTTTAGAAGGTAGGTGCTCAAAGCATCCGGGTGTAGCTCATTGACATAGACCGTCTCGAATCCGGCCTGCTCGAGCCCCCGACCAAAGCCGCCGCAGCCTGCGAACAGGTCGATAACTGCCCTACTCACGATTTCCTTTCAGCGCGGATCCAGAGGCAAGAACGAGCTCGTGAACGTATGGCCGTCTATTGAACTGGATTTTGTCACTGAACAATGTCCCGACCACAATAAACACCCATCGTAACGCGAAGGACGAAGGCGTTTTTGTAGAGCATCCATCCGCCCTCCCTTTCCGATGCGGCTGTTGGGCCCGGAGCGAAGATCGCTCCGGGCCCACCCTTTGACTGGCTAGGTCAGCTGCAGCCGCTGGTGCTGCCGCAGCCCTCGCAGACGTAGCAGGAGCCAGCCGGGCGCATCTTCGTGCCGCAGGTCATGCAGATCGGGGCATCGGCGGCCTTGCCCTGGAACTTCTCCAGGAGCTCGGCGGACGAGTGGACCTCGACCGAGACCTCGCGGGCCGAGGCAGCGCCGGCGCCGCTCTTCACCGCGTCGGCGGAGAGCGTCTTGCCCTCGACCTTGGCGTCGTGCTTCGGCTCGGCCTTGGTGACCGGCGTCGACTGCGACAGGGTCTCGAACTCGGCCTCGGCCTCGTCCTCGTCGTCCGCGGCGGCCTCGAGCTCGTACGAGCCGGTCTCGAGCTGGTGCGCGCGCTCCTCGGCCGTGTGGATCCCCATGAACGAGCGGGTCTCGAAGTCGAGGTAGTCCAGTGCCAGCCGGCGGAACACGTAGTCCATGAGGCTCTGTGCCATCCGCACGTCCGGGTCGTCGGTCATGCCGGCCGGCTCGAACCGCAGGTTGGTGAACTTCTCGACGAAGGTCTCCAGCGGCACGCCGTACTGCAGGCCCACCGACACCGCGATCGAGAAGGCGTCCATCACGCCGGCCAGGGTCGAGCCCTGCTTGCCGAACTTGAGGAACAGCTCACCGAGCTCGCCGTTCTCGTACGTCCCGGCGGTGAGGTAGCCCTCGGCCCCGCCGACCGCGAACGAGGTGGTCTGCGACTGGCGACGCTTGGGCAGCCGGCGCCGGACGGGCCGGTACTCGACGACCTTCTCCACGACCGGGGCGGCAGCCTCGGCGGCCTTGTCAGCGGCCTTGTCCTTGGCAGCCGAGCCACCGTCGGACAGCGGCTGGCCGACCTTGCAGTTGTCGCGGTAGACCGCGATCGCCTTGAGGCCGAGCTTCCAGCCCTGCAGGTGCACGTCCTCGATCTGCTCGACCGTGGCGTCCTCGGGCAGGTTGACCGTCTTGCTGATCGCGCCGGACAGGAACGGCTGGACCGCCGCCATCATTCGCACGTGGCCCATCGGGCTGATCGCGCGGGCGCCCATCGCGGTGTCGAACACCTCGTAGTGCTCCGGCTTGAGGCCGGGGGCGTCGATGACGTGACCCTTGTCGGCGATGTACTCGACGATCGCCTCGATGGTCTCCTCGGTGTACCCGAGCTTCTTCAGCGCGCGCGGGATGGTGAGGTTGACGATCTGCATCGACCCGCCACCGACGAGCTTCTTGAACTTCACCAGCGAGAAGTCGGGCTCGATGCCGGTGGTGTCGCAGTCCATCATGAAGCCGATGGTCCCGGTCGGGGCCAGCACCGACGCCTGGGCGTTGCGGTAGCCGTTCTTCTCACCGAGCTTGACGACGTCGTCCCACGCCTTGGTGGCGGCCTGGTGGATGCCCTTGTCCATCACGTCGAGGGTGCGGATCGCGTCGTTGGCGGCCTGGTGCTTGCGCATCACGCGCTTGTGGGCGTCCGCGTTGCGGGCGTACCCGGCATACGGACCCACCACGGCGGCGATCTCGGCGGAGCGCTTGTAGGCGGCACCGGTGAGCAGCGAGGTGATCGCGGCGGCGAGCGCACGGCCACCGTCGGAGTCGTACCCGTGGCCGGTCGCCATGAGCAGCGCGCCGAGGTTGGCGTAGCCGATGCCGAGCTGGCGGTAGTCGACCGTGGTCTTGCCGATCGCCTCGGTCGGGAAGTCGGCGAAGCAGATCGAGATGTCCATCGCGGTGATGACGAGCTCGGCGACCTTCTGGAAGGTCGCGGCGTCGAACGTGTCGTCGTCCTTGAGGAACTTCAGCAGGTTCAGCGACGCCAGGTTGCACGAGCTGTTGTCGAGCGACATGTACTCCGAGCACGGGTTGGACGCGGTGATGCGGCCGGTCTCGGGGTTGGTGTGCCAGTCGTTGATCGTGTCGTCGTACTGCAGGCCCGGGTCGGCGCACTCCCACGCGGCCTTGGCGATCTTGGTGAACAGCTCGCGGGCGTCGACCTCCTCGATGACCTCACCGGTCTGGCGGGCGCGCAGCCCGAAGGTCGTGCCCTCCTCGACCGCGCGCATGAACTCGTCGCTGACGCGGACCGAGTTGTTGGCGTTCTGGTACTGGACGGAGGTGATGTCCTTGCCGCCGAGGTCCATGTCGAAGCCGGCGTCGCGCAGCGCGCGGATCTTGTCCTCCTCGCGCGCCTTGGTCTCGACGAACTCCTCGATGTCGGGGTGGTCGACGTCGAGCACGACCATCTTGGCCGCGCGACGGGTCGCGCCACCGGACTTGATCGTCCCCGCGGACGCGTCGGCGCCACGCATGAAGGAGACCGGGCCGGAGGCGGTGCCACCGGAGGAGAGCAGCTCCTTGGAGGAACGGATGCGGGAGAGGTTGAGGCCGGCGCCGGAGCCGCCCTGGAAGATCTTCCCCTCCTCCTTGTACCAGTTGAGGATCGAGTCCATCGAGTCGTCGACGGCGAGGATGAAGCAGGCACTGACCTGCTGGGGGCTCTTGGTGCCGACGTTGAACCAGACCGGGGAGTTGAAGCTGAACACCTGGTGCAGCAGGGCGTAGGTCAGCTCGTGCTCGAAGAGCTCCGCGTCGTCGGCGGTCGAGAAGTAGCCGTGGTCCTTGCCGGCCTTGACGTACGTGAGCACGACGCGGTCGATGAGCTGCTTGAGGCTCTGCTCACGCTGCGGGGTGCCGACGGCGCCACGGAAGTACTTGGTGGTGACGATGGTGGAGGCGTTGACCGACCAGAAGTCGGGGAACTCGACACCGCGCTGCTCGAAGATGACCTCGCCGGTCTTCCAGTTCTGCTGGACGACGTCACGCTTCTCCCAGGTGACCTCGTCGTACGGGTGCACACCGGGGGTGGTGTAGATCCGCTCGACCTTCACTCCCCTGGAGGAGTTCTTGCGCGCACCTGCACGTGCGCCTGCCGTTTCGGTCATGGTGTGGGCCTCCCTGGTCCCCTGGTGGTGCATTGGTTGCAATGGTTTCAACGAGCACCGACAGCCGGTGCGGGCGATGGTCAGGCGGGTATGCCGCGGGCCTAGCCCGGCGGCATACCGGCCTTGCTCTGGTGGTCCGGAGCCGCCTGGGGCTCCTCGCCGGTCGCGTCGCGCTCGGCGCGAAGCAGGGTGATGGCGGCCTCGAAGTCCTCGAGGGTGTCGAAGGCCTGGTAGACGCTCGCGAAGCGCAGGTAGGCGACCTCGTCGAGCTCGCGCAGCGGCCCGAGGATCGCCAGGCCCACCTCGTGGGCCTCGATCTCGGCCTGCCCCTGCTGGCGGATGCACTCCTCGACGCGCTGGGCGAGGAGGGCGAGGTCGTCCTCGGTGACCGGGCGGCCCTGGCAGGCCTTGCGGACGCCGGCGAGGACCTTGGCGCGGCTGAACGGCTCGCTGACGCCGGAGCGCTTGGTCACCGTGAGGCTCGCGGTCTCGATCGTCGTGAAGCGGCGACCGCACTCCGGGCACTGGCGGCGGCGGCGGATCGAGCTGCCGTCGTCGGTGGTGCGCGAGTCCATGACGCGGGAGTCGGTGTGCCGGCAGAACGGGCAGTGCATACCGGTCTCCTCCCCTGCTGATGTGCCCGTCCCGGGGTGTCGTGGCCGGTCGTGCGGGCCGGCGCCTGGGGACGGACGTGTGGACTACCTGTTGAGAGTCTGTGGGTAACCGGCTTCGCCCTGTGCACTACATGTGGATGAACTACAGCCGTGTAACCACTAGATGTAGGGATAGTCTGCATCGCTGGCGGCGGCGATGCAAGTCGTTCCGGGAAACTCCGCCGTTCGTCCGAGGCAGTCTGCATCGCCGCAGGTCAGGGGCCTGTGGAGGCCGCGCGCGACACGCCCGAAGTGGTGTCTGTGGGGCTGGTGTGACTATGGAGGCACCCCCAGATGTGGGTCGGGCCAGGTGGCCGCTCCCCCACATCTGGTGATGACGGCCGCTGTCGTGCAGGGGTGGTTTGCTGAGGGCATGGGGAGCAGAGGGAGTGCGCGCGGGCACACCACGCAGGTCAGGCAGGGCGAGGTCGTGTGGGAGACGCACCCGGTGACGCCGGACCGGTTCGAGGACTTCGCCGACGTGGTGAACCGCACCCGCCGGGCCACCCACTGCTGGTGCCTGTCGCACCGCCTCACCACGGCGGAGATCCGCGACCTCGGCGGCGACGGCCCGACCGCCCGCGAGCAGGCCATGCGATCCCTCTGCGAGCGCCCCAACCCACCGGGGGTGGTGACGTATGCCGACGGCGTGCCCGTGGGGTGGTGCAACATCGGCCCCCGCTCGGAGATCACCCGGCTCGCCCGGTCGAAGCTGATGCCGCCCGTCGACGACCGCCCCGTGTGGAGCATCGTCTGCGTGGTGGTGCGGTCCGGGCACCGCAGGCAGGGCGTCACCGGGCACCTGCTCGAGGGTGCGGTGGCGTATGCCGCGAGCCGCGGTGCGCCCGCCGTCGAGGCCCACCCGGTGGACACCGAGGGCGGCCGGATGGACCTGACGATGGCGTTCGTGGAGACGCGGGCGATGTTCGAGCGGGTCGGTTTCGAGGTGGTGGGGACGACCGCCGCGACCGCCAGCGGCATGCCCCGCCTGGTCATGCGCCGCGAGCTCGCCTGACCGAGCCCGCCCGAACCCGACCGAGCCGGCGCGCTGCGACCCGGAGGTCTGCGGCACAGACGAGCGTGTCACTGCGCAGGGAGCAGATCTCTGCGCAGTGGCACGCAGGTGTGTGCACAGACGAACGCGCCCCGCGCTGTCGAGGAGGTGGGTCATACTGCGGCCATGCATCTGGGGGGAAGCATCCGGACCGCGGCGCTCACGCTCGTCGCGGCCACCGCGCTCGGGGCCGGGACGACCGTGCTCGCGCCGAGCGCTGCGCTGGCCAGCGGCGGCCTCGGCGAGAGCGGGACGACCCGCTACGTCGTCTGCGAGGACGGCTCACCGGTCAAGGTCACCCAGACCGTCACCGTCACCAACGAGCAGCCGTCCACAGCCACGCGGTACTTCTACTGGACCGGCTACGGCGTGTGGCTGCCGAGTGCGGTGAAGTCGCTGAAGGGCACCTCGAACGGCTCGTCCATCCCCGTGAAGGTGGTCCGGCAGAAGGGCCAGTACTACGCCGACATCAGCTTCCCGAGCGACCTGCGCTACGGGCAGACCCGCACCGTCACGCTGACGTACACGATCCCGGGGTCGCCGGTCCGCTCGTCCCAGCCGGGTCGCGTCGGCAAAGGGTATGCCGCGTTCGACGTCTACTCCCCCGGTGACGCCGGGCGCGCGACCATCGAGGTCGTCTCCCCGCGCTGGATGACCCTCGACCTGGGCCTCGACTACACCGAGTCCGGCAGTGGCGACACCCGCGTCGCCACGATCCACGGCGGCGGACCGGACGGCCTCTACACACAGCTGTCGCTGCGCGACCCGTCCCAGATCGTCAAGCGCGACGTAAAGGTCGGCCAGTACGCGTTCTCGCTCCAGGCCTTCCCCGGCGACACGCGGTGGTCGTCCTACATCGCCGGCCGGCTCCCGACCTCGGTCACGACCCTCGAGCGGCTCACCGGCCAGCCGTGGCCGAACCGCTCGACCACGATCACGGAGGACTTCAGCGGGCAGGTCTACGGCTGGGACGGCAGCTACGAGCGCGGCCGGATCGACGTGTCGGAGGCGCTCGACCCGGCTCTGCTCGCGCACGAGCTGTCGCACGCCTGGGCCAACTTCGACCACCTCGACGACCGCTGGCTCACCGAGGGCCTGGCGCAGGAGCTCGCCACCGAGACCACCGCCGCGACCGGCCAGAAGGACACCAGGCACCCCACGGTCTCCCCCACCCAGAAGTCCGCGTTCCCGCTGGCGGACTGGGAGGGGTCGAACCGGGCGGGCGCGGCCGAGGACTACGCCTACCCGGCGTCGTGGCGCGTGGTGCACGACCTCGTGGCCGGCAGCCGCGCGGTCGCCCGACCGCAGCTGATCAAGGCCCTCACGACCACGAAGACCGTCTACGACGCCCCCGGCGAGCGCACCATCACGACGCACGCGACGACCTGGCGCCAGGCGTACGACCTCTTCGAGGTGCTCGGCGGCAACACCGGCACCAAGGCGCTCATGAGCCGGTGGGTCCTGGACTCCCAGGGCAAGGCGCTCCTGCCGGCGCGTGCCTCCGCCCGGACCGCGTATGCCGCGCAGGACGCCGCCGACGGGACGTGGTCGCTGCCGCGCGGGGTCCGGACGGCGATGGCGGACTGGGACTTCACCCGGGCCGGGCGGGAGATGGCGCTGACCCGCGCACTCGGGCCGCAGGCGAAGGCCGCCCAGGCGGCTGCGACCGCGGCCGGTATCGACGTGGCGCCGCTGCGCGCGGCCTACCAGTCGGCCGACGAGACGAGCGAGTACCGCGAGGTGGGTGCGCGGCTGGGGACGTTCGTGCGGGAGGCCACCTCGTTCCGGTCGACGCGGTCCGACGTCGACTCGGCCGGCCCGCTCGCGCGGCTCGGCGACCTGGTCCTGCAGCCCGGAGCCGACCTCGACCGGGCGAAGGCCGCGATCGCCAAGGGCGACACCACCGCCGCCGATGCCGCGCTGGCTGACGCACGGACCGGTGCTGGGCGGGCCACGCTCGTCGGGGCGGGACTGCTGCTGGGAGCCGTGCTGGTGCTGCTCGCGCTCGTGCTCGCCCTGCGGTGGGTGGGACGCCGTCGCCGCCGCCGGGCCGCTCGTGGCGTGCCTGTGCCGGACGCCGGCCCTTCAATCGGTGAGCAGAATGTCCCCGCCCCTGACGGTGGTCCGTCAGCCGGCGAGCACGACGCCCCCGTCGCGGTCACTGCCGCGGCTGCTCCGTCGGCCGACTCCCGAGCCGTCGGCAACAGCACCGACCTCGCCGGCACCGGCACGCAGGACCGCCTCGTCGAGCAGGGCCAGGCTGGCGTCATCCAGCCCGAGGTCGGCGACGGCCCTGCGCCCCTCGCGCACGCAGTCGTCGAGGGTGCTGATGCCGGCGGCCGCGAGGGCGCGCCGGGCTCGGGCGTTGAGCCGGGGCAGGGCGGTCACGACCTCACCGCCCGGTAGCCGTCGACCGACGTGGTGGTGCCTGCCGTGACCGTCCCCATGTCGAGCTCCTTCGCGCCGTCTGAGGTCCACTGCCTGTCAGGGAGGTGGACCCGCCGACCCGCGGGAACTCATCGCATGGCCTCAGGCCGCGGGGCGGGCTCCTCCCTCGCACCGCTCCTTGAGCCCGGCGGCCTCCATCGCGAGGTACCGATCGGTCAGGTTGCCGTAGAACCACTGCACGACCGACCCCAGCGGGCCGCCCTGCTCGATCGAAAGCCGCACCCGCGTGCCGCCGCCGGGCAGGGCCTCGACCGAGTGGCTCGCGGTGGTCCGCACTCCCGGCGACGTGCTCACCCAGGTGAAGTGGTCCACCGGCTCGATCTCCGTGACGGTCCAGTCGACGGTGGGCATCTTGGGCTGGCTGATCTTGGCCTGCGACCCGGTCCGCAGCGGCCCCTCGTCGACCCTGCGCACCCATCGCATCGTGGGCGTCCAGTCAGGCCAGTGCTCGACGTCGGTGACCACCTCCCACACCCGGCTCGGCGGGGCCGCGACGTCGATGGTGGTGCTCTGCTCCATTCCTCCATGGTCGCGCAGAAGGGCCCGAGTTCCTACAGGATGAGCCCATGGTGACGGCGCTGGACCGCTCGCGCGTGCTCGCGCTGCGGCTGGCGACGCAACGGCTCTCCTCGGCGCCGCTGCCCACCGCGGCGGACGTCGTCGAGCTGCTCACCTGCGTGCAGGGCCAGGAGCGCGACCACGCCTTCTACTCCCTGGCCATGCGCTCGCGCCGGTCGACGTATGCCGCCGTGCGCCGCGAGCACGACGCCGGAGCCTTCCTGCGCACCCACATCCTGCGGCCCACGTGGCACCTCGTCCGCCCGGAGGACCTGCGCTGGATCCTCGACCTCACCTCGCCCCGGGTGCTGGCGGGCATGGCCGGACGCCACCGCCAGCTGGGCCTCGACGAGGCCGGGGTCGTCGACGCGGGGGTCGAGCAGCTCGCCGACCTGTTGCGCGACAGGCGTTTCCGCACCCGAGCCGACCTCGGCGCAGAGCTGGTGCGCCTGGGCTCCCCCATCGGTCCCGGCGAGCGGCTCGGGCACCTGCTCCTCGTCGCCGAGCTGCGCGGGGTCATCTGCTCCGGCCCGATGCAGGGCGTCCACCACACCTACGCCCTCGTCGACGAGGTGGTTGCCCCCACCCCGGCGAAGGACCGCGACGAGGCGCTGGTGGAGCTGGTGAGGCGGTTCTTCACCGGGCACGGACCCGCGACGGTCAGGGACTTCACCCGCTGGTCCTCGCTCACCGTCGCCGACACCAGGGCCGCCCTGGCCGAGCTCGGCGACGACCTGGAGCAGGTCGAGGTCGACGGGCAGCCGCACTGGTACGACCCGGAGGCGGTGCCGCGGCGCAGCCCGGCCGCGCCGACGGCATACCTCTTCCCGACCTACGACGAGGTGGTGCTGACGTACCCGTCTGTCGGCTTCCCCGCCGCGCCCGACCACCCGTATGCCGAGCGCACCGACCCGTTCTGGGCGATGGTGCTGGCCGACGGCGAGAACGTCGGGCTGTGGAAGCGCACCGTCTCGGCGAGCACCGTGGACGTCGAGGTCCGGCTCGCCCCCAGCCTGTCGCGCGCGCGCCGGACGTCGGTGCGCCTGGCCGCCCAGCGGCTCGCCGGCTTCCTCGAGCGGGAGCTCGCGTACGCCGAGAACGAGGGCACGCCGCCCCTCTGGCGCGGCTGAGCCGGATCCACGGGCTCAGCGGCGGACGACCTCGCGGAGGGTGCCGTCGACGCGGCGCGTCCAGCCGCGCCCGTCGAGGTGCTCGAGCAGCGGGATGACCACCCGCCGGGTCGTGCCGAGCGCGCGCCGGGCGTCGCTCGCCGTGAACGGCTGAGGCAGCGCCGCCAGGAGCCGCATTGCCTGCGCCGGTCCCGACGGCAGCAGCACCACGTCGTCGGGCAGCCGCAGCACCCGGCCCAGGCGCTGCGCGGCCGCCAGCTGCCGGGGTCCGAGGCCGGCGGCCTCGAGCTCGGGCCGCTCGGGCGCCGCGAACGGGTCCTCCTGCAGGCGCGCCTCGATGGCCCGCAGCCCCTCCTCCGCCTCCCCAAGCGAACCTGCCACACCGGGCAGCCACACCCGTCCGCTGCGCACCTCGAGCCCGGCCGTCGCCGCCACCAGCGGCACCAGCGCCGCGTCGGGTATGCCGGCCTGCGCCCGGGCCGCCTCCACCGGCAGCGACGGGTCGAGCGCCTCCGCCTGCGCCCTGGCGCGGACCGCCTCGGCGAGCGCCGTGGCCCATCCGCTGAGGCCTGACCGGTCGAGCAGCCAGTCGCCCTCGACCACGACGTCAGGGTGGGTGGTGGCGGGATCCAGTCCGAGCGCTGCAGCGTGCGACCGGCGCATCGCACCGCGGCGCGTGACCTCCGTGGCAACGTCAGGGACGCTGGCGTGTGCTGCCAGGGCTTCGCCCCGGCGACGGCCGTCGCCCCTGCGGCGCAGGGCCGGAGGGTCCGCGTCGAGGACCAGCGCTCCGACGAGGAGGCGGTGGCCGCCGGGCTCGCGCAGGATCGCGCGGTCGCCCGCCACGAGGGCCAGGGGGTGCGGCAACGTCAACCGTGCCGTGTCGCCGGCGAGCGGGCGCAGCCGCGCCTCGACGGCGACCGTGCCGAGGTGCAGCGTGACCGTCCCCGGCAGCTCGGTGGGGTCGCTGCTCGTGCGCACGTCGAGCGTGGTCGTCGGGTGCCAGGCGCCGGGGGTCAGCACGGCAGTCCCGCGGGGGACGTCGTCCGGAGCCACGTCGCGCAGGTTCACGGCCACCCGGGCCACGGCGCCCACCGCGTCTCGTGGCCGTCCGAGGGACTGCAGCCCGCGGATCCGCAGCCGCCGGCCCCCCACCTCGACCTCGTCGCCGACCCGGAGGGTGCCCTGCTCGAGCGTTCCCGTGACCACCGTCCCTGCGCCCTTGATGCTGAAGGCCCGGTCGACCCACAACCGCACCCGTGCCGCAGGGTCCGGCGTCGGCAGGCGGCCGACCAGCGCGTCCAGCTGCTCACGCAGGGCGTCCAGGCCCTCCCCGGTCCGCGCAGACACGGCGACGGCGGGGACGCGACCCAGGCTGGTGCGGGCCAGCCGCTCACCCGCGTCGGCCAGGGCCGGGCGAGGGTCCGCCAGGTCGCTGCGCGTGACGACGAGCAGTCCGTGCGACAGGCCGAGCGCGTCGACCGCGGCGAGGTGCTCGGCCGACTGGGTGCGCCAGCCCTCGTCGGCGGCGACCACGAAGACGACTGCGGGCGCCGGCCCGAGGCCGGCGAGCATGTTGCCGATGAACCTCTCGTGACCCGGCACGTCGACGAAGGCGACCTCCTCACCCGAGGGCAGCGTCGTCCACGCGTAGCCCAGGTCGATCGTGAGGCCGCGACGGTGCTCCTCCGCCCACCGGTCCGGCTCGATGCCGGTGAGCGCACGGACCAGGGTCGACTTGCCGTGGTCGACGTGCCCGGCAGTGGCGAGGACGTGCACCTGCTCTCCTCCTCGCGCGCATGCCGGGACGACTGTGGCGGAGGTGGACGGGAATCGAACCCGCCAGACCGAGATGCTCGGTCTCACCGGTTTTGAAGACCGGGGGGACCACCAGGAACCCTGACACCTCCGGGCCCCACCGTAGTCGGCGATCCTGGCCGCTGCTGCGCCGCCCGGCGTTCCCTGGGTCGTGCGAACTGCGAACCTGGGGTTCGCAGTTCCGAACCCCAGGTTCGCAGTTCGCACATGGACCTGGTTGCCGCAGCGGGGCGCGCTCCGCCCACCGGCCGCACGCGCCCAGCCGCAGGGACCGTCGGGCTGCTTGGTTGCAGAGCGCGACCTAGAGTCGAGGCCATGACCACGGCCTCGGCGCTGCGCCTCACCCAGTTCGCCCACGGCGGCGGCTGCGCCTGCAAGATCCCCCCGGGCGAGCTCGAGGACATGGTCCGCGACCTCGTCGGGGAGGGCTCGGACGACCTGCTCGTCGGTCTCGACGCCGGCGACGACGCCGCGGCCGTCTGGATCGAGGGCGACATCGCCGTCCTGGCGACCGCCGACTTCTTCACGCCTGTCGTGGACGACGCGTACGACTGGGGGCGCATCGCCGCGGCCAACGCCCTCTCGGACGTGTATGCCATGGGCGGGCGCCCGGTCGTGGCCGTGAACCTCCTCGGGTGGCCCCGCGACACCCTGCCGGTCGAGCTCGCCCGCGAGGTGCTGCGCGGTGGCCTCGACGTCGGGCGCGAGGCGGGCTGCCCGGTGGCGGGCGGCCACAGCATCGACGACCCGGAGCCCAAGTACGGCATGGCCGTCACGGGCGTTGCCGACGCGAGGCGCCTGCTGCGCAACGACGCCGCGAGGGCCGGCCAGCCGATCTCGCTCACCAAGCCGCTCGGCGTGGGAGTGCTCAACAACCGGCACAAGGCGACCGGTGAGGTGTTCGAGCACGCGATCGCCTCGATGGCCGCCCTCAACGCAGCGGCGTCCCGGGCCGCCCTCGACGCGGGGATCGAGGCGGCGACCGACGTCACCGGGTTCGGCCTGCTCGGCCACCTCTACAAGATGGCTCGCGCCTCCGGCGTGACCGCTGTCGTCGACGCGGCCGCCGTCCCCTACCTCGAGGGCGCGCGCGAGTCCCTCGCCGCCGGCTTCGTCCCAGGCGGCAGCCGGCGCAACCTCGACTGGGTGCGCCCCAGCCTGTCGGCATCCGTCGACGACGACGAGCTCGTCCTGCTCGCCGACGCCCAGACCAGCGGCGGGCTGCTGCTGGCCGGCGAGGTGCAGGGGGCGCCGGTCATCGGCGAGTTCGTGCCCCGCGGCGACGCCGTGCTGGTGGTCCGGTGACCGTCGAGGACCGGGTGGATGTCGCAGTCGGCGTCGACGCGATGCTGGCCCGGGCCCGGGCGGGGCTGCACCGGCTGACGCCGCACGCGGCATACGAGGCGGTGCAGGCCGGTGCGCTGCTCGTGGACACGCGCACCGCACCCCAGCGGGCCCGGCAGGGCGAGCTGCCCGGGGCGCTCGTCATCGACCGCACGGTGCTGGAGTGGCGCCTGGACCCGGCGAGCCCGTGGCGCATCCCGGAGGCGGGCGACCCCGCTCGGCTGGTCGTGGTGCTGTGCCGGCAGGGTTACAGCTCGAGCCTCGCCGCGGCGTCCCTGCGACAGCTCGGCCTCGACGCCACCGACGTCATCGGTGGCGTCGAAGCGTGGCTCCACGCGGGTCTGCCGACCCACGACGGGCCGGCAGACGTCCGCGAGTAGTCCAACCCGTCAGCGGGTGGTGGCCGCTGCGCGCGCTCCGTCGTGGTGCGGCTTGCGGGTGATGAGCGGGATGACCATCGCGACGATCGTGATGATCCCGATGACGGTGAAGCCCTTGGTGTAGGACTTGGTGTCGCCGATGAGGCTCGCGATGAGCAGTGGCCCGATGATGCCGCCGATGCTCCAGCCGACGAGCATGAGCCCGTAGATGGCGCCGACGTTGCGTACCCCGAAGAACCGCCCCGCGGTCGACGGCATGGTGCCGAACGCGCCGCCGTAGCAGGTGTAGATCAGTGCGGCGAGGATCGCGAAGAGTGCAGTGTTGCTGGCGTGCGGGATGAGCAGGAGGCAGACGGCCTGGATGCCGAGGATACCCAGGAACGCCGGCATCTTGCCGACGAGGTCGGACAGCCAGCCCCACAGGATGCGGCCACCGCCGTTGAAGACGGCGAGGATGCCGACAAGGCTCGCAGCCGCCGTCTTGGAGTACCCGGCGATGTCGGTGGCGCTGCCTGCCGCCACGGCGATCAGCGAGATCCCGGCGGTCACGCTCATGGTCAGGATGAGGGTGAGCAGGTACCACTGCGGTGTCCGCAGGGCCTCGTTGGTCTCGAAGTCCGGCTCACCGGACACGGGGTCGGCGGCGCTCGCCGCAGCCGGGGCGGCCGAGCGGTCGGCCGTCGCGGCTGCTGTCGCGCCCGTCGCGGCAGGAGGGTTGGCGAAGAACGTCGTCCCGATCAGCAGCGCGATGAGGTAGGCGATGCCGAGCCAGAGGAACGCCTTGGTCGGCTGCGACGGGGTGTTGTCGATGAGGGCCTGGCCGACCGGTGCGGTGATCACCGCGCCGAAGCCGAAGCCGGCGACGGCCAGCCCCGTGATGAGGCCGGGCTTGTCAGGGAACCACTTCTGCAGCATGGCGATCGGCACGATGTAGACCATGCCGAGGCCGAAGCCGCCGATGACGCCGTAGCCGAGCACCAGCAGCCAGAACATGTCCTTGTTCGTCGCGAACGACGCCAGGATCACGCCGACGCTGTAGATGATCCCGCCGGTCAGGGCGACCACGCGCGGGCCGCGACGGTCCTGCAGCCGGCCCCCGACGAAGCTGCCGATGAAGATCATGCCGAGCACGACGCTGAACGGCACCGCGGCCTTCGCCTTGGACCAGCCGAACGCGTCAGGCTCCTGCAGCGCCTTGGCGAACACGCTCCACGCGTACACGGAACCGATCGCGAGCTGGACGAGGATCGCGCAGACGAGGATGACCCACCGGTTGTGGGTCCGGCCCGAGGTGGCGGGCGCGGCGGGGCCCGGGGACCCCACCGTGGTGCTGCGAGTGCTGTCGCTCAATGCGCTCTCCCTTCTCGCCCGGGTGCCGGGCCCCTGCACGAGCCGCCGGTCAGCGGCCCGTGGTGATCGAGTCCCGCGTCTCCCCCCGGCGGCGACGCTCCTCGAGCCGTTCCTTCTGCGGCGTCACGGTGTACTTCGGGTCCTTGGTGGACTCCATGCCCGCCTCGAAGATGCCGAACCGCGTGAGCACCGAGCCGGCGAGCAGGGCCATCCCGCTCAGCCCGGCCATCGTGCGGTTGCGCCCGAACAGCGCCGCACCGACCGCTCCCCCGGCCGTCAGCGCCTTGGCGGCCTTGAGCATCGCGCCCGCGCGCCCCTCGTGCAGCGGCTCGGCGACCAGCGGGTGCATCCGCCGCTCCATGAGCTCGGACGCCCCCAGCTCGACGGTCGCGCTGATCGCCGCCAGCCGTCGTGCCGGGCCGTTCTGCTCGGCCGGGGTCGCGACGAGGGCCATTCCCGCAGCCGCCGCGTTGGCGGAGCTGACGAAGACGAACGGCAGCTCACGGAACGACTCGCGCCACGTGGGC
Source organism: Phycicoccus sp. M110.8 (assembly GCF_032464895.1). Lineage (NCBI taxonomy): Bacteria > Bacillati > Actinomycetota > Actinomycetes > Micrococcales > Intrasporangiaceae > Phycicoccus > Phycicoccus sp. M110.8. Next base: position 113,009 of record NZ_JAWDIC010000002.1, read on the forward strand.
GTCGTCGTGTCGGCCAGGAGCACGGCGGTGTATGCCGCGAGCGGCATGGAGAACGCGGTGGTGCCCGCGGTGGCCACGGGGTCGGCCATCCGGGCGAGCCGGGCCAGACGGGAGCGACGCGGCAGCACGGCCTCGGCGAGCTCCGTGGCTGCCGCGGCCCCCGCGAACGTGCCGAACGCCGTCAGGATCCACGAGCCGACCGACATCGGCGAGGTGAGCTTGGCGACCCGCAGCATGTTGAGCGCACGCTCCGGCCGGCCCAGGTCCTTGGCCAGCGCCGCGCCGCCGAGGGCGACGGACGCGAGGGCCGCGACGCGGCCGGTGCGCCGCAGGGCGGGACGCCCGGTCAGGGCGCCCCCGGCCGCCACCAACCCGGAGCCGCCTGCGAGGCCGCCGAGGAACAGGTAGGCCGCGATCTCGTGGCCCCACGGGGCGGGCTTGACGACGTTGTGGCCGTAGTAGCTCGAGAACTGGGCGTCCGGGACCATGACCGACTCGTCGCGGCGACGCCGGCCGCCGCCGCCCTTGCCACCGGCGCCGTTCTGGTTGCGCCGGCTGCGGGGCAGCTCCGGGGGACGGTCTGCATCGAGCGGGTTGGTGGTCATCGGCGCCTCCCAGCGAACGCAGCCACGGCCATGCCGAACATCGCCACCGCGGCGAAGCCCGCCTTGCGGAACATCTCGGGCAGGTCCGCCGTCGGGACGACGGGGTCCGGTGGCAGGCCGTAGACCTCCGGCTCGTCGAGCAGGAGGAAGACCGACCCGGTGCCGCCGACACCGTCGTGGGCGTTGGCGCCGTAGAGCCGGGCCTCGGTGAAGCCGTTCTCGTGCAGCACCTCGACGCGGTCGCGCGCGGTGTCGAGCATGTCCGACAGGGTGCCGAACTTGATCGAGGTCGTCGGGCACGCCTGGGCGCACGCCGGCGTCTGGTCGTGGCCGATCCGGTCGTAGCAGAGGGTGCACTTCTGGGCGATGCCGACGTTGGACACCACTCCGCCGTCGCGCTTGTCGGCCCGCTTGTCCTCGCGCCGCTCGATGACGCCGAACGGGCACGCGGCCACGCAGTAGCCGCAGCCGTTGCAGACGTCGGACTGGACGACGACCGTGCCGTGCTCGGTGCGGAACAGCGCACCCGTCGGGCAGACGTCGAGGCACCCGGCGTGGGTGCAGTGCTTGCAGACGTCCGACGCCATGAGCCAGCGGAAGTCCGGCAGCGTGCCGGTCGCCTCGGCAGTCCGAGCGGCCGCCGCCATCGCGTCGAGCGAACCGTCGTCGCCGACGGCGGTCGGCACGACGCCCTCCAGCGCTGCCGGCGCGGTGCCGGCAGCCTCCGACGTGCTGCGGTGAGGCGCGTCCGGGGGCCGCAGCGCCGGCATACCGAGGTCCACGAGCTTGCGCCCGGACTCCCTCGCCTCCTGCACGCGGTCCGTGGTCTGCTCGATGAACGCCACGTGGCGCCACGTGCTCGCGCCGAGGCCGCCGGTGTTGTCGTAGGAGTTGCCGGTGAGCGTCAGGCCGTCCTCGGGGATGGCGTTCCACTCCTTGCACGCCACCTCGCAGGCCTTGCAGCCGATGCAGATCGAGGTGTCGGTGAAGAAGCCCTTGCGGGGTTCGGGGTCCTCCCACGCCGCGTCGTGCGACGGGTCGGTCGGCCCTGCGAGCTGGTGCTGCCAGAAGCCCATCAGGCGCCGGCCTCCTTCGTGTCGGTGGTCCGCAGCTGGTTGCTGGTCTCGACCGTGATGCCCGCCCGCGACCGGTACTCCTCGACCAGCCGCAGCAGCGCCTCACCGCGCGGGCGCCGGCCCGGGACGATGTCGCACGACCCGACCTTCGACTCCTGGATCTGGACGTTGGGGTCCAGGGCGATGCCGAGCAGGTCGTTGGCCGCGTCACCGGAGACGATGGCGTCCCCGCCGACGCCCCAGTGGTACGGCAGGCCCACTTGGTGGATGGTGTGGCCGCCCACCTGCAGCGGCGTGATCCGCTCGGTGACCAGCACCCTGGCCTCGATCGCCGACCGGGCGGACACGATCGTCGCCCAGCCGCCGTTGACCAGACCGCGCTCGGCCGCGAGCTCCGGGGAGACCTCGCAGAAGAACTCGGGCTGCAGCTCGGACAGGTACGGCAGCCAGCGGCTCATGCCACCGGCCGTGTGGTGCTCGGTCAGCCGGTACGTCGTGAAGACGAACGGGAAGACGTCGGACCCCGGCTGCGTCCCCGACGGGCTGAACAGGTTGTCCTTGCGCGGGAAGACCCGGCGGGCGGGGTTGCTCTGCTGCCCGTAGAGCGGGTTCTGGACCGGGGACTCCTGCGGCTCGTAGTGCGTCGGCATCGGTCCGTCGAGCATGCCCTTGGGCGTGAAGAGCCAGCCCTTGCCGTCGGCCATCATGACGAACGGGTCGTCGCCGGCGAGGCCGTCGGGTCCGCCGGTGCCGGGCTCCGGCCGGTACGACGGGGCCTTGGTCTTGACGAAGTCCGGCGTGTCGATGCCGGTCCAGGTCGAGTTCTCCTCGTCCCACCAGACGTACTTCTTGCGCTCGCTCCACGGCTTGCCCTCGGGGTCGGCCGAGGCGCGGTTGTAGAGGATGCGGCGGTTGTCGGGCCAGGCCCAGCCCCACTCCTGGGCGGTGGGGCCCTGCTCGCGCCCGGGCTTGCGGTTGGCCGCGCGGTTGACGCCCTTGGCGTAGACGCCGGAGTAGATCCAGCAGCCGCAGCTGGTGGAGCCGTCGGCCTTGAGGTCGGTGTACATGTCCGCCAGCTCGCCGGCCTTGTCACCGGACAGGTGCCGCCCGTTGATCTCCTGCAGCACCGCCTCGCCGCTGATCTCGCCGTCCTCGTCGAGGGGGTAGTCCCAGGTGAGGTCGAGCAGCGGGCGGTCGCGCGGGTCGTCGGAGTCGGCGAGCCGGGCACGGATCCGCTTGCCGAGCTCGTAGAAGAACTCCAGCTCGCTCTGGCACTCACCCGGCGGGTTGACCGCCTTGTGCCGCCACTGCAGCAGGCGCTGGGTCTGCGTGAAGGTGCCGGCCTTCTCGACGTGCGAGGCAGGCGGCAGGAAGAACACCTCGGTGCCGATCTTCTCGGTCTCGAGCTCACCCGTGGCGATCTCGGGCGCGTCCTTCCAGAACGTCGCGGACTCGATCATCTGCAGGTCGCGGACGACCAGCCACTTCAGCTGGGCCAGGGCCAGACGCTGCATCTTGCCGTGCGCGGACCCCACCGCGGGGTTCTGCCCGAGCAGGAAGTAGCCCTCGACCTCGCCGTCCCGCATGGCCATGGTCGTCTGGTACGTCCCGTGGGCGCCGCTGAGCCGTGGCAGGTAGTCGTACGCCCAGTTGTTCTCCTTGGTCGCAGCGTCGCCCCACCACGCCTTGAGCAGGCTCACGGCATACGCGTCGGCGTTGGCCCAGAAGCCCTTCTGCTCCTTGTTGGCGATGGCGGCGACGTAGTCGTCCCAGGTGTCGTGGTTGCCCACCATTGGCATGGCGAGGTACCCCGGGAGGATGTTGTAGAGCGTGGGGATGTCGGTCGAGCCCTGGATGCTGGCGTGTCCGCGCAGCGCCATCACCCCGCCTCCGGGCCGCCCCATGTTGCCCAGCAGGAGCTGGACGATGGCGGCGGTGCGGATGAACTGGGCACCGAGCGAGTGGTGCGTCCAGCCCACGGCGTAGACGAACGCCGAGGTGCGGTCCCGGCCGCTGTTCTCCGTGAGGGCCTTGGCGACGTAGTGGAAGTCCTCGACGCTGATCCCGCAGACCTCGGCCACCATCTCGGGGGTGTACCGCGAGTAGTGGCGCTTGAGCAGCTGGAACACGGTGTGCGGGTCCTGCAGCGTCTCGTCGCGCTTGACCCGGGCGTGCTCCAGGGCCGGGCCGCCGGAGCCGTGCTCGTCACCGGCCGAGCGCTTCGAGGCGGAGTGGCCGTGCTCGTGCGTCGCCGCGGGGCCGCCGATGGTGCCGGGCGAGGCGTCCGGCGTCTCACCCTCGGTGGCGTACGCCCAGCTCGAGGAGTCGTAGTTGCCCAGCTCGTCGTCGTAGCCGGAGAACAGGCCGTCGAGGTCCTCGGTGTCCTTGAAGTCCTCGCTGACGATGGTTGCCGCGTTGGTGTACGCGACGACGTACTCCTTGAAGTACAGCTCGTTCGTGAGGATGTGGTTGATCAGGGCACCGAGGAAGGCCACGTCGCTGCCGGCACGGATCGGCACGTGCTTGTCCGAGGTCGCCGACGTGCGGGTGAACCGCGGGTCGATGTGGATGACCTTGGCGCCGCGCAGGCGCGCCTCGCTCACCCACTGGTAACCCACCGGATGGCACTCGGCCATGTTGGAGCCCTGGATGACGATGCAGTCGGCGTTGGCCAGGTCCTGCAGGTACTGCGTCGCGCCACCGCGACCGAACGAGGACCCCAGACTGGGGACCGTGGAGGAGTGTCAAATACGGGCCTGGTTCTCGATCTGGATCGCGCCCGCGGCGGTGAAGAGCTTCTTGATCAGGTAGTTCTCCTCATTGTCGAGGGTGGCTCCCCCGAGCGAGGCGATGCCCATGGTTCGGCGCAGCGGACGGCCGTGCTCGTCGGCGTCCTGCCACGTGCGGCGGCGGGTCTCGACGAACCGGTCGGCGATCATGTCGATCGCGGTGTCGCGGTCCATGCGCTCCCACTCGGTGCCGTTCGGGCGCCGGTAGAGCACGTGGGTCTGGCGGGCGGGGCTGTTGACGAGCTGCTCGCTGGCCGACCCCTTGGGGCACAGCCGCCCGCGCGAGATCGGGGAGTCCGGGTCGCCCTCGATCTGCACGACCTTCTCGTCCTTGACGAACACCTTCTGGCCGCAGCCGACGGCGCAGTAGGGGCAGACCGACTGCACGACCCGGTCCGCCGTCGACGTGCGCGGGGTCATGGACCGGGTGCGCGCGGACGTGACGGCCGGGCCCCGGCCGAGCAGGTCACCACTGCGGACCTGTCGGAGCACAGGCCAATCCAGGAAGGTCTTCCTCGAGCTCATGTTCAGCCTCCTTGCGGCGACCATATCTCCGGGTCCGCGACGGCGCACTCCCGACGAAGCGGACGCGTCGTCACGACCCGGCAGCCGGCCATCAGAGGGTGTCGACACAGGTACAGCTGTGCGTGTCGACGCAGGTCAGCGGAGCGGCGTCCGGCCCCGACTGGCCCGCTACCAACCCTCTGCGCGGGCGTCCCCTCCCCCGGAGGCCGACCTCAGCGGACGGCGGGGATGAGCAGGATCTGACCCGCGTGGACCTGGTCGGAGGCGAGGTCGTTGGCGACCTGGATGCGGGCGACGGCGTCGGCCACCGGGAGACCGGGAAGCTGCGTCGCGGCGACCTCCGAGAGGGTCTGCCCCGAGCGCACGGTGGTGGAGTGGTCGATGGTCGTGGCCGACGCACCACCGGAGAAGGCGGCCACGGCGATGGCGACGAGCGCCACCAGCACGGTCAGGGTGATGGCGAGCCGTCCGGCGCGGGTCAGGCGCAGCGGTGCTGGCGCTGGGACGCGGACCTCGTCGCCGCACGGCACCGAGACCAGGTGCGGGCGTGCGGGTCGGCGCGGCTCGCGCACCGGCGCGGCGGTGACGTCCCAGGCGACTGCTGCACTCATCGGGTCCTCCATCGTCATGGTCCTCGAACAGGTGTCCGAAGGCCGTAGGTTGCCAGTTCTAGCACGCATGTTCGAATGCTTCAAGACACGCGTCGAACACATGTTTGGAAACTGTGTTCGAACGCCATACGCTGTGCCCACGTCGAGGAGCACACCAGAGGGCACTGACAACGCTCCGTCCCGGAGCGGCCCGAGCCGGCTTCGAGACGGCCCCGAGACGTCGGAGCACCCGGCGCACGCGGCCGGGCACACGGCACCTGACCTGCAGAAACGAGGAGCGGCATGAGCGGCGACAACGTCAAGGAACTCCCCGACCGCGACCGCGGCGACGGCCTGACCGTCCGCCAGCGCAAGGTCCTGGAGGTCATCCGCAACTCGGTCGACCGACGGGGCTACCCGCCGAGCCTGCGCGAGATCGGCGAGGCCGTCGGCCTGACGTCACCGAGCTCGGTCGCGCACCAGCTGGCCACCCTCGAGCGCAAGGGCTACCTGCGCCGCGACCCGAACCGGCCCCGGGCCATCGAGGTCGTCTCCCCCGACGCCGGCGCCGACGGCCGTGGCTACCGCGGCGGCGCGGCCCCGCAGGACGAGGTCGCCGAGTTCGACGAGACCGGCATGGGCGACGCCCGCCCCGAGGCCTCCTACGTCCCGGTGCTGGGCCGGATCGCCGCCGGCGTGCCGATCACCGCGGAGGAGTCGGTCGAGGAGGTCTTCCCCCTGCCGAAGCAGATCGTCGGCGAGGGCTCGCTGTTCCTGCTCAAGGTCGTCGGGGACTCGATGATCGACGCGGCGATCTGCGACGGCGACTGGGTGGTCGTCCGCCAGCAGCCCACGGCCGACAACGGCGACATCGTCGCGGCAATGCTGGACAACGAGGCGACGGTCAAGACGTTCAAGCGCCGCGACGGCAAGGTCTGGCTGCTCCCCCACAACCCGGCGTTCGAGCCGATCGACGGCGACCACGCGACGATCCTCGGCAAGGTCACAGCGGTCCTGCGCCGCGTCTGACCCGGGGCCTGCGCCGCGTCTGACCCGAGCCGTGCGCCGCGTGCCGCGTCACCGACCACCGTGCGGATCAGTGACGTGGCACTCGGCTGACGCCCTCAGCTCTCGTCGCCCAGCGCGTCGAGGTAGTGCGTGAGGCGGGCGGTGAACTTCTCGCCGCCGTCGCCGTCGGCCCACAGCTCCCACAGCTCGTTGTCGTCCGAGCGCAGGGCCCGGTGCAGCGCCTGGGTGGCCAGCTCCTCGAGGCGCTCGTCGATGTCGAGCGGGTCCTCGTCGACCCAGCGAGGGACGTTGCGCTCCCCCACCACCGACTCGGGGTCGTCGCAGGCCGACACGATGACGGCCGCGGCGATCGCCTCCGACATCACCGGCGCCTCGATGTAGTCGCGGGCGCGGACGACCCGGCCCAGCGCCGACTCCACCCGCTCCCTGCGCCCCTCGGGGTCGGACTCCTCGAGGTCGTCGAGGAAGTCCAGTGCGTCGTCGTTCTCGAACGGTCCCGCACCCGTCGCACCCATGGGTTCGCCTCCCACGTCTCGCACCAACCTGTTCGGCACGAGAGTGCCAAGACCGAGCCGTCTGCGCCAGCCCTCTCCTGGGTCAGGCGAGCCGTTGGTACCAGACGGTGTCGACCCAACGGCCGAACTTGTTCCCCACCTCCCGCAGGACCCCCACGCGCTCGAAGCCGAACGCCACGTGGAGCGCCTCGCTGGCCTCGTTCGGCTGGGCGATGACCGCGAGCTGCGTGTGCACGGACGGCTCGGCGTCCAGCCGGGCCAGCAGCGCGGCATACAGGCTCCGGGCGACGCCACGCCCTCGGGCGGAGGCGTCGACGTAGACCGACACCTCCTTGGTGCCCGCGTAGGCGGGACGCGGGCGGAAGGGCCCGGAGAACGCGTAGCCGACCACCTCCTCGTCGAGGCACGCGACGAGGACCACGTCGCCGGGGCCGGTCGCGGCCAGCTTCTCGCCGAGGTATGCCGCGCCGCGCTCCTGGGTGTCGAACGTCGCCACCGACGTGCGCACCTGCTCGTCGTAGATCGCGGCCATCGCTGGCAGGTCGGACGGCGTGGCGTCGCGGACCGTGACAGGCCCGGGTGCGGTGGCGGGGGCGGACATATCGGCGATGCTAGGGGGATGAGCGAGGAACGCGGCCACGAGCACCGACCGTCGGGCAGCGCGCCGGGCGGCAGCGGCGGCGAGCGCCGGAGGATGTGGGACGAGCGGTATGCCGCGACCGGCCGCGTCTGGAGCGCGGAGCCGAACGCCGAGGTGGAGCGCATCATCGGCGACTGGGAGCCGGGACGGGCCCTCGACCTCGGGGCGGGCGAGGGGCGGCACGCGGTGTGGCTGGCTGCCAAGCGGTGGCGCGTCACCGCGGTCGACTTCTCGGCCGTTGGCCTGGCCAAGGGCGAGAAGGAGTCCGCCGCCCGCGGGCTGCGGGTCGACTGGGTGGTCGCGGACGTCCGGTCGTGGCAGCCGCCGGCATCCACGGCGTACGACCTCGTGCTGGTGGCCTACCTGCACCTGCCGGAGGACGTCCTCACCCGGGCCACGGCGTGGCTGGCGCCCGGCGGCGCCCTCGTCGTCGTGGGGCACGCACTGCGCAACCTGAGCGAGGGCGTCGGAGGACCGCAGGACCCCGCCCTGCTGCAGACGGTCGAGGGGCTGCGCGAGGTCGCGTCGGAGCTCGACATCGAGCGCTGCGAGGAGATCGTGCGGCACACCGACGCCGGCGACGCGATCGACGTCGTGCTGGTGGCCCGGCGCCCGACGTCCTGAGTGTCGCGCCAGGCGGGCGCCGCGCCAGGCAGACGCCGCGTCAGGCAGACGCCGTGTCAGGCGCCGAGCCGGGCCACGAGGCGCGTCAGGGTCGGGCCCAGGGGGGCGTCGAGCTGGATGCTCGCCTCGCCGTCACCCCGTGTCCGGCCGCGGGTGATGATCGCGACCGGGATGCCCAGCGCGTGCGCGCGGCGGACGAACCGGTAGCCGCTCATCACCTTCAGGCTCGAGCCGAGCACGAGCAGCGCACTGGCTGACTCGGTCAGGCGAAAGCACTTCTCCACCAACGGTTTGGGCACCGACTCGCCGAAGAAGACGACGTCCGGCTTGAGAGTGTCGCGGCCGCACACCAGGCAGAGCGGGACGACGAACGCCTCGACGTCGAGGGCGTTGAGCGCGATGTCGCCGTCGGGTCGGATCTCGTCGGACGTCACCGTGAACGAGGGGTTGGCCTCGCGCATCCGCTCGTCGAGGTCCCAGCGGCTGGAGCGGTCGCCGCAGGTGAGGCAGACGACCTTGGCCAGCGAGCCGTGCAGCTCGACGACGTCGGTGGCGCCGGCGTGCTGGTGCAGGCCGTCGACGTTCTGCGTGATGACCGAGCCGATCCGACCGGTCGCCTGCAGCCGGGCGACCGCGTCATGGCCGGCGTTCGGGCGGGCGAGGTTGAAGCGCTGCCACCCGACGTAGCTGCGGGCCCAGTACTTCTTGCGGGCCTCGCTCGAGGCGGTGAACTCCGAGTACTGCATCGGCGTGACGCGCCGCTGGCCGTCGGGTCCGCGGTAGTCGGGGATGCCGGACTCCGTCGAGATCCCGGCCCCGGTGAGGGCGACGACACCGCCCCGGTCGAGGAGGGCCGCGACGTGGTCGAGGTCGTCCTCGGTCGTCGTCGTGGTGGCGGGCCGGGTCACCGGACAAGCGTACGTGGGCGGCTCAGAACCGGCCGAGCAGCAGTCGCTTCGCCGAGTCGGCCAGGGCCCGCTCGGCCACGGCCGGGTCGGCGACGTCGTCGTGGGGAGGGTTCGGCGGGACGTCACGTGTGATGAGGTGCGGTGCGTGGGCGCGCACCTGCGCGTCGGCGATGAGGTAGCCGTGGCGCTCGAGGACGTGCTGCTCCTGCTCGGAGAAGGTGTCGAGGTCCGTCCGGACGGCGTTGATGAGCTCGGTCGTGCTGCGCGGGTAGCAGCCGTCCACCACCATGTCGAGCGCCCAGGACGTGCCGAGGATCGCCTGCCGTGCGTATGCCGCGTGCAGCCAGCGGGAGCGCACCGACTGGCCGCCGTTCGTGGCGATGCCGAGGATCCGCAGCATGCGACCGGCGACGGTGCGCTCGGTGCGGGCACGGAAGACGCCGCCCCCGTCGCTGACGAGGACCGTGGCGTGGCGCTTCCAGACGGGCTCGAGGCCGAGGTTGTCGTAGACACCGCCGTCGGTGAGGCGGATGCGGTGGCGGATCGCCCGGCGGGCGTCGTCGGACTCCAGGCCCTTGTGGCCGCCGGTGAGGCCGAGGGCGTCGCCGTCCAGGACCATCGGCGCGAAGAAGGGCGGGAACGCGCAGGAGGCAGCCACGATGTCGGCGATGCGCACGGTGCCGGGCGGCGCGGCATACCCGAGGCGGTAGTCGCCCACGCGCCCGTGCGGCTGGTGGGCGGTCGGGTCCTCGAACACCCAGTTGACGCCGTAGCCGATCTCGGTGGCACCGGTGATGATGGCGGGCCCGGCGACGGCGTTGTCCCGCAACGGGGTCGACCACCACGCGACGGTCTCGGTGAGCTCGTCGGCGAGGGCGCGCACCGCGGCGTCGGAGGTCAGCCAGCGCCAGGGCAACAGCCGGCTCAGCAGGGCCGGCGTGCGGATGTTGCGGGAGGTGAGGCGGGCGAGCGGCGCCGCGACGTACTCCTCGAAGCCCTGCACCTCTCCCCCACCGGCAGGAAAGGTGAGCCGGGGGTCGGCCACGAGGTTGGCGACGATCGAGCCGCCGGAGACGCCGCTGACCGTCGTGAGCTGGGCGAGGACGCCGAGCTCGCTGAGGCGGCGCAGGGCGCCGAGGTGGAAGAGCGCGGCGCGGTAGCCGCCGCCGGACAGGCACAGGGCCGTGCCGCTGCGGCGGCGGCCGGTCTGCGGGGTGACGGCGTCGCCAAGGTCCGCGACGTCGGTGTCGGGGTCGACGTCGTCGAGGGCTCGGGTGGTGGCGCTCTGCTCGGGCTTCATCGTGCGGTCGATGAAAGCAGAGGGTCCGGACACCCGCCCGCCGTCGGTCGTGGCACCGGCCGCGGCGTCAGTGCGTGACGAGGCGCGCGTGCGCCTCACGGACCTGCAGGGTGGTCACCGGCTCGTCCTGCAGGTCTGCGACGGAGTCGATGTCCTGCCACGGGCCGCCGTTGGCGCGGTACTGGGCGGTGAGCTGGGCGTCGACGCTGACCCGGGCTGCAGGTGTCGGCTTGGTGTAGGTGTGCCGGATCGCGCCGTCGGGGTAGACGCCGCCGGGGTCGCTCGTGAGGCCGCTGCTGGTGCCGTCGCCGTAGTGGAAGTCGTACGAGCGTGCCGCGATCCTGAACTCCACCGACCAGGTCAGCAGCTGCACCGGCTTGCTCACCTCGCCGGGCTGCAGGCCGGCGTCGCCCGGCCACTCGGCGCGGAAGTAGGTGGGGAGGTTGACCAAGGTCTTGTTGCCCTCGGGCTCGATGCCGACGCTCGGCTTGGAGAAGGGCAGCTGGCGGAAGGCGTTCTCAATCTGCGCCAAGGTCGGGATGGCCGGTGGCATCACAGTCCCTGCCGGGAGCTCAGATGCCTTGCACGTCTGCCCCTTGAACTGCCAAGGCTCTTCGCTGGCAGCGCGTCGCGCCCACACATACAGAAGGGTGGCGTTGCTGCCACAGGCCGACATGGCCAAGGTGCAATCGGTAACGTCGACCGTTGCATCCGGACTCGACGTATCGCCGCATCCCAAGGAAGCGCGGAACTCCAGACTCTCCAGAGCGGTCACCCCGATGGCGATCGGCTTCTTCTTGTCGCCCTTCGTGTCGGTGGACCCGGAGGGAACCGTGAACGTGTCGGCGCTGACGGTCACCCCTTCGTTGGCGGTCGCCGTCGTGAGCGAGCCGTCCGGGTTGGCGGGGCCATCAGCGGATGCCGCCGATGCACATCCGAGCCCCGACACCGCCACCAGCGCCAAAGCCAGAAGCAGGCGCCGAATCATGACTGCTTCACCACCGCGAAGTCCTGCATCACCCATTCCCTGCCAGTCCACCGAACAGTGGATCGCGTCCACGACGGTTCAGCTTTGGTCCGCCGCTTCTCTGCGCCCGCCGCGTCAACCATTGCGACTGACCTCTCGGTGCCGATCACGTCGATCACCCGCAGGTCGCCAGAGCTGCTTGGCTGCACGTTGGAGTCTCTGAAGACGAAGCGGGCCGTCGCCGGGTGCAACCCGTCTGCATATTCGTTGTCGGCAGCTCGGGCGATCGCCCCGCACCCGGTGCACGAACTCTCAGAGAGGGCACGGACTGTCGATCCATCGCCCTCCACGAAGGCTTCGCTGGAGACCTGCAAGAAGTACTTCGCGAAGGCGACGGCGCCGGCTTCGGTGTGCTTCGTCGCCTCGGGTGGGAGGGCCACGGTCTTGGTGGCGCTGGGGCTCTGGGTGGTGGTCGACGATGTCGTCGAGCTGCTCGAGCTGCTGGTCGTCGACGACGTCGCAGACGGTGGGCTCTCGCCCCCGCCGGTGCACGCCGCGAGCGCCAGTGACCCCGCGACGACGACTGCAGTGAACGCCCCTCTGCGGACCTGCACGAACCTCCCCCTTCGCCGGCAGCCGCCTGCGGGCGGCCTGTCTGCGACAGCGATTCTACGGATTTGCCCGATTCCGTCGACCGTGCCGTCCACAGGGCCCGGACGCCGCTCCGCCTCGACGACCATCACCGTGCCGAAAGATCGGTGGGATTTCGATAACGCTGAGTTATGCTGAGGCCATGATCGACGCTGCCGGCCTTCGCGTCATGAAGGCGATCGCCGACGAGGGGAGCTTCACCGGAGCAGCCCTCGCCCTCGGCTACTCCCAGCCCGCCATCTCGCAGATGGTGCGCCGCCTCGAGCAGCGCACCGGCACCGTCCTGGTCGAGCGCGTCGGCCGCAACGTGCGCCTCACCGAGGCCGGCCAGGTGCTGGCGCGGCACGCCGTGTCCGTCCTCGCCGCCCTCGACGCCGCCGAGGAGGAGGTCGCCGCCATCGCCGGGCTCCGGGCCGGGCGCGTCCGCCTCATGGCCTTCCCCTCCAGCTCGGCGACGCTCGTCCCCCGCGCGCTCGCGCTGGTCAAGCAGCGCTTTCCCGACGTGCAGGTCACCTTCACCGAGGCCGAGCCGCCCGAGTCCCTCGCGGCGCTCAAGGCGGGTGAGTGCGACCTGGCCGTCGCCTTCGCCTACGAGGGCACGGACGTCGGGCGCGGCGAGGAGGACATGGACCTCTTCGTGCAGCACAAGCTCCTCGACGACGAGGTCCGCCTCGCCCTCCCCCGCGACCACCCGCTGGCCACCGAGCCGGTCGCCGACCTCACCAAGCTCGCCGACGAGAACTGGATCGCCGGCTGCCCGCGGTGCCGCGGCCACCTGCTGCAGATGTGTGCCACGGCCGGCTTCTCGCCGAACGTCGGGTTCGAGACCGAGGACTACGTCGCCGTGCTCGGCCTCGTGGCCGAGGGCCTGGGGGTGGCGCTCATCCCCGACCTCATCCTGCGCACCGCCCACCACCGCGACGTCGTCACGCTGCCGATCCAGCCCGCGTCCCGGCGCACGGTCAGTGTCGTGACCACGCCGGACCTCCAGCGGGTGCCCGCCGTGCAGGCCACGATCGAGGCCCTGGTGGAGGCGGCCAAGGCCAAGCCCCGCGTCCTCGCCAGCACCTGACCCGTTCGGCGGGTCCACGGGCCGGGTTCACGGCAACGTACGCGCCATCAGCGGCGTCGCCAGGTCACCCCGACCGAGCCGTGGTCGTCGACGACCGCCACGTCGCCGCGCTGGTCGGTGCGCAGCACGGCATACCCGTCGCGCGCGAGGACCTGCAGCGCCTTGGGTGACGGGTGCCCGTAGTCGTTGTCCTTCCCGACGCTGATCACCGCGATGGGAGCGGCAACCGCCTTCAGCAGGTCGGGGTCGAGGTTGGCCGAGCCGTGGTGCGCGACCTTGACGACGTCGAAGCTCCCCGCCCGGGCGGCCATCGCAGGGTCGCGCCGCAGCTGCAGCAGGACCGCGTGCGCGGCCTCCCGTTCCACGTCGCCGAGGAGCAGGAGGTCGACCGGCCCGGTGCGCACGGCGAGCACGACGGAGGCGTTGTTCGGCACCGAGCCGCTGTCGAGCTTCCGCGCGGGCCACCACACGTCGGCCTCCACCCCGGGCCAGCTGAGGTGGTCGCCGGCGGCGACGCCCGTGACCGGTATGCCGCGTGCGCGCGTCCATCGCTCCACCTCCTGCCACTGGTAGGGCGGGTCCCGCACAGGGGTGGCGAGCACACCGCGAACCGTCCGGCCGCGCAGCACCCCGGGGAGCCCGTCAGCGTGGTCCGCGTGGAAGTGGGTGAGCACGACCGAGTCCACGACGTGCACCTGCAGCCGCCGCAGGCAGGCGTCGATGAGGGCGGGGTCGGGCCCCGTGTCGACGACCACCGCGTGGCCGGGCGTCGTCGCGAGCACGAGCCCGTCGCCCTGGCCGACGTCGCACGCGACGAACCGCCACCCCGGGGGCGGCCAGGACACCGCGGACGTCGGAGCCGCCCCCGCGACGACGAGGACCACGACCGACACGAAGGCCACGGGGTGCCAGCGAGCCAGGTGGGCCCAGCGCCGGGCGCTGAGGACGACCACGACGGTGAGCGCGGCCAGGAGGACCGCGCCGGGGGCTCCGTCGGGCCACGGCATGGTCCCGCCGGGGACCGTCGCACAGGTACGGGCCACCCAGCAGATGCCCAGGGCGGGCAGGGCACCGACCCAGCACAGCAGCGTGGCGCCGAAGGGCCACACCGGGGCGACGACGGCCGCACCGACGCCGGACACGGTCGCGGGGGCCACGAGCGGGGCGGCGAGGAGGTTGGCGAGGACCCCGACCACCGACACCGACCCCAGGAGCAGCACCACGACGGGCGCGCACATCGCCTGCGCGGCCACGGGGATGGCGAGCGCGGGGCCGAGGGACCTGGCACGGGACGGGAGCCGCCGGCCGATCGCGTCGCCCCACGACCGTGTGAACAGCAGGAGCCCGAGCGTCGCCAGGGTCGACAGCGCGAAGCCGTAGGACCGGCTCAGCCACGGGTCGACGACCAGCAGGACGACCACGGCGGCAGACAGCACGGGCACGCCAGCCGCCCGGCGTGACGCGCTGAGGCCGAGCAGCCCGATGGCGCCCATGGTGGCCGCGCGCACGACGCTGGGCTCGGGACGCGCCAGCACGACGAAGCCGGGCAGCACGACCAGGGCCCACGGGACCCGGGCGCGCCTCGGGAGTCCGAACAGCCGGCCGGCGCCGAGGGCGAAGGCGAGCACGATCGCGACGTTCGAGCCGGACACGGCGCTCAGGTGCGTCATCCCGGTGGCGAGCATGGCGTCGGTCAGGTCCGACGGGGTGCGGCTCGTGTCCCCGATGACGAGGGCGGGCAGCAGTCCCCGGGCGTCCGTGGGCAGCGGGTCCGAGGCCCGGCGCAGCCCCGACCGCAGGTGCTCGGCAACCCGCGCCACCACTCCCGGCCGGCCGACGACGACGGGCCCGCCAGAGGGCTTCAGGACGGCCACGACGTCGTCGCCGGGGTCGGCCGGAACCAGTCGGCCGTGGACGGCAAGCCGCTGGTGCCACTGGACGTCACGCCACCGCTCGTCCCCGACCAGCAGCACCGGAGCTGCCACCCGGCTCACCGATCCGCGCGCAGCCACCCGGGTCACGGTGAGGCGCGCGTAGACACTGGCCCCGGCGAGACCCTTCGTCTGCCGCAGCCGCGGGTCCGTGGAGACCGTGGCCACCAGCTCGACCGTGGCATGGTCCCGGGCCAGGGTCCCCAGAGGACCCGCGGAGCGCTCGGCCGAGTGAGCCGCGACCGACACCCCGGTCAGCGCGCACGCAGCGGCGCACATGGTCACCAGGCCGCCGGCGGCCCACCGCCGCCGTCCGAGGGCGACGACCGACACGACCACCAACGCCGTCGAGACGCCGGCGAGGAGTCCCGGTCGCACGCCGAGCACCCCAGCGCTGAAGGCCCATGCCGCCAGGGCGGGCACGAGCAGCCGCAGGTCGAGGCGCCGGTCCGGGAGCGACGCGGCGGCGCTCACACCGTGACCTTCGGCTTGAGCTCGGCGAAGATCTTCTCGCCGATGCCGCTGACCTCGTTCAGCTCGTCGACGGTGGTGAAGCGGCCGTGCTCGGTGCGCCAGTCGACGATGCGCTGGGCCAGGACGGGCCCGACACCGGGCAGGTCCTCGAGCTGGGCGGCCGTAGCCTGGTTCAGGTTGAGCGCACCGGCAGAGCCACCCGGCGGGCTGCCGGCGCCACCGCCCCCACCCGACGACCCGGTGCCGCCACCCTCGGGCGCACTGGGACCGGCTGGCGCCACGACGACCTCTCCCGGCTTGGGGACCCGCACCTGCTCGCCGTCGACGAGCACGCGCGCGAGGTTGATGGCCGCCACGTCTGCCCCCTTGAGCGCTCCCCCGGCGCGCGCGACAGCGTCACCGACCCTCGAGCCGGACGGCAGGCGGACGATGCCGGGGCGGGCCACCTGCCCGACCACGTGCACGGTGACCGTCGTCCCCGTCGTGGGCGGCCCGCCGCCTCCAGCGCTTGTCGCCGAGGTGGCGAAGGTCGACGACCCACGGGTCAGGACACCGGTCTGCGCGGGTGCCGGTGCGATCGGGCGCGGCTCGCTCGCCGCGCGCGCCAGGGCCACGCGGGCCCCGAAGACGAGGGTCGCCACGAGGACCACGAGCAGGAGACCGGCCGCGGCGGCCCGGGGAGCCGTCAGCCGGGCACCGCGCAGCGCCTCGGGCAGCGCGAGCCACGCGGGTCCAGGGGGTCGCGGCCTCCGGTGCCTGCCGGGGACGACCCCACGCCGGACTGCGGCGCCGCCCGCTCCTGCTGCGCTGTCCGCGTGGGGTGGCGCGCCCGGAGCCGACACCCGCTCATCCGTCGTGCCCGCACGTCCCGCGGGCACGCCGTGCGCACCGCTGGGGGTGGAGGCGATCCACGCCCGTTCCGGCTGCCACAGCTCGAGCTCGACACCGCCCGGCCGCACCAGCGGGACCTCGTCCGGTTCCCCAGAGCCCACACGGTCCCGCGCCCCCACCGGGAGGACCCCCTGCGCGACAGGCACAGCCCGCGCGACAGGCACAGCCCGCGCGACAGGCCCACCCTGCGCGACGGGCCCGCTCGGCGCGACGGCGGCATCGTGCGCGCCGGCGCGCTCGAGGAGCGCGCGCAGGCGAGGTGAGGGTTCCGGCGGTCGGCGGCGCAACGGCATACGGGAACGCTAGGAAGGCACGCACCCGCGGCGGCAGCACGGACCGCGGGCCTGTGGACGGACCGCGGCGACGCCTCAGCCTGTGGACGACTCCCGGCGGGCGAGCAGCCACAGCTCGATGTTGCGGCGGTGCCGGTAGATGACGACGAGGGCCAGCACCGCGCACCACACGCCCGTTTGCCGGCTCACGTCGGGCACCCAGTCCGGGAGCCACCCCACCACGGCCAGCAGCCCCAGCACGAGCAGCAGCAGGCAGGCCGATACCGACGCACCCGCCACCCAGCGGAACCGCCACACCAGCAGGACGAACAGCACGAGCATGACCAGCCCGAACCACGGCTGCACCGCCAGGATCGCGCCCAGCGACGTCGCGACCCCCTTGCCTCCGTGCCCCTTCAGGAACGGCGACCAGATGTGGCCGAGCACGACCGCCAGCCCGACGACGAGCGCCACCAGGGACCCGAGGAACGCGCTCGCCAGCACCACCGGCAGGTAGCCCTTGAGGACGTCCGCGACCCCGACGACGACCCCCCAGCGCAGGCCGAGCACCCGACCGGCGTTGGTCGCCCCGGGGTTGCCCGACCCGGAGCCGGCGAGGTCCTTGCCGAGCACCCGCGCGAGGATCGTGGCCGGGTTCACCGAGCCCAGCAGGAACGCCACCACCGCGGCGACGACCCCCTGCACGACACCGCCCGTCGACCAGACGACCTCGCCGGTCGACTGCACCACCGCGTCGAGCGCCGTCATGGCCTCGGCGACACCGCCACGGCCAGCGTGCCGGGACCGACGTGCGCCCCCACGACGGCGCCGAGCTCGACGACGACGACCTCACCGGCCGTCGACACACGACCACGGATCCGGCCGGCCAGGTCCTCCGCCCGGGCGGCGGAGTCGAGGTGGTGCACCGCGATGTCGACGTCCCCACCGGCGGCGTCGGCGGCCTCCACGGCGAGCTCCTCGAGCCGGGCCAGCGCCCGGGACGACGTCCGGACCTTCTCCAGCGGGCGGATGTGCCCGTCCTCCAGGCCCAGGATCGGCTTGATCGCGAGTGCCGAGCCGAGCAGCGCCGAGGCCGCGCCGATCCGGCCGCCCCGCCTCAGGTGCTCGAGCGTGTCGACGTAGAACACGACGGTCGAGGCCTCGCTGCGCGAGCGCGCCACCGCGGCGACGTCCTCCGCCGACGCCCCACCGGCCGCGAGCTCGGCGGCCGACACGACGGCATACCCCATCGCCATGCCGAGGGACCGCGAGTCCACCACCGTCACTGGCACCGGCGAGTGCTGCGCCGCCAGGTGCGCCGACTCGACGGTCGAGGACATGTCGGCCGAGATGTGCACGGACACGATCGCCTCGGCTCCCCCGGCGGCGGCCTTCTCGTACGCGTCGAGGAACGCCTGCGGCGAGGGCCGCGACGTCGACACCGGCTTGAACGCCCGCAACGCGGTGGCCACCTCCGCGGTGCTCACGTCCACGCCCTCGCTGTACTCCGTCCCCGCGATCACGACGTGCAGCGGCACGACGCCGATGCCGTGGGCGTCGACGACCGCAGCCGGCAGGTATGCCGTGGAGTCGGTGACGAGGGCGACGCTCACGCGCGCAGGCTACCGGCGGCGCGGGCCACGCGGGACCCGCACCGCCGGAACGAGGACGGCACGGCGCCGTCCGTCGACACCCGGCTCAGACTGGGACGGCACAGACCGGGACGGCTCAGACCGGGACGACGTTGACCAGCTTGGGCGCCCGCACGATGACGGTGCGGATACCGCCCTCGGTCGCGGCGAGGACCTTGGGCAGCGCCAGCACCTGCTCGCGCAGCGCGTCCTCGCTGATGTCGGCCGGCACCTCGAGCCGGTCGCGCACCTTGCCCTTGATCTGCACGACGCAGGTCACGGTGTCCTCGACGAGCAGCGCCGGGTCGGCCACCGGGAACGGCTCGTAGGTGATCGTGTCCTCGTGGCCCAGGCGCGACCACAGCTCCTCGGCGATGTGCGGGGCGATCGGCGCCACCATCCTGATGATCGTCTCGGCCGCCTCGCGGGGCACCGCGTCGAGCTTGGTCAGGGCGTTGTTGAGCTCGATGAGCCGCGCGATGGCGGTGTTGAACCCCAGCGACGGGTAGTCCTTCGACACCGCGTCGATGGTCCTGTGCATGGTGCGCAGCGTGTCCGGGTCGAGCGGCGCGTCGACGACCCTCACCTCGCCGGTCTCCTCGTCGATCACATTGCGCCACAGGCGCTGCAGGAAGCGCTGCGCCCCGACGACGGCCCTCGTCTCCCACGGCTTGGACAGCTCCAGGGGGCCCATCGACATCTCGTAGACGCGCAGGGTGTCGGCGCCGTACGCGTCGTACATCTCGTCCGGGCTGACGACGTTCTTGAGCGACTTGCCGATCTTGCCGTACTCGCGCGTGACCGGCTGGCCCTGCCAGGTGAACTTGGGGTCCTGCGGGTCGCTGCCCTCGACCTCCTCGACCTCGGTGGCGGGCACCGGCTGGCCACGGTCGTCACGGTAGGCGAACGCCTGGATGTACCCCTGGGAGAAGTACTTCCGGAACGGCTCCTCGCTGCTGACGTGGCCGAGGTCGAACAGCACCTTGTGCCAGAACCGCGCGTACAGCAGGTGCAGCACCGCGTGCTCGACGCCGCCGATGTACAGGTCGACGCCACCGGGGTCGGTCACACCGGCCGGTGCACCCTCGACCGTGGCCGCGTGCTTGCCCATCCAGTAGCGCTCGTTCTCGGGGTCGACGAACGCCTCGTCGTTGGCCGGGTCGAGGTAGCGCAGGTAGTACCAGCACGAGCCTGCCCAGTTGGGCATCGTGTTGGTCTCGCGGTGGTACTTGCGCACGCCGGAGCCGTCGCCGAGGTCGAGCTCGACCTCGACCCACTCGGTCGCGCGCGACAGCGGCGCCTCCGGGCTCGAGGAGTCGTCGTCGGGGTCGAACGTCTTGGGCGAGTAGTCCGGGACGTCCGGCAGCTCGACCGGCAGCATCGACTCGGGCACCGCGTGCGCGACGCCGTCCTCGTCGAACAGGATCGGGAACGGCTCGCCCCAGTACCGCTGGCGGCTGAACAGCCAGTCGCGCAGCTTGTAGTTGACCGTGGCCTCGCCGTAGCCCTTGGCCACCAGCCACTCGACGATCGCGGCCTTGGCCTCGGTGACGCCCATGCCGTTCAGCGAGATCTCGTCGTTCGCCGAGTTGATCGCCGGCCCGTCACCGGTGAAGGCCGTCGACTCGTCGTGGCCCTCGCTCGGCTGCACGGTGCGCACGATCGGCAGCCCGAACTTCTCGGCGTACTCCCAGTCGCGCGTGTCCTGCGCGGGCACGGCCATGATCGCGCCGGTGCCGTAGCCCATGAGGACGTAGTCGGCCACGAAGACGGGGATCCGCTCGCCGTTGACCGGGTTCGTGGCCCAGGCGCCGGTGAAGACGCCGGTCTTGTCCTTGCCCTCGGTCTGCCGCTCCACCTCGGACTTGCGCGAGGCAGCCCGCTGGTATGCCGCGACCGCGGCTGCGGGGGTGTCCTCCCCGCCGGTCCACGCCGGGTTGACGCTCTCGGGCCAGTCGCCCTGGGAGACAATGGTTTCCAGCAGCGGGTGCTCGGGGGCCACCACCATGAAGGTGGCGCCGAAGAGGGTGTCCGGGCGGGTGGTGAAGACCTCGATCGTGGCGTCGTGGCCCACGACGGGGAAGCGCACGCGGGCACCCTGGCTGCGCCCGATCCAGTTGCGCTGCATGAGCTTGACCTTCTCGGGCCAGTCGACCCGGTCGAGGTCGTCGGCCAGCCGGTCGGCATACGCGGTGATCCGCATCATCCACTGGCGCAGGTTGGTCTTGAAGACCGGGAAGTTGCCGCGCTCGGACCGGCCCTCGTTGGTGACCTCCTCGTTCGAGAGCACGGTGCCCAGGCCGGGGGCCCAGTTGACCGGCGCCTGCGAGGAGTACGCCAGGCGGAAGCCGTCGAGCACCTCGGCCCGCTCGGCGGGCGACAGTGCCGACCAGTCGCGGCCGTTCGGGGTGGGGCGCTCCCCGCTCTCGAACTGCTCGACCAGCTCGCGGATGGGACGGGCCTTCCCCCGCCCGCCGTCCTCGCGCACCGCGTCGACGTCGTACCAGGCGTCCCAGATCTGGGTGAAGATCCACTGGGTCCACTTGTAGTACCCGGGGTCGATCGTGGCGATCGCGCGGCGGTCGTCGTGCGCCAGGCCCAGCCGTCGCAGCTGGCGCTTCATGACGACCATGTTCTCCTCGGTCGTCTTGCGCGGGTGCTGACCCGTCTGGACGGCGTACTGCTCCGCGGGCAGGCCGAACGCGTCGTAGCCCAGGCAGTGCAGGACGTTCTTGCCGGTCATGCGGTGGTAGCGCGCGAACACGTCGGTCGCGATGTAGCCCAGCGGGTGGCCGATGTGCAGGCCGGCGCCGGAGGGGTACGGGAACATGTCGAGCACGAGCAGCTTCTCGCGGTCGCCGACCTTCTCGGGCTCGGCCCACGGGCCGGCCGGGTTCGGCGCGTGGAAGGTCCCCTCCTGCTCCCAGCGGTCCTGCCAAGCGACCTCGATCCGGTCGGCCAGCTCTGCGGTGTAGCGGTGCGGCGTCTCGCTCATCTCATCCTCGTCGTCTCGTCTGGTCGGGCCTGCTCCCGACGGTCCGTCCCGCGTGCGGGTCCGCGCCCTGTCGCACACACACACAACGAAGCCCCTCGCGCAGGAGGGGCTGGCCGCGTCGACGTCCGGTCGGTTCGTCGTCGCGGCTAGGTAAGGAGCAGGAACCGTGCCACGGGAACAGGTTAGCGCAGGCCCGCGTGCTCGATCAGCACCGCTCGGGCCACGACCGTGAGCCCCGTGGTCGGCGAGTGTCGGTGATCCGGGTTACGTTGGACGGAGAAAGTCCACAGCCGGTCGAGCCAACTGCCAGCTGCCCCTTTGGTCGGGTGCAGCCGCGCCCGACCCCCCTCTCGAAGGTCAGCTGTGAGCATCCTCGTCGCGTCCGTCCCGTCCGGCCACGTCTACGTCCGGCACCTGGCGCCGCCACCGCCGGCACCTGCCGACGTGGTCCGCCTGCCCGACCCCCCGTCGGGCGCCTCCCCCGACTCCCCCTGGTGGCCGCCGCGGATGCTGACGAGCGGGTGGGTGCACGGCCACGCGGCCGAGTTCGACCTCATGCACGTCCACTTCGGGTTCGACGCCGTGTCGCCCGCGGACCTCGAGGCGCTCACCCTCGCCCTGCGCCAGCACGACAAGCCCCTCGTGCTGACCGTGCACGACCTGCGCAACCCGCACCACCCCACGGCCGAGGCCCACGACGCCCAGCTCGACGTGCTCATCACGGCCGCCGACGCGCTCCTCACGCTGACCCCGGGCGCGGCCGCCGTCATCGAGCAGCGCTGGGGCCGGACCGCGACCGTCGTCCCCCACCCGCACGTCGTCCCCGAGGAGGTGCTCGGGCGCCCGCGTCCCGCGCGCGACGGGTTCGTGGTGGGCCTGCACGCCAAGAGCCTGCGCGCCAACATGGAGCCGCTCGCCCTCGTCGACGGGGTGGTCGCCGCCCTCGAGGACATGCCCGGGGCCGTGCTCCGTGTTGACGCGCACACCGACGTCATGACGGAGGGCTTCGCCCGGCACGACGCCGCGCTCGCGGCACACCTCACCGCGCTCGCCGACGACGGCCTGGTCGACCTCCGGGTGCACGACTACTTCACCGACGACGAGCTCTGGACGTACCTCCAGGGCCTCGACGTGTCCGTCCTGCCCTACCGCTTCGGCACCCACTCGGGCTGGCTCGAGGCCTGCCACGACCTCGGCACGTGGGTCGCCGCCCCCGACTGCGGCTTCTACGCCGAGCAGCGACGGTGCCTGACGTATGCCGCGGACGGCCCCGCGCGCGTGCCGTCCCTCGTGGCAGCACTGCGCGACGCGCACCGTGGGTGGCTGGAGGGCCGGCCGGCCCCGCGGGCGACCGCGGAGGAGCGCCTGGCCGAGCGCGAGCAGGTCGCGGCGGTGCACCGCGATGTCTACCAGGGCGTCCTCGGCCGGAGGCGCGCATGCACGTCGTGATCCTCGCCGCCGCGCGCCACCCGCTGCGCCAGCCCTTCGCCGGGGGCCTGGAGTCGCTGACGTGGGCGCTGGTGCGTGGGCTCCGGCACCGCGGGGTCGACGTCACCGTGTTCGCCGGACCGGGCAGCGACCCCCGCCTCGACGCCCGCGAGCTCAGGGTGTCGCCGTTGCAGCTCAGCGACGCGGCGCGTGCCGACGTCGCGATGCCACCGGAGCCGTGGCTGCGCGAGCACCACGCGTACCTGCAGGTGATGCTCGAGCTGCGCTCGCGCGGGGACGTCGACGTCATCCACAACAACAGCCTGCACTTCGTGCCCATCTCCCTGGCGCAGGCCTGCAGCGCGCCGATGCTGACGACGCTGCACACCCCGCCGACCCCGTGGCTCGAGCCCGCGATCGCCCTGATGGACCAGTCGCGCGCGCGGTTCGTCGCCGTGAGCTCCCACACGGCGGCACAGTGGGGCCACGTCACCACCGCCGAGGTCGTGCACAACGGCGTCGACACCTCCGTCTGGACACCGGGCCCGGGCGGCGAGGACCTGGCGTGGTTCGGCCGGCTGGTCCCCGAGAAGGCACCCCACGAGGCCATCGCCATCGCCGCGGCGAGCGGGCGGAGGCTGCGGCTGGCCGGTCCCGTCGGCGACCGCGCCTACGTCCGTGACGTCGTCGAGCCGCTGCTCGGGTCCGGCGCCGAGTACGTCGGGCACCTGGGGGTGCGCGAGCTGCGCGAGCTCGTGGGGGCGAGCGCGGCGACGCTGGTGACGCCCGCCTGGGACGAGCCGTACGGCCTGGTCGCGGCCGAGTCCCTGGCGTGCGGTACGCCCGTGGTCGGGTACCGCCGCGGTGGCCTGGGCGAGTTCGTCGTCCCGGGCACCGGCGTCCTCGTCGCGCCGGGCGACGTCGACGCCGCGGCCGGGGCGCTCGACGAGGCGGTCCTGCTGGACCGCGCAGGGTGTCGCGACCACGCGGTGCGGCACTGCTCGCTCGACACCATGGTCGACGCGTACATCGAGCGCTACCAGGACATGACGCGGGTCGGGCAGGCCGCGTGATCGGGTACTACGCCCACCACCAGGGGTCGGGCCACGTGACCCGCATGCAGGCTGTGGCGGCAGCACTGGACGAGCCGGTCTGGGGGCTCAGCTCGGCCCCTCGCCCGGCGGGGTGGAGCTCGGGCTGGACCGAGCTGGCCCGCGACGACGAGGCAGCCGGCGAGCGCCTGGACGAGGACGCCGACGTGACGGCGCGGGGCGCCCTCCACTGGGTCCCGCGCGGCCATGCCGGGCTGGCGCGGAGGGCCGAGCAGGTCGTGTCCTGGGCGGCCGTGCACCGACCGCGCCTGCTCGTGGTCGACGTGTCGGTCGAGGTGGCGCTGCTGGCCAGGCTGGCGGGCGTCCCCACTGTCGTCGTGGCCCTCCCTGGCCGCCGCGACGACCGGGCGCACCGGCTGGCGTACGACACCGCCGAGGCGCTGCTGGCCCCGTGGCCGGAGGGGACGCACGAGCGGTCGTGGCCGCCGGAGTGGGTGGCCAAGGCCCGGTTCGTCGGCGGGATCTCACGCTTCGACTCGCGGGTCCGGGCGGGCGCTGGGGCCACGACACCGGTGGGCGCGGACCCGACGCAGCGGCAGGACGCCTCCACGAGCGTGCTCGACCTCCACGACACCACCCGCGGCAGCACCTCCTCGGGACGGACGGTCCTGCTGCTCTGGGGCGCGGGCGGCCGGGGCACGACACCCGCGCAGGTGTCTGCCGCCCGTGCCGCCACCCCCGGCTGGACCTGGCTCGAGCGCTCCCCCGGCGCGGACGCGTCGACCGACCTGTGGGACGAGCTGCTGCGCGCCGACGTGGTGGTGACGCACGCCGGCCAGAACGCTGTCGCCGAGGTCGCGGCAGCACGGCGCCCGGCCGTCGTGGTCGCCCAGCCGCGCCCCTACGACGAGCAGGTGGCGACCGCCGAGTGCGTGCAGGAGCTCGGCCTGGCCGTCGGCCGGTCGAGCTGGCCGCGGCCACGGGAGTGGCCGGAGCTCCTGGAGCAGGCAGTCGCCATCGGCGGGGAGGGCTGGGGCCGCTGGAGCACGGGCGACGGGGCCGCCCGGGCCGCCGGCTTCCTGTCGGGCGTCGGTCTCGCCGCCCGGGTGCCGGCGTGAGCGGCCCGCGCACGGCCGTGGTCACCCTCGCCCACGGGCGGCACGAGCACCTCGGCGGCCAGGGCTGGGGACTGGCCCGCCAGACAGTGCGAGCCGATGCCTGGGTCGTCGTCGCCATGGGCGACCCGGAGGTCGGAGCGGTCGCGCACGAGGTCGACCCGGCGGCGACGGTCGTCCCGGTGCCCCTCGCCGCCGGCGGTGAGCTGCCCCTGTCCGCCGCCCGCAACTCAGGAGCAGCGGCCGCACTGGGCCTCGGCGCCGAGGTGCTGGTGTTCCTCGACGTGGACTGCATCCCGGCCGCGGGCACCGTGGCCCGGTACGCAGAGGTGCTGGGCGACGGGCGGCCCGGTCCCGTCGTCGCGTGCGGGGAGGTCGCCTACCTGCCCCCGGTCGGGCACCCCACGGCATACCGCGTGCCCTCGCTCGCCACGACCGCGCGACCGCACCCGGCCCGTCCCGCACCCGCGCCGGGGACGACGCAGGTCGCCGAGGACGTCAGGCTCTTCTGGTCGCTGTCCTTCGCCGTCACGGCCGAGGGCTGGAACGCGCTGGGGGGCTTCGACGAGGGCTACGTGGGCTACGGCGGCGAGGACACCGACTTCGGGCAGCGGATCCGGGAGTCGGGCGGCACGATGCTGTGGGTCGGCGGCGCGCCGGCGTACCACCAGCACCACGGGCAGGAGAGCCCCCCACTGCGCCACCGGCACTCGATCGTGAGGAACGCCAACGTCTTCCACGACCGCTGGGGCTGGTTCCCGATGGAGGGGTGGCTGGCCGAGCTGCACGGGCGCGGCCTGGCCCGGTTCGACGCGCACGCCGGCCGGTGGGTGGCCACCGGCTGAGGGTGAGTGAGGTGGCTGGTCGCCGCTGCCACCTGCGTCACGCCCGTCACCTGCGTCAATCGGACGATGCGAGGTCGACCCGGGGGTCGTACGTTCGGCCCATGGCGCAGTCGACGGGCATGGCGGGGACGCTCGAGCGCGTGGGTCCGGTCGCGGGCGACGCGGGTGGGCTGGTGCTGTTCGCGTGGTGGATGTTCAGCGCGGTCCAGGCGCCGCTGCCGCCCGCCCTCCTGTCACTCACCGGGCTGCTCGCCGCCGGGCTCGTGGGGAGCGCGCTGGTCGGGTACCAGCTGCGGCAGGCCGACTCCCCGTCGGCGTGGCTCGGCTGGGCGGCGCTGGCGGTGCTGCTCCTGGGGTTCGCCGGGAACCCCGGCTGGGCGCCGGCGGGGCTCGCCCTGTTCGGGCTGTCGGTCGTGCGCGCCCGGGTCTTCCCGCCGCTGCCCGGGGTGCTGATGGCGGTCGGCGGCTGGCTCGTGCTGGTGACCACGGCCCTCACCCCCACGGTGCCGGCAGGGACCTCGCCGTCGGCCATCGCCTGGCGCGGCGCCATGTCGGTCGGCCTGGTGCTCGTCGCCGGGGCGCTGGCGGACCTCGACGCGCTCACCGAGGCGCGGCCCGCCGGGGCGACCGCCTCGCGCCACTGACTCCCCCGGCGCCACTGACTTCCCCAGCGCGACTGACGCCCTCGGCGCGACTGACCGACCCGGAAGGTGGCGCCCCCGGCGGCACTGGCAGGGCCCACGGCCTCGCCGACGACCTCCGCGGAGGTGTCGACGAGCCCGTGGGCCCGGCTGTGTCAGTGCTGCGTGTCAGTGCTGGTGGTACTGGTGCACCACCGCGTGGCCCCGGCCCCGGGCGAGCAGCCACCGGTTGACGGGGACCGTCAGGGTGAAGGCGATCGCCAGTGAGACCACGAGCGAGCCCCAGAAGAGGGCGCTGGACAGGCCCGCGTCCATGGCGCCGGGGATGACCAGCATGAGCGCGTTGTCCACGAGCTCCATCGTGGCGATGGACACGGTGTCGGACGCCAGCGCGACCGGGAGGGCCGCGGCGAGGGTCAGACCGGCCTTGAGGATGGGACGCATCGCCAGCGAGTAGCCGAACACGAAGGCGAGCGCGATCGACAGGACCACCGTGCCGAGGTTGTGCAGGCCCAGGGCCGTGCCGATCACCATGCCGAGGACCTCACCGATCGCACACCCGAGGAGGCAGTGGAGCGTGGCGCTGACGGCCTGCCTCCACAGGGACCCGGTCGGTCCCGAGCCGGTGGCGTCGTGCCCCTGGTGGGCCTGCGCGTGGTGGACGTGTCCGCTGTGGCCGTGCCCGTGGTGGTCGTTGCCGTGACGGTCCTGGTGCTCTCCGATGGCGTTCATGGTGAGCACAACCATACCCCCTCCGGGTATATTCCGCGGCCCGGGCGCCGGATCCACGTTTGCGGCGAGTACCCGCGGGTAGGTAACGGGTCCGCGGACGACTCGGTCCGCCCGTCGCCGACCATCGAGGAGCTCCGTGAGCCACGAGCCGCCCCTGCCCGCCGTCCTCGAGGACCTCGCCCTCGTCCACGAGGGAGGCCGTGCCAGCGACCCCGACCGGGTGGCGGAGGCCCTCGAGACGATGGTGCTGCACCCCGAGTACCCGTGCCTGGGGGCGCGATCGGTGTTCAACCGCAGCCGGGCCGGCCTCGAGGTGCTCGAGGAGCTCGGGACCGAGGCGGCGGCCAGGACGCTGCTCGACCGGCTCGCCCGCTTCGCGGCGCACACCGACCTCGACGCCGGCTTCGCGTCCCTGCTGGCGGTCTTCCGGACCACGGACGTGCGGGACGAGGCGCACTTCGAGCAGCTGCTGTGGCGTCAGCTCGAGCTGCTCCACGAGGTCGACGACCAGGCGTGGGACCCCCAGGTGTCCTCCGACCCCGACGACCCGCACTTCGCCTTCAGCGTGGCCGGGACGGCCTACTTCGTGGTCGGCCTGCACCCGCAGGCATCGCGCATCGCACGGCGCGCCCCGCTGCCCACGCTGGTGTTCAACCTGCACGAGCAGTTCGAGCAGCTGCGCGCCTCCGACAGGTTCGAACGCATGCGGGACACGATCCGCAACCGCGACCTCGCGCTGCAGGGCTCGCTCAACCCCATGGTCGCCGACCACGGAAGGAGCTCCGAGGCGGCCCAGTACTCCGGCCGGGCCGTACCGGCAGACTGGGCACCACCGGCCCTCGGCGGACAGGAGGCGACGGCATGAGCACGGCATTCGAGCGGACCGGTCAGGTCCCCGTGCAGGCGCTCGACGGCCCGGCGGAGGGCTTCACCCGGCTGTCGCCGCAGACCGGCACCGGCTTCGTGCTGTCCGCGGGCCAGCAACTCACGGTCGTCGACCCCACCGGGGAGCAGGTGAGCGACCTCTTCTGCTTCAGCGCCCAGGACCACGCCGAGTGGTTCTCCACGGGACGGACGATCGACTACGCGAACTCGGTCGCGGTCACGACGGGCACGGTGCTCTACAGCAACCGCAGCCGGCCGATGCTCACGGTGGTCGACGACACGTGCGGGCACCACGACATCCTGCTCACGCCGTGCAGCCAGCAGACGTTCGACCTCCTCTACCCGGAGTTCGACGGCGCCTACCACCCGAGCTGCCTGGAGAACCTCGTGTCCGGCCTCGAGCCGTTCGGTGTCGTGGCGGACCAGGTCTCGACGACGCTGAACATCTTCATGAACGTGTGGTCCGAGCGGTCCGGAGAGCTGCACATCGACCCGCCCACCTCGGTCGCCGGTGACCGGTTCGTGGTTCGTGCCGAGATGGACCTGCACGTCGGGCTCACGGCCTGCTCGGCCGAGAAGTCCAACGCCGGGACCTGCAAGCCGATCGACTACCGCATCGACTGAGGGGTGCCGCGCCGGGCCCGCAAACCGGTGGGCGGTGTCGGGCCCGGGGCCTAGGGTCGCGGGATGAGCCGAGACGTGTCCACGCCCGAGGACCTGCGCGCCGTCGTCGACGGCATCATGGCCGGGTTCGCCAAGGTCCCCGACGACGGGTGGGAGCGCCCGGCGCACCAGCTCGACTGGGACTGCCGCGACACCGCGACCCACCTCATGGACGACTTCACCTTCTACGCCCTGAACCTCTCGAGCAGGGAGGTCCACACGGACGACTACGTGCCGTTCCTCGAGCCACCGCCCTGGCGCGAGGGCAGCCCACCGATGTTCTGCTGGCCGGACCCGGCCGGGGGGACGGCGGCCATCGTGCGCGGGGTCGACGCGACGGGCGGCCTCCTCGTGGCCGTGACGGCGACGGCTCCGGAGGGGCACGTGGGCTACCACCCGTTCGGCCACCCCGACGCCTCGGGCTTCGCCGCGATCGGCATCGTGGAGGGGGCCGTCCACGCCTGGGACGTGCTGACCGCCCACGACATCCCGTTCGCGGTCGACGCCGGAATCGCCGAGCGCGTCCTCAACCGGGTGTTCCCGGACGCCCGGCGCACCGACGACCCGTGGAACGACCTGCTGGCCGCCACCGGCCGGACGGAGGAGACGCGCGGCACGTCGTGGAGGTGGGACTCCTCCGTGCGCGACACCTATGGGGTGCGCGACGACCGTGGGGTGCGCGACGACCCTGGGGTGCGCGACAGCTCCGGGGACTGAGCGGTCAGGCGCGTCGCCCGGGCAACCCCAGGGCGACGTCGAAGACGTGGGCCATCCCGGCATACCCCGCGTCGTTGGGGTGGAACTTGTCCGCTGCCAGGCGCCCGCGCCAGGACCGGGGCCCGTGGGCCCGGATGTCGGCGACCACGAGGTCCCCCCGGGCGGCGCGGTCGCGCAGCACGGCGCAGACGCGACGCGCCTCCGACTGGGGGTTGGGCAGGTTGGCCACGACGGCTCCCCGCGGCAGGCGGTCGAGCATCGCCTCGAACCGCTCCGCCAGGCCGGCGCGGTGGCGCGGGGCGATGACGTCGTTCGAGCCGATCACGACGGTCAGCAGGTCCGGGACCTCGCCGCGGGCGACCAGTTCCTCGAGGGCGGGCAGCTGGTGCACCACGAGGTCGTGGACGCGGGCGCCGGTCACGGCGAGGTTGACCAGGCGGTGCGGGCGGCCGGCAGTGGCGAGGTCGTCGCGCAGCTGCCCGACGTAGCCGCGGTCCGGCGCGCTCGCCCCGATGCCCTGGGTCATCGAGTCCCCCAGTGCCACCCACAGCGGGCCCCGCTGCTCGAGCGCCGCGGCGTTGGACTCGCGCCAGAAGGCGGCGTACGGCACGGTCTGCGCCCGCACCTCGCGTACTCCGGGGAGCGCCCACGACAGCGCGGTGAGGAACGGCCCCGCAGGCCGCAGGCTGAGGTTGTCGTACTCGAACGCGGTGCTCACCGGCCCATGCTCACACGCGCACCGGCCAGCCGAAGGTCGTCTCGACCCCGGGCGAGTACAGCACGCTGTCGGGAGCGCGCGACACCACGTCCTGCAGACCCGCCGCCGCCACGCACCGGTCGTCCAGCCGCAGCAGCTCGGCCCGGTGCAGCGGCCACGGGGCGTGGGTGTTCGGGACCCACAGGGTCCGCCGCGCCACCGTGGTGTGCAGCCCGAACCGCGCGGTGAGGAAGAGGTCGAGGTCGCCCGGCTCGGTGAGCGGTTCCCCGACCCGCACGCGCATCGAGCTCGTGACGGCCGGTCCACGCCCGGTCCCGCTCCGGTCGCCCGCCGCACCGCGCCCTGCGCGGGTGGCGCGGGCCCACGGTGCCCGGTGGCGACGCAGCGTGTACGCCACCTCGGCACCTGCAGGGTCGGCCGGCACCTCCCGGGGGGAGGACCGCATACGGGCCCACTCGTAGGGAGTCCCGAAGAACAACCGCGCGCCCACGACGACGGGCAGGCGCTCGGCGTCCAGGGACAGGAACACCACCCCGCGGCGGCCGGACGCATCGCGCGAGTAGACGCGGACGTTGGTCTCGAGGAAGGTGCCCAGCCACGGCACCGGCCTCCCCCGCCCCACCGCGGCGTCGACCATGCGGAAGGGGATGAGCCCCACCCAGGCCGAGTCGTCGTGGACGTCGGGGCTGACGCCCGGCGGGAGGAAGGGCTCCAGCCGGGAAGGGTCCACGCGCCAGTGCACGAAGGTGATGTCCCGCCACCGCTGGCTCATGAGCGGCCTGCCACGCAGGGGTGGCCCCTGGGCCGGCATGGGAGCGGGAGCCGGCACCGCCGAGGAGGTCATGTCCGCAGCCTGCCCCACGCTGCCGGACACCGCAGACGGAGCCCGGGGTCACGCTGCGCCGCTACGGTCGCCACCATGGGAATCGCGATCCGGCGGTCGACCGTCGCCGACCTGCCCGCACTGTTCCCCCTCCTGCGGGGGTACAGCACCTTCTACCGCGCCTCGGCGCACGACGAGGACCTCCTGCGGATGGCCGAGGCCTTCTGCGGGGACTCCCCGGACGGCCTGCAGCTGCTCGCGCGCACCGACACCGGCACCGGCACCGAGACCGGCACCGGCACGCTCGTCGGGTACGCGACGGTCCTGTGGAGCTGGGACACCACGACGGGCAGCCGCCTCGGCGTCATGGAGGACCTGTTCGTCGCCGGGGCCGTCCGCGGGGAGGGCGTCGGTCGGGCGCTGCTCGAGGCGTGCGCCGCCATCGCGCGCGAGCGGGGTTGCGTGGCGCTGGCCTGGGAGACGGCTCCCGACAACCGGGTCGCCCAGCGGCTGTACGACGCGACCGGCGCGGAGCACTCGACCTGGCTCGGCTACCGGCTCCCCCTGGGCTGAGGCGCCGCTGGGGCCCGCGCGAGGCGGGCCCTGGCAGGCCCGGCTCGTCGCCCACGGCTCCTCGCTCGCTGCTCGCCGGTGGAGCTGAGGGGAGCCGTCGCGTGGGGGCGCTTCACGTCGAGGGGCTCCTCCCGAATCCCCGCGCGTCGTCCCGCAACACAGAAGAAGGACCGGACGAAAAGCGTGTCCGGTCCTTCTTCTGTGTTGTGGAGCTGAGGGGATTCGAACCCCTGACCCCTTCCATGCCATGGAAGTGCGCTACCAACTGCGCCACAGCCCCGAGTCGCCCCGAGTGGGTGTCCCCCGGAGGCGACTGCGGAAGTCTACCCACGGCCCGCGCGAGCATCCAAATCGGCTCAGGCGTGGGCGTTCCACGCTGCCAGCGACCACCCGGTGCGGGTCTGCGCGAGCTCGGCCCAGTGGCAGTTGCCCAGGGTGGCGAGGGCGTGCGTGGCCACGTGCTGGTCGATCCCGAGGACCTCTGCGACGGCCGCCCGGCTCGAGACGCCGTGCGCCACGACGACGACGCACTCCCCCTCGCCGAGCCCGTCGAGCACCTCGCGCAGGGCCGACCCCGCACGGTCCCCGACCTCGGCGAGCGTCTCGCCGTCGACCCCGCGGCGCACGTCCTCGAGGTCCATCTGCTCGAGCAGCTCGGCATACTCCGCCCGCACCTGGGTGGTGTGCATGCCCTGCCACTGCCCGACGTGGATCTCGCGCCAGCGCGGGTCCAGGGCGACCTCGAGGCCGGCGGCCTCGGCGATGTGCCTCGCCGTGACCGTGGCGCGGTCCAGGTCCGACGCGACGACGCGCGTGGGCCGGTATGCCGCGAGGGCCGCACCGGCGGCACGTGCCTGCTCGATGCCGCGCTCGGACAGGGGTGTGTCGAGCTGCCCCTGCCACACGCCGCCGGCGTTGTGGTCGGTCTCGCCGTGGCGGACGACGACGACCCGGCGCCCGTTCGCCGGGCTCACGCGTCGCGGCGCTTCGGCACGCCGAGGTCCACCTCGGGGCAGTCCTTCCAGAGCCGCTCGAGCTCGTAGAACTCGCGCTCGTCGTCGTGCTGGACGTGCACGACGATGTCACCGAAGTCCAGGAGGACCCAGCGGCCGTCGCGCTCGCCCTCGCGGCGGATGGGCTTCGCGCCGGCCTCCCGCAGCTTGTCCTCGACCTCGTCGACGATCGAGCCGACCTGCCGCTCGCTGGACCCGGAGACGATGACGAAGACGTCGGTCAGCGCCAGCTGCTCGCTGACGTCGAGGCCGACGACGGTGGTGGCGAGCTTGTCGTCCGCGGCCAGGGCCGCGGTCTTGGCGAGCTCGAGGGATCGGTCGGTGGCGGGCACTGCTCTCCTACGTCCGTGCCGTGCCCGCGGGACGCGGGTTGGCGGCATACAAGCGGTATTTGTTGATGTACTGGACCACGCCGTCGGGCACGAGGTACCAGACGGGCTCGGACCGTTCGACGCGCGTACGGCAGTCGGTCGAGCTGATCGCCATCGCGGGCACCTCCTGCAGGGTCACCCGGTCACGCGGCAGCCCCGACTCCGACAGGACGTACCCGGGCCGGGTGACGCCGACGAAGTGCGCGAGCTCGAACAGCTCGTCGGCGTCCTTCCACGACAGGATCTGCGCCAGGGCGTCCGCGCCGGTGATGAAGAACAGCTCGGCCTCGGGTCGCTCGCCGTGCAGGTCGCGCAGGGTGTCGATGGTGTACGTCGGCCCGGGCCGGTCGATGTCGACCCGGCTCACGGTGAACCGCGGGTTCGAGGCCGTCGCGACGACGGTCATGAGGTAGCGGTGCTCGGCGACGCTGACCTTGCGGTCGTCCTTCTGCCAGGGCTGGCCGGTCGGCACGAACACGACCTCGTCGAGGCCGAAGCGGGACTGGACCTCGGACGCGGCCACGAGGTGCCCGTGGTGGATGGGGTCGAAGGTGCCACCCATCACACCGAGGCGCATGGTCAGTGCGAGCCGCCGCTGTGGTCGTGCGGCAGGTGCTGCCCGGAGAGCTTCTGGGCGGTGCCACGGAAGGACCACAGCACCCCGAGGAGCAGCATGAACCCGACGAACGCGATGGCGCCGAACACCTCGGGAGGCATGGGCAGCTCGCGGGTGTTCTCCTCGGCGGCCGTGAGGAGGTTCGAAAGAGACGACGTCATGGGCCCAGCCTACCGGTCGGCGGCGACTTCCCCCGCTCCGCACCCGTACCACACGACCCCGTCCACGGGGGTGGAGGTTGTCCACCGATTGTGTGCACAGGGATGTGCACAACCCGTCCGGTACGCACCGGTTCGTGTGGACAACGCTGTGGGCAACCGGTGGACGAGAAATCTTTTGCGAAAGCCCTTGCAGCACAAGGGATCGCGCCACTAGAAATCTCTCACGCGCTCCGGTCGGAGGGTCGGAACGGGGGAACCCGGGAGGATCCGCCGGCAGGAGCACAGGTCGGCCGGATAACGGTGGACCGCCCCGACCGGGTCCGCCCGGACGGGGTCCCAGCTCCTTCGGGTGCTGGGTCCGTGGGCGACGCCACGGAGGAACTCCGGACCCGCCGACCAGATCGCAACGCCCGACGTGGGCCGGTCCGCCGGCCGCGGCAGGCGCCACCGTCGCAGTGGACAGGACCCGCTCCGGCAGGTCGTGGGCGATCGACCGGTGCACAGCGCCCGACCGGTCCGCCGGTCGTGACGCCGCACCACGGAGGTCCCCCAGCGCCTCGGCGCGACGGGAGCCCCCGCCAGAAGGCCCCTCGAACTCATACTTCGAGGGGCCTTCGCCGTGTTGCCGCGGCATCCGCCCGGCTGCTGCAGCACCCCCGTACCCTGTGTGCCATGGC
This sequence comes from Phycicoccus sp. M110.8, assembly GCF_032464895.1. Lineage (NCBI taxonomy): Bacteria > Bacillati > Actinomycetota > Actinomycetes > Micrococcales > Intrasporangiaceae > Phycicoccus > Phycicoccus sp. M110.8. The sequence goes on from NZ_JAWDIC010000002.1 coordinate 147,524, forward strand.
ACCCGCCCTGAGCATCGTCGTCCCCGTGTACAACGAGGAGGACGTCCTGCCGCTGCTCGTGCAGCGCCTGCGGCCGGTGGCCGACGGCCTCGGCACGCCGTACGAGGTGCTCACCGTCGACGACGGCTCCACCGACCTGTCCCCCGCGGTGCTGCAGCGGTTCGCGCGCGACTGGCCACAGCTGCGGATCGTGCGGCTGCGCGCCAACGCCGGCCACCAGGCAGCCATCTCGGCCGGGCTGGCCAGCGCCCGGGGCGACTACGTCGTTACCCTCGACGCCGACCTGCAGGACCCGCCCGAGGTGATCTCGGAGATGCTCACCCTCGCGGTGTCCGAGGGCGTGGACGTCGTCTACGGCGTGCGCAGCGACCGCTCCACCGACTCGGCGTTCAAGCGGCTGAGCGCCCGCGCCTTCTACCGCCTGATCCGCACCCTGTCCGGCACCCACGCGCAGGTCGACGCGGGCGACTACCGCCTGATGTCACGTGCGACCGTGGACGCGGTCAACGCCCTGCCCGAGCACCACCGGGTGCTGCGGTTCGTCGTGCCGGCGCTGGGCTTCCCCTCGGCCTCCGTCACCTACCGCCGCGACGAGCGCGCTGCCGGCCGCTCGAAGTACCCGTTGTCGAAGATGGTGCGGCTCTCCCTCGACAGTGTCACCGGATTCTCGACCGCGCCCCTGCGGGCCGCCACCTGGTTGGGGCTGCTCGGCGGCCTCGGTGCGTTCGTCCTGCTGGCCTACGCCCTCGTGGCGATGGCGGTCGGTCAGACCGTCCCGGGCTGGACGTCGACCGTGGTCGCCGTGGCCGGGGTCGGCGCCGTGCAGCTGGTCTGCGTGGGGATCCTCGGCGAGTACGTCGGCCGGATGTACGCACAGCTGCAGGGACGCCCCGCGTACTACATCGCCCACGACTCCCTCACCGGCCCCGACCGGCGCCCCGCCCCCGCGCGCCCCGGCCAGGACGACCCGCTCGCCGGCGCCGACCATCTCGCCGGGTCCGATCCGCTCGCCGGGACCGACCCGCTCGGCGGGACCGACCCGCTCGGCGGGACCGACCCGCACGCCCCGCTCAGCCGCGTCGACGAGCCTCGACCATCAGGGTCACCCCGGGCATAGCCTTCACCGGCAGGTAGCGCTCGACCGCGACGACCGCGCGCAGCCCGGCGTTCACCACCGGGTGGATCTCCTCGAGGTCCGAGCCGCTGGAGGTCCGGCGGCGCAGGGCCACCACGGGTCGCAGCAGGACGTTCCACGACGTCATCGACGTCACCTCGAAGCCACCCCGCTCCAGCACGCCGCGCAGGGTGGTCCGGGTGTACCGCCGGACGTGGTCGACGGCGACGTCGTGCTCGGACCACAGGTTGGGGTCGGCCGGCACGGCGACGAGGAAGCGGCCGCCGGGTGCCAGCACCCGGTGCACCTCCTGCACCGCCGCGTCGTGGTCGAGGATGTGCTCGAGGACGTCGAAGGCGACGACGAGGTCGAGCGAGCCGTCGGCGACGGGCAGCGCCGTGGCGTCCGCCCGCAGCACCGCCAGGCCGCGCTCGGCCGCGACCTGCGCACCGTCGGCGCCGTACTCCAGTGCCGCGACCGACCAGCCTGCCGACCGCAGGACGCGGGTGTTGCCACCGCCCGCCGCACCGATGTCCAGCGCCCGGCCGGGGGTGACGCCGTCGATCATCCGGCCGAGCAGGTGCCGCCGCTCGCGGTACCACCAGTGGGTGTCCTCGAGCGCCGCGAGCTTGCGGACCTCAGTGCCTTCCATGGCGGGTCATCCTGCCATCGACGGCGCTCAGGCCCGCACCTGCCCGTCGCCCTCGACGATCCACTTGGTCGTCGTCAGCTCGGGGAGGGCCATCGGGCCCCGGGCGTGCAGCTTCTGGGTCGAGATGCCGATCTCGGCGCCGAACCCGAACTCTCCCCCGTCGGTGAACCGGGTCGAGGCGTTCACCATGACGGCCGCCGCGTCAACCTCGGCAGTGAACCGCCGGGCTGCCGCACGGTCCTCGGTCACGATGGCCTCGGTGTGGCCCGACCCGTGCGCCCGGATGTGCTCCATCGCGGCATCGAGGTCCGGCACGACGCGTACCGCCATCTCGAGCGCGAGGTACTCGGTGTCCCAGTCCGCCTCGGTGGCGTCGGTGTGCGGGACGCCGGCGGTGTCGGCTGCCGCGCCCGCCGCGTCGTCGGTGTGCAGCACCACGCCCGCGCCCGACAGCTCGGCGAGCACCTTGGGCAGGAAGTCTGCCGCCACGGCCTCGTGCACGAGCAGGGTCTCGGCCGCGTTGCAGACGCTGGGACGGTGGGTCTTGGCGTTGACGGTGATCGCGAGCGCCTTGTCGAGGTCGGCCGCCGCGTCGACGTAGACGTGGACGTTCCCGACACCGGTCTCGATGACCGGCACGGTCGACTCGGTGACGACGGTCTGGATCAGGCCGGCGCCGCCGCGCGGGATGATGAGGTCCACGAGGCCGCGGGCGGTGAGCAGGGCCCGGACGGCGTCACGGCCGCCCTCGAGCAGGGTCACGGCGTCGGCGGGCAGGCCCCGCGCCTCGAGGGCCCCGCGCATCACCGCCACGAGCGCCCGGTTCGTCGACTCGGCTGCCGAGCCGCCGCGCAGGATCACGGCGTTCCCGGACTTGAGCCCGAGGCCGGCGGCGTCGACGGTGACGTTGGGGCGCGCCTCGTAGACCATGCCGACGACACCCATCGGCACGCGGACCTGGCGGATCTGCAGCCCGTTCGCGAGGGTCGAGCCGCGCACGACCTCCCCCACGGGGTCCGGCAGCGCGGCAACGTCGCGCACCGCCCCGGCGACGCCGTGGACGCGCGCCTCGTCGAGCCCGAGCCGGTCGAGCAGGCCCTGCGCCATGCCCGCGTCCCGGCCGCGGGCGAGGTCCTCCGCGTTCGCTGCCACGACGTCGGCCGCGGCGGTCTCGAGCGCGTCGGCCATCGCGTGCAGCGCGGCGTCCTTGTCGGCACGGGAGAGGAGCGCGAGGCGCCGCGACGCCGCACGGGCGGCGCGCGCGGCCGTCGCCACCTGCTCGACGGCGGTGGGGTCGATCTCGGCCATGCCCCCAGCGTATGCCGCGTGCCGCGCGTCCGGCGTCCGCGTCCACCCGCGCGCCCGCGCACCGCTCTGCGCTGCCCCACCACCCGGGGCAACGCAGAGTCGGCGCCACACCCCTCCCGGCCGATGTCCCGACGTCCCGACGTCACCGCCAGCCGCGCACTCTGCGCTGCCCCACCACCCGGGGCAACGCAGAGTCGGCGCCGCACCCCTCCCGGCCGATGTCCCGACGTCCCGACGTCACCGTCAGCCGCGCACTGTGCGCTGCCCCACCACCCGGGGCAACGCAGAGTTCCCCCGTGCCGTGGAGCTCCCCGAGACCGACCCGGGCCCGCGACGGCTGGTTGAATGGCTCGGTGAGCATCCTGTCGATCCAGTCCTCGGTCGCCTACGGCCACGTCGGCAACTCCGCGGCCGTCTTCCCGCTCCAGCGGCTCGGCGTCGAGGTGTGGCCCGTGCACACCGTGCACTTCTCCAACCACACCGGCTACGGCGAGTGGCGTGGGCCGCTCCTGCCGGCCGACGACGTCCGCGCCGTGATCCGGGGTGTCGAGGAGCGCGGCGCGTTCCCGGCGGTGGACGCGGTGCTCTCGGGCTACCAGGGCGGCGAGGACATCGGGGACGTCATCCTCGAGGCGGTCGGCCGGGTCAAGGCGGCCAACCCGGACGCCATCTACGCGTGCGACCCCGTCATGGGCAACGCGAAGAGCGGCTGCTTCGTGCACCCGGCCATCCCGGTCCTGCTGCGCGAGAAGGTCGTCCCGCGGGCCGACCTCATCACGCCCAACCAGTTCGAGCTCGGCTTCCTCACCGGGACCGAGCCCAGGACGACCGAGGAGACCCTGGCCTCGGTCGACCTCGCCCGGGACATGGGGCCCTCGACAGTGCTCGTCACGAGCGTGGAGCGCCCGGACGCCCCGGCGGACACGATCGAGATGATGGCTGTCACCGAGGACGGCGCCTGGGTGGTCCAGACGCCCCGGCTGCCGATGAAGGCCAACGGTTCCGGCGACGTGACCGCGGCGCTGTTCACCGCCCACCTGCTCGAGACGGGGGACCCTGCCGTCGCGCTGGCCCGGACCGCGAGCAGCGTCTTCGACCTGCTCAGCACGACGCTGGAGTCCGGCGAGCGCGAGCTGCAGCTCGTGCAGTCCCAGGACGCGATCGCCAACCCGCGCCTGCAGTTCGAGGTCGCGCAGGTCCGCTGAGGGGACACGCGCGGTGACCGCTCGGAGCGCGCCCCGGACCGCAGCCACTGCGGTGGGCGCAGCCGTGGCCGCGGTTGTGCTGGCGGCCTGCTCCGGCGGCTCGCCGGCCCCGGACGCGACGAGCCGGCTCCAGCCCTTCGACTCCTACCGGGTGCAGGGACGGCAGGTGGTCGTGTCCTTCAGCGGCGTCCCGGACCGGGCGGGCCCGTGCGGCGCCGACTACCGCGCGCAGGCCAGCGAGACCGTCGACCGCGTGTACATCCGGGTCCGTGAGTACCCGCACGCCGCTCCGCCCGGCGAGGTCGCGTGCCCGGCCATGGCCCAGCTGCGCACGGCCTCCGTCACGCTCGAGGAGCCGCTCGGCAGCCGCGCGGTCGTCGACGGCGCGACCGGCGAGATCGTCCTGCAGCCGCGCGAGACGACGCCGCCCACCCGCTGACGGATCAGAGCACCACGAGGTCGTCGCGGTGGACGACCTCGCGCTCGTACCCCGGCCCGAGGTCCTTGGCGAGCGCGTGGGTGGAGCGGCCCAGCATCCCCGGCAGCTCGGCGGAGGTGTAGTTCACCAGCCCCCGCGCCACGGGCTCGCCCTCGAGCGTGCAGAGGTCCACCGGGTCACCGTCCACGAACGTGCCCTCGACGGCGGAGATGCCCGCCGGAAGCAGCGACCTGCGGTGCTCGGTGATCGCCCGGACCGCGCCGGCGTCGAGCAGCAGCCGTCCGCGGGGTGTCGTCGCGTGCGCGAGCCAGAGCCGGCGCGAGGTGTGCCGCGAGCCGCCGCCCGGGGCGAAGACGGTGCCGACGTCCTTCCCCTCGAGGGCGTGCGCGGCCTGGGCCGCGCTGGTCAGGACCGTCGTGATGCCGGCGGCGTTGGCGATGGTGGCGGCCTCGACCTTGGTGACCATCCCGCCGCTGCCGACGGACGAGCCGGTGCCGCCGATGGTGAGGTCCTCCAGCCCCCGGCCACCGACGACCGCAGGGACCCGCTGGGCGCCCGGGGAGCTCGGCGGCCCGTCGTAGAGCGCGTCGACGTCGGTGAGCAGCAGCAGCCCGTCGGCCTGCACGAGGTGGGCCACCAGGGCAGCCAGCCGGTCGTTGTCGCCGAACCGGATCTCCTGGGTGGCCACCGTGTCGTTCTCGTTGACGATGGGGACGATGCCGAGCTCGAGCAGCCGGTCGAGGGTGCGCTTGGCGTTGGTGAAGTGGGTGCGGCGGGTCACGTCGTCGACGGTGAGGAGCACCTGTCCCACGGTGAGCCCGTGGGCACCGAAGGCGCGCTGGTATGCCGCGACGAGGGCCCCCTGCCCCACGCTCGCCGCCGCCTGCTGTGTGGCGAGGTCCCGGGGGCGGCGGACCAGCCCGAGCGGCGCGATCCCGGCCGCGATCGCGCCGGAGGAGACGAGGACGACCTGCTGCCCGGCCAGGCGGCGGGCGGCGAGGATGTCGACGAGGGCGACGAGGCGCTCCTCGTCGAGGGAGCCGCCGGCAGGGTCGGTCAGCGAGGACGAGCCGATCTTGACCACGAGCCGGCGCGCCTGCGGCACGACGCGCCGGTGGTCGACCCGGCTCATTCCTCGTCGTCCTCGTCCCGGGCGGTCGCCCAGTGGCCGGCCCGGCGCTCGGCCGCGAGCTCGTCCCGCGCGGCGGACTTCGCCGCCTTGCGCGCGGCATACTGCTCGCGCTTGTCGCCGCGGGTGGGGCGCGCGGACTCCTCGAGGCGCAGGTCGGTGCCGCGGGCGCCGAGCAGCTCGGCACCGGCCGCCATGGTGGGCTCCCAGTCGAAGACGACGGCGTTGTCCGCCGGGCCGATGAGCACGGTCGCGCCGGCGACGGCGCCGGCCTTGAACAGCGCCTCCTCGACCCCGAGTCGGCCGAGCCGGTCGGCGAGGTACCCGACGGCCTCGTCGTTGCTGAAGTCGGTCTGGCGCACCCACCGGGTGGGGCGCTCGCCCTCGATCCGGAAGACCTCGCCGTCCGCGGTCTGCTCGCGCACGACGCGGAAGCCGCTGTCGTCGACCGCCTTCGGGCGCAGGACGATCCGCTGCGGCACGGCGGCCGCCTCCTCGATCTCCTTGCGGGCGGCGGCGACGTGGCGGGCCATGGCGAAGGTCAGCTCGCGCAGGCCGGTGTGCGCCACGGCGGACACGACGAACACCTCCAGGCCACGCGCCTCGAGGTCGGGGCGGACCAGCTCGGCCAGCTCCCGCGCGTCGGGGACGTCGGCCTTGTTGAGCACGACGATGCGCGTGCGCTCGGACAGCGGTCGCCCACCGAGGGTCTGGTCGGGCACGTACTGCGCGAGCTCCTCCTCGATCACGTCGAGGTCGGTCATCGGGTCGCGGCCGGGCTCGAGCGTGGCGCAGTCGATCACGTGGACGAGGACCGAGCACCGCTCCACGTGGCGCAGGAACTCCAGCCCGAGCCCCTTGCCCTGGCTCGCACCCGGGATGAGGCCGGGCACGTCGGCGACGGTGAAGCGCTGCTCCCCCGCCTGCACGACGCCGAGGTTGGGCACGAGGGTCGTGAACGGGTAGTCCGCGATCTTGGGCCGGGCGGCCGAGAGCACCGACACGAGCGAGGACTTGCCCGCGGACGGGAAGCCGATGAGGGCGACGTCGGCGAGCGACTTGAGCTCGAGCACGATGTCGAGGACCTCGCCCGGCTCCCCGAGGAGGGCGAAGCCGGGGGCCTTGCGCCGAGGCGACGCCAGCGCCTTGTTGCCCAGGCCGCCACGGCCGCCGCGGGCGACCACGAAGGACGCATCGGGGCCGACCAGGTCGGCGAGGACCTCGCCGGAGCCGTCCGTCACGACGGTGCCCTCCGGCACCGGCAGCACCAGGTCCCCGCCGTCGGCGCCGTTGCGCTCGTCACCGGCGCCGGGACGGCCGTTGTCGGCCTTGCGGTGGGGGTGGTGGTGGTAGTCGAGCAGCGTGGTCGCCTGCGGGTCCACCCGCAGCACCACGTCTCCCCCGCGGCCGCCGTTGCCGCCGTCGGGACCCCCGAGGGGCTTGAACTTCTCGCGCTTGACCGAGGCGACGCCGTGGCCACCGTCGCCCGCGGCGACGTGCAGCACGACGCGGTCGACGAACGTGGTCATGGGGCTCTTCTTCCTGGTCTGGTCGTGGCGTCCCCGAGTCTAGGAGGGGACGTGCGGAGGGGGCGGGCCCGTGTCGGGCCCGCCCCCTCCGGTGCGGTGCGCCGGGTGGTGGGCACCCGGCATACCGAGGTCAGCTGGCGTCCGCGGTCTCCACCGGGACGATGTTGACGACGCGGCGGCGACGCTTGGTGCCGAACTCCACGTTGCCCGCGACGAGCGCGAAGAGGGTGTCGTCACTGCCGCGGCCGACGCCGTCACCGGGGTGGAAGTGGGTGCCACGCTGGCGGACGATGATCTCGCCGGCGTTGACGAGCTGGCCGCCGAAGCGCTTGACGCCGAGTCGCTGTGCGTTCGAGTCGCGACCGTTGCGGGTCGAGGACGCACCCTTCTTGTGTGCCATGTCAGGTTCCTGCCTTCTGGAAGTCTGTGTCGGTCGCCGCGGCTCAGGCGTCGATCGCGGTGATCTTGACCTGGGTCAGGTGCTGACGGTGGCCCTGACGCTTCTTGTAGCCGGTCTTGTTCTTGTACTTCATGATCGTGATCTTGGGGCCCTTGGCGGGCTTGACCACCTCGGCCTTGACGGAGACCTTGGCGAGCTTGTCGGCGTCGCTGGTCACGGTCGAGCCGTCGACGACCAGGAGCGGGGTCAGGGCAATGCTGTCGCCGGGCTTGCCGGAGACCTTGTCGATGATGAGCACATCACCGACGGAGACCTTCTCCTGACGGCCACCTGCGCGAACGATCGCGTACACGGGTAACTCTCTTCCTACTTCGGGAGGCACGCGCTCTCTGTCTGGACCGGCCGGCAGCGACCCGCGTGCAGGAACCCCGAGGACGGGGCTCTGGTTGCGGACGCCGGACGGTGGGCGCACCGAGGCACAAGATTACCGGGTGGGCGGTCCCCCGACCAAACCGGCTGCCGGCCGGCATTCCCGAAGGACGACCTGCGGGTATGCCGCCGGGCTCAGGACGCGTCCGGCGCCGGCTCCGCGGGGGCCTCGTCGGCCGCCGAGGCGGCCGGGCGCGGCGGCCCGGCGGGGGCCACGACCCGACCGCGCTTGCGGCGGCGGGGCGCTGCGGTCGGCGCGGCCGCCGCTGCCGGGCGGGCCGGCTCGGGCTGGGCGGTCTCGGTCTCGACGTTCTCCCGCTGGGCGTTCTCCGGCTGGGCGGTCTCGTGGCGGGCGGTCTCCGGGGCAGCCGAGGCCCGCTCGACCGGCTCCTGGTCGGGGGTCTCGTGCACCTCGACCACGGGCTCGTCCTGCGCCGGCGCCTCGTCGGCCAGCTCGCCGGTCCCGAACGGGTGCGCCTCGGAGGACTTCAGCGCGGCGGCGTGCGCCGCGGCCGCGATCTGGGCAGGAGTCGGGCCGCCGTGGTGCGCAGGCTGCTGCTGCTCGGCGGGCGCGGCGTTCGAGCCCGAGCCGGAGCCGGAGCCGGAGCCGGAGCGTCCACGCCGGCCCCGGCTGCTGCCGTTCGTGGACGAGGAGCGCTCGGCACCGGAGCCGCGCGAACCGCCGGAACCGCCCTGGTCGCCGCCCGACGACTTCTCCACGGGGTGGTCGTGGACGATGATCCCGCGGCCCCCGCAGTGGTCACAGGTCTCGGAGAAGACCTCGATGAGGCCGGACCCGACCCGCTTGCGGGTCATCTGGACCAGGCCCAGCGAGGTGACCTCGGCGACCTGGTGCTTGGTGCGGTCGCGCCCGAGGCACTCCAGCAGGCGGCGCACGACGAGGTCGCGGTTGGACTCCAGCACCATGTCGATGAAGTCGATGACGATGATGCCGCCGATGTCGCGCAGCCGGAGCTGGCGGACGATCTCCTCGGCCGCCTCGATGTTGTTCTTGGTGACCGTCTCCTCGAGGTTGCCGCCCGAGCCGACGAACTTGCCGGTGTTGACGTCGACGACGGTCATGGCCTCGGTGCGGTCGATGACCAGCGAGCCGCCGGACGGCAGCCAGACCTTGCGGTCCATCGCCTTGGCGATCTGCTCGTCGACGCGGTACCGGGTGAACAGGTCCTCGGTGCCGGTCCACTTCTCCAGCCGCTCGGCGAGGTCGGGGGCGACGTCACCGATGTACTCGCTGACCTCCTCCCAGGCCCGGTCGCCGGCGACGACGAGCTTGCCGAAGTCCTCGTTGAAGACGTCGCGGATGACCCGCACGGTGAGGTCCGGCTCGCCGTGGACGAGCGCCGGGGCGCCGCCCTTGGCCTTGCCCTTGGAGTCGGCCTTGGCCTTGATCTTCTCCCAGGTCTTGGTGAGCCGCTCGACGTCCGCGCGCAGCTCCTCCTCGCTCGCACCCTCGGCCGCGGTCCGGACGATGACGCCGGCGCTGTCCGGGACGACCTCCTTGAGGATGCCCTTGAGGCGCGCGCGCTCGGTGTCGGGCAGCTTGCGGGAGATGCCGGTCATCGAGCCCTCGGGCACGTAGACGAGGTACCGCCCGGGCAGGCTGATCTGGCTCGTGAGGCGGGCGCCCTTGTGGCCGATCGGGTCCTTGGTGACCTGCACGAGGACCGTGTCGCCGGACTTGAGGGCGTTCTCGATGCGCTTGGGCTGGTTGTTCTCCAGGCCCGCGGCGTCCCAGTTGACCTCGCCGGCGTAGAGGACGGCGTTGCGGCCCTTGCCGATGTCGACGAACGCCGCCTCCATCGAGGGCAGGACGTTCTGCACCCGGCCGAGGTAGACGTTCCCGGCCATCGACGCGTTGGTCTCGCGGGAGACGTAGTGCTCGACGAGCACCTCGTCCTCCAGCACCCCGATCTGGGTCTTGCCGTCGCGCTCGCGCACGACCATGACCCGGTCGACGCTCTCGCGGCGGGCCAGGAACTCGGCCTCGGTGATGATCGTGCGACGGCGGCCGGCCTCGCGCCCCTCGCGGCGGCGCTGCTTCTTGGCCTCCAGGCGGGTCGAGCCCTTGACGCTCTGCGGCTCGTCGCGGCGCGGCTCGCGCACCTTGGTCACCGTGCCGGGCGGGTCCTCCCCGTCCGTGGCGGAGCCGCTGCGGCGACGGCGCCGGCGGCGGCGGCTGCTCGCGCTGCCCTCACCCTCGCCGGAGTCCTCGGCCGGCCCGTTGCCCTCGGCCTGCTCGGCGTCGTCGGAGCCACCCTCCTCGGCGCCCTGCGCCTCGTCGCGGGCGTCGGAGTCCGAACCCCGTCCGCGGCCGCGGCCCTTGCCGCCGCGGCGACGGCGCCGGCGCCCACCGGTGCCCTCGCCCGACTCCGCGGGCTCGGCGGACTCGCCGGTCTCGACCGGTGCCGCGGCCTCGACCGCCTCGTCGTCCGCGGGAGCGTGGTCGGCCTCGGCGGGAGCCGCAGCAGGCTGCGCCGCGGGCTCGACCTCCTGGGCAGGCGCCGTGGCGCGCTTGCGGGTGGCCCGCTTGCGTGCGGGCTTGACCGCCTCGGGGTCGGGCGCCTGGAACAGGACGCCGAAGCTCGGGACGGTCGCCGCCGACGTCGTGTCGGGCTGGGCAGCCCCCTCGGCCAGCCGCGCCTCCTCGGCACGGGCCGCCGCCAGGGCCTCCTCCTCGTCCTCCTGAGCGGTCGGGGCGACAGGTTCGGCGACGGGCTCGGCCACGGCCGCGGCCTTCTTCGCGCTCTTGCGCGGCGCTCGCTTGGCGGCCTTCGTGGCCGGCGCAGGGGCCTCGGTCGCCTCGGTCGCCTCGGTCGCCTCGGCGGCAGGCTCGGTCGGCTCGGCGGCGGGGGCCTTCGCCGCCTTCTTCGCGCTCTTGCGCGGCGCACGCTTGGCGGCCTTCTTCGCCGTCACCTCGCCAGCAGCCGCCTCGGCGGGAGCACCGGCGTCGGCACCCTCGGCGGACGCCGCGTCCCCTGCGGCGACCTCGGCCGGTGGTGCTGCCGGCGCGGGAGCGGCGGCCTTCTTCGTGGCCCGACGGGGGCGCCGGGCCGGGGCGGCCGGGGCCGCCTCGGCGGCGCCGGACGGCGCGCCCTCGGTGGTGGAGGTGGTGGTGGTCTGGTCGTCCGTGGAAGCCATGGGAGGCGTCCTTCCGTCACCCACGGGCCGTGGCCACACCCAGGGCCCGCGGGCGGACCCTGCGCACGGCCGCGTGGTGCGCGGTCATGCCTCGTGCCGGTGGCGGGTTTGCCCCGACACGGAAGTCGGTTTGGCTACGCCGTCTCCAGCTCGCGCAGGCCGCGCGGCACCGGGTCAGGCGCCGTCGCCGTCCAGGTCGGCAGCCAAGGGATCAGCCACCCTCGCGGTTGCGGTGCGCAGCGGGCCCTGCGCCAACCGGGTCACCAGGGGTGGTGCCGGTGGCGAAAGCTCTGTCACTGCGCGCAGCGCGGTCAGGACGTCGTCGGGGCGTACGGCTGGTGTGGTGTGCCGTACGACCACCCGCAGTATCGCACAGTCGGGACGCTCCGAAGTGGTTGCGCCCAGCGACACGACGGCAGAGCGCACGTCGAAGGTCTTCGGGCCCGTCTTGAACATCCGGGTGACCTCGACCCGCTCCTGCGCGAGGAAGGTGTCGGCCGCGCGCTGCAGCTCCTCCTTCGGCACGTCGCGGAACTCGAGCACCCAGTCGCTGGCCTGCAGCCGGTCCGCGAGCGCGCCCGGCGCGGCCTCGACCACCTCCAGCACGTCGAGCCCGTCGGGCAGCGCCTCGTCGAGCGCAGCCCGCAGCGACTCGGGGTCGACCCGCTCGGTCACCGAGATCTCGAAGTACTCCGCCTCGCTGGCCGTCCCGGTGGGCGCCGCGTTCGCGTAGCTGATCTTCGGGTGCGGGTGGAACCCCGCGGAGAACGCCATCGGCACGCCCGCCCGCCGCAGGGCCCGCTCCAGGGCGCGCTGGAAGTCGCGCGTCGAGGAGAACCGCAGCCGCCCCCGCTTGGCGTACCGCACGCGCAGCTTCTGGACCGCCGGGACGGGGGGTGGTCCCTCGGGGACGCGCTGCCGTGCCATGGCGGACAAGCCTAGGAGGTGCCGGCCCGGGCGCGCGCCCGGGGCGCACCGTGGCGACGGGACGCGCTGGGCCATGAGCGTTGTGCTGCGAATTTCGTGGCGATTCGCGCAATGGAGCGGCGGGATCGATGGCGAGACGACCCTTTCGCCGCCGACATCGTCACACTAGCCTGCGGCCATGGCGACCCTGGACCGCACCCGACTGGCCGCGCTGCTCGAGGCCGAGCAGGCGGCATACACCGACTCCCACCCGCGCAGCCGGGCACTGTTCGCGCAGGCGGACAACCTCTTCGGCCGCGTGCCGATGACGTGGATGAACATGTGGTCCGGTGGGTTCCCGCTCTACCTCGACCGGGCCGCCGGCAACCGGGTGACGGACGTCGACGGGCACACCTACGTCGACTTCGCGCTCGGCGACACCGGCGCGATGGCGGGGCACTCCCCCGCGGCGACGGTCGCCGCGGTGCAGCGCCGGATGGGCGAGCTCGGCGGGATCACGACGATGCTGCCGACGGCGGAGGCCCAGGACGTGGGCGCCGAGCTCACCCGCCGGTTCGGTATGCCGTCGTGGAGCTTCACCCTGTCGGCCACCGACGCCAACCGCTGGGCCATCCGCCTGGCCCGGCTGGCCACCGGCCGGCCCAAGGTGCTCGTCTTCGCGTACTGCTACCACGGGTCGGTGGACGAGGCGTTCGCCCTGCCGGGGCCCGAGGGCAAGGCGCAGAGCCGTCCGGGCAACGTCGCCCCGCCCGTGCCGCTCGACCTCACCACCCGGGCCGCGACGTGGAACGACCTCGAGTCGGTCGAGCGCGAGCTGGCGCACGGGGACGTCGCGGCGATCCTCACCGAGCCCGCCCTGACCAACATCGGGATCGTGCTCCCGGAGCCGGGGTTCCTGGAGGGCCTGCGCGAGCTCGCCACGAGGTACGGCTCACTGCTCATGATCGACGAGACCCACACCTTCTCCGCGGGCTGGGGCGGCGCGACCCGGGAGTGGGGCCTGCAGCCGGACATCTTCGTCATCGGCAAGTCCATCGGCGGCGGCATCCCCTGCGGCGCCTATGGCATCAGCGCCGACGTGGCGGCGGCGGTGACCCGCCACACGGAGGCCGGGGACGCGGACATCGTCGACGTCGGCGGCGTCGGCGGCACGCTGGCCGGCAACGCCCTGTCGATCGCCGCGATGCGGGCCACCCTCGGCGAGGTGCTCACCGAGGACGCCTTCGCGCACATGACCGGGCTCGCCACGGCGTTCACGGCCGGGGTGCAGCAGACCCTCGACGACCTCGACGTGCCGTGGAGCATCAGCCAGCTCGGCGCCCGGGCGGAGTACCGCTTCGCCCGCCCCGCGCCCCGGACCGGCGAGGAGTCTGCCGCCGCCGCGGACGACGGGCTCGACGCGTACCTGCACCTCGCGATGTGCAACCGCGGGATCCTCATGACGCCCTTCCACAACATGGCCCTGATGTGCCCGGAGACGAGCCGGGAGGACGTCGACCGGCACACCGAGGTCTTCCGCGAGGTGGTGGGCGCGCTCTACGGCTGAGGCGCCCCAGCGCCCACCGGGGGCCGCCGCCGCCCTGGTCGGGCACGGCGGCATACCGCTCGGCGCACCGCCCGGATTGTCCGGTGACCCGGCGGGGGCTCCGGCGTACGGTCGAGAGCTGGACCACTTCAGGGTGAAGCGGCCCCCAGCGAGATCGGAGGGTTGAGGTGTTCATCCAGATCGTCCAGGGCAGGTGCCGGGACACCGACGGGGTGCACCGGCTCCTCGACGAGTGGCGCGACACCATGGGAGGTACCGCACCGGGCTGGCTCGGCGGCACCTACGGCATCACCGACGACGGGCAGTTCGTGGGCGTCGTGCGGTTCGAGAGCCGCGAGGCCGCGGCCCGCAACTCCGCGCGCCCCGAGCAGGGCGAGTGGTGGAGCCGGATGGAGGAGTGCTTCGACGGCGACGTCTCGTTCCACGACTGCGACGACGCCATGGTGTTCCTCGACGGTGGCTCCGACGACGCCGGGTTCGTCCAGGTCGTCCAGGGTCGGCTGCGCGACCCCGAGCGCTTCCGCCACTTCATGGCCGAGCCGATGGACATGCTGCACGAGCAGCGGCCGGAGATCATCGGCGGCACGATCGCGATCGAGCCCGACGGCTGGTTCACCGAGACGGTGTCGTTCCGCAGCGAGGACGAGGCGCGCACGGGCGAGGCCCGCGACATGCCCGAGCCGATGCGGGCCCAGTGGGCCGAGCAGATGGACGCCATGAGCGACGTCCGCTACCTCGACCTGCACCACCCGTGGTTCGCCAGCGCACCGGTGCGTATGCCGTCCAGCGGCCAGTAGGCCTCCGGACCTCTGACGCCGCCCGGCAGCCGAGCGGCGTCAGAGGTCGACGCGCATGAGGTCGTCGGCCGGCCGGAAGCCGAGCGAGGCGTACAGCGGGACGGACATCTCGCTGGGGTTGAGGACGACCCGCACCAGGCCCTGGTCGCGGCACCAGTCCAGGGCACTGGTCATGAGCAGCCGCCCCACGCCGCGGCTGCGGTGGGCCGGGTCGACCCACACGTTCGCGACGTAGGCCCAGCGCCCCGCGTCCCGGCCCGGCCGCGGCATGCGCTCGAACACCATGAGGTTGGCCATGCCGACCGCCGGTTCCGCGGGCTCCGCACCGACGTCCCGGCCGCCCGCGAGGGCGACCCAGGCCCGGCGGTGCGCCGACTCGCGCGCCCACCAGTCGCGCAGCTCCTGCTCGAACCGCGGGTCGGGCGCGCCGCCCTGCGCGACCGTCCAGTCCGTGCGCATCCGCGCGATGTCGCCCAGGTGTGCCTCCCGCACCTCCACACACGCGTATGCCGCCCGCTCGACCATGGCTCGGGAGCCTAGGCGAGCGGGCGGCACACCCGTGTCGAGCTGTGGCGTTACTGCGCGGCGACCGCGTCCAGCCAGGACTGCCCGTTCGGCACGCCGACGCCGGTGACGTCGTCGTAGCCGGGGCGGACGTGGATCGTCAGCTGCTCGTCGGCGTCGAAGTACCGAGCGGTGTACGCGTAGCCGTTGCCCGCGTCGACACCGTTCACGTAGTCGGACCGGACGTCACCGGGGTAGGTGTCACGGTCGTTCTTGGTGATGTCGATGCTGGCGGCCCGGGTGCCGTAGAGCACCGGGTTGGCGAGGCCGAACTCGTGACCGGCCTTCTGCTCGGCGAGGGCGAACATGCCCGCGTAGAGCGGCGAGGCGAGCGAGGTGCCGCCGATGCGGTACTCGTCGTACACCTGCGAGCCGTCGGGAGCGGTCTGCGTCTCGCCGACGAGCATGCCGGTGTTGGGGTCACCGAGGGCTGACACGTCCGGGACGGCGCGCATCGCGGCGCCGCCGTACGTCTGCGAGATCGAGCCCGGCACGACACCGGTCTGGTACGACGGCTGGGCGAAGAGGCGGGACGTGCCGCCGCCGGAGCCGTACAGCCAGGTCGAGGGCTTCCACGTCGTGGTCGCCTTGTCGAGGGAGCTGCGACGGGTCTCCCACCCGAGCTCGAAGACCCGGCCGTTGGACGAGCTGACGCCGGCGCTGGTGCCGCCGACCGCGGTCACGTACGGGCTCGAGGCCGGCCAGTCCGGGGTCGGGGTGGCGCCGGCGACCGCGTTCGTCTCGTCGGCGTTGTCGCCAGAGGAGAAGAACAGCGAGATGCCCTCGGCCGCGGCCTGGACCTGGGTGTCCAGCGACGGCTTGATCGTGCCGGCCGGGAGGGCCTCGCCGCCGTAGCCGTAGGAGTTGCTGACGATGTCGGCGAGGTGCTTGTCCACGACGCGGTTCATGATCGCGTCCATGTCGCGGAAGTTGTTCGGGGCACCGATGTACGTGATGTCGGCGCCGGGCGCCATGGTGTGGACCGCCTCGACGTCGAGGGTCTCCTCACCGGCCCACCCCTGCGGGTCCTGGCGCGGGTTCTCCGGCCGGTTGTAGGTGCCGGGCGCGACGACCTGGGAGAACTGCCCCGGCTTGAGCGTCGGCAGCCCGTGGCGGGAGAAGTATCTGTTGGCGTCCTGCTCGATCGTCGGTGAGGCGTACGCGTCGATGATGCCGACCGTGACGCCCTTGCCGTCGTTGCCGGACGCGATGGCGACGCCCATGCCGTAGAGGCCCTGGAGCTGGGCGCCGCTGTAGCCGCACGGGGCGTAGGCGCTCGGCGAGGGGGGCAGCGGGGTCCCGTCGGGCGTCGGCGTGTTCTGCACCGTCTTCTGGCCCCAGTAGGCCGAGCACGGCTGGGCGTTGCGGAACAGCGCCGGCCCGGGTGCCGCCTTGTCCGCTCGCACGAGGGTCTGCGACTCGTCGAGCCCGACGACGCCCTCCACGGCCGGCAGCGAGTCCGGCACCTGCAGGGGCGTGTTGTTGGAGCGGACCTGCCTGCCCTCGGTGCGGTACTCGGCGAAGGACGTGCCGAAGGCCGAGGCCGCCTGGGCGAGGGTGCCGGTGGCCTCGACGTACTTGCGGTTCGCCGGCGTGGAGCCGAGCGCGAACCCCTGGCCCTTGAGCCACGAGGACACCGCCGCGACGTCGGAGGACGCCGGGGAGAACCGGGCGCGGAACTGCGCCGGGGTGAGGAAGTGCCCGTAGTCGGCGTTGCCCGGGGTGGAGACGGCCCGCGCGTAGGCCGCGGCCGCGTCACCTCCGCGGTAGTCCAGGTAGACGCGGAAGGTGACCTGCTGGGTGGACGGCGCGGCGCCCACCTCGTTCGTGGACACCGCCCAGGACGGGACGCTGCCATCCAGGGCGTGACGCCCACCGGGTGCGGCGATGGCGGTTCCGGCTGCGGCGACCGTGACCAGGGCAGCGGCCCCGACGGCGGCACAGGCGGTTCTCGACAGTCGTGACATGAGACCTCCGGGAGATGTGGGCCCCGCGGCGCGGAGGTGACCGGTCGGGGGCAGTGTCCCCATCCGACACGACAGTTGACCTGCGCAACCATGACGGATGTCACGGCCGACGGGTGCAGTCCGGAGCCGGTGGTGGCCACATGAATGTGCCGCCCGCGCCCTCGGCTGGACCGAGGCGCGGGCGGCACGTTTCCCGAAGGCTCTCCGCACGAGCGTCCGGGGGTTCCGGTGAGGTGAAGGGGTCCGCACCGGAGCGGTCAGGAGGAGACGACCGCCTTCGTCAATTGGACACCGCCGCGCCACCCCACCCCCATGACATGTGTCATCCCCACCATGTGAGTTCCCTGAGAGTCGTCTCAGCCCGGTCTCAAGAGCGCGCCCGGGCCGGCCCGGAGCCACCCTCCGATCGTGCAGCGGGACGGGCGCCGGGCAGCCGTTGCTTCGGTGTGCACCCTTTCGCACCAAAGATCCTGCGCATTTCGGCGGTCACGCCCGGACGACCCCGTCCCTACCGTGGGACCACGGCACACGCCGACCCTGCGCCCGACTTCCCCTCGTCCTCCTGGCCGAGCGACGAGCGATACCTCCGCACCGCCGACGCGCTGCCCCTCCCGGTCCGCCCGGGTCGGGAGCACCACCTTGGAGGAGACGGCATGTTGCGTAGGCTCTTCGCCGCCGGTGACAGCGGCCACCGACGACCCATTCGTCCGCCCAGGCTTCGCGCCTCACTCGCCGCCGGCGCTCTCGCCGCCAGCGCACTCGTCGTTGCCGGCTCCCTTCCGGCCAGCGCCTCGGTCAGCAGCGGCTTCGAGCTCGACGGGGACGTACTCGACAACGGTGCTGCGCTGCCTTCGGCGCCCGACTGGGGGCCGGCGGCTTCGGGCAACACCTCGAACAGCATCTTCACAAACGTCTCGGGGCTGGGCGTCAAGCGCGCCTCGCTGCCGACGGGCTTCTTCGACGCCGGCTTCGCCCGGGACTTCATTCCTGGCAGCACCGCCGACCCGACGACCTTCACGACCGGCGCCAAGGACCTCGATGACATCGCCGCAGGCTGGCGGTGTGTCGGTGCCAACAACGTGACGAACAAGGGTGACATCCAGAACGGTTACACAGCCGTCTACTCGGACACCTCGTTCAGCCCGCCCCATCTGATCCTGTACTTCGGCATGGAGAAGAACACCCCCAATGGCGACAACAACATGGGCATCTGGTTCCTCCAGGACGCCAATGTGGCCTGTCAGGGCGGCGGGGGCGGCAACGGCAACGCGTTCAGCGGACACCACGTCGACGGCGACATCCTGCTGGTGGCTGCGTTCCTCAACGGCGGCAGCAACCCCCAGATCAGCGCCTACAAGTGGGTCGGCGGCGCGGGCGGTGCACTGAACACCACCGCGGTCGTGACCGGCACCTCGTGCGGAGGTTCGGCCACCATCTGCGCAACCACGAACTCAGCGACGGTGACCACGCCGTGGCAGACGGTCAACAACAAGACCCAGGGCACCAGCCTCGGCGCCGATCAGTTCTACGAGGGCGGCGTCGACCTGACGGCGAACGGTCTCGACCGTGACTCCGCGGGCAACCCGATCTGCGTCAACCGATTCGTGTTCAACACCCGCTCGAGCCAGTCGCTCACCGCGTCGTTGTACGACTACGCCGAGGGCAACGTGACGACGTGTGGGACGTCGTCGATCGCGACGAGCCTGCGGCAGCAGCTCGGCGACACCCAGACCCCGTCGACAGACACGAACCTTGAGCCACCCAACAACACGGTGACCCTTCCCGCGAAGGTGTACGACACCTCAACCATCACGAGCACTCTCGGCACGCCTGCCGGCACCGTGACGTACTCGCTGTGGACCGACAACACCTGCAAGACCGCGTCGACAGACCCGACCTTCACCCGAGGCGGGAACACCGCAACGGTCACCGTCGCTGGTGACGGGTCGGTGCCACCGTCGCCCAGCCTGGTGTTCTCGGCAGCCGACAACTACTGGTGGCAGGCTCAGTTCGTGCCCGGCGCGGGAAGCCGCCTGACCGGATCCACGAGTGCGTGCGCGAGTGAGCCGCTGGTCGTGCAGAAGCCGTCGCCGGACCTCTCGACCCAGGCGAGCGCTAGCGTCGTCCTCGGCAACTCGATCTCCGACGTCGCGAGGATCACGGGCGGGTACTTCCCGTCCGGCGGCATCGCCCCCGGAACCGTGACGTTCAAGCTCTACGGCCCGTTCGCTGCCGACGCGACGATCACGTCGACCTCCTGTGTCGACGCGGGCACGGGTGCCAACCTCATCACGGCCGCGGGCAGTACCACGAACGCCACGCGGGTGACGGACACGACGGCCAGCGCAACGTCGGCCTCGTACACGCCGACGTCGCCGGGCAAGTACGCCTGGGTCGGCAGCTACTCGGGCAACGCGCAGAACAACGCGGCGTCCGGAGCCTGCGGCGACGCGAACGAGTCCGTCATCGTGACCAAGGCTCCGGCCTCGCTCACCACGGCACAGTCGTGGCGCCCGCAGGACTCGGTCACCGTCACCGCGAGCGTCGGCGGCACGCCGACCGGCGATGTGACCTTCTCGCTGTTCGCCAACAGCACGTGCACCGGCACCGCCGCGTACTCGGAGACCGTGACGCTCAGCGGCGCAGGCACCGCGGTCACCGCCAATGCCAAGTTCAGCGTCACCGCGGCCAGCGCCGGTACGTACTACTGGCTCGTCAGCTACGCGGGCGACGCCAACCACCTCGGCATCAGCGGCACCTGTGGTGACGAGAACTCGACACTGGCCATCGACAACGGGGGCACGGTTACCAGCCCGTGAACCGCATGACCCAGTCGCGTTGAACGGCTGACGCGGTGCCGCCGGGGACTCCCCGGCGGCACCGCCACGTGTGTGGCCGTCCGGCGCCCGACCGCGTCGTCAGTGGGTGTGCGACGGCTGGCTGCTCGCGAGCATCGCCTCGCGGCCCGAGCCCAGCACGGTGAGCGGCAGCAGGGTCTTGCCGGTGGGCCCGACCTCGATCTCGGTGCCCATCTGCGGGCAGACGCCGCAGTCGAAGCACGGGGTCCAGCGGCAGTCGTCGACCTCGGTCTCGTCGAGGGCGTCCTGCCAGTCGGCCCAGAGCCACTCCTTGTCGAGCCCGGAGTCGATGTGGTCCCAGGGCAGGACCTCGGTCTCGCCGCGCTCGCGCGTGGTGTACCAGTCGACGTCGAGGTCCCACGGCAGGCCGGCGAAGGCGGTCTGCGCCGCCGTCATCCAGCGCTCGTAGGAGAAGTGCTCGCTCCAGCCGTCGAACCGGCCGCCGTCGCGCCAGACCTGCTCGATCACCCGGCCGACGCGGCGGTCACCACGGGACAGCAGTCCCTCGACGATGCCGGGCTTGCCGTCGTGGTAGCGGAAGCCGATCGAGCTGCCGTACCGCTTGTCGGACCGGATGGCGTCGCGCAGCTTCTCGAGCCGGGCGTCGGTCTCCGCGGCGCCGAGCTGGCCGCACCACTGGAACGGAGTGTGCGGCTTGGGCACGAAGCCGCCGATGGACACCGTGCAGCGGATGTCCCGCCGGCCGCTCACCCGCCGGCCGGTCTCGATGACCCGCTTGGCGAGCTCGGCGATCTGGAGCACGTCCTCGTCGGTCTCCGTGGGCAGGCCGCACATGAAGTAGAGCTTCACCTGCCGCCACCCGGCGCCGTACGCAGCGGCGACGGTGTTGATGAGGTCGTCCTCGGTCACCATCTTGTTGATGACCTTGCGGATCCGCTCGCTGCCACCCTCGGGGGCGAACGTCAGGCCCGAGCGCCGCCCGTTGCGGGTGAGCTCGTTGGCGAGGTCGATGTTGAACGCGTCGACCCGGGTCGAGGGCAGCGACAGGCCGGTCTGGGTCCCGTCGTACCGGTCGGCGAGGCCCTTGGTGATGTCGGCGATCTCCGAGTGGTCGGCCGAGCTCAGCGACAGCAG
The DNA here is from genome assembly GCF_032464895.1 of Phycicoccus sp. M110.8. Lineage (NCBI taxonomy): Bacteria > Bacillati > Actinomycetota > Actinomycetes > Micrococcales > Intrasporangiaceae > Phycicoccus > Phycicoccus sp. M110.8. The sequence continues at coordinate 168,642 of NZ_JAWDIC010000002.1, forward strand.
CCCGACCTCCTCGAACCCGGTCGCCGCCAGCCCGCGCTCGACCATCTCGCCGATGCCGGTGATGCTCCGCTCCCGCACGGGGCGCGTGATCATGCCGGCCTGGCAGAAGCGGCAGCCGCGGGTGCAGCCGCGGAAGATCTCGACCGACATCCGCTCGTGGACCGACTCCGCGAGCGGGACCAGGGGCTGCTTCGGGTACGGCCACGCGTCGAGGTCCATGACCGTGTGCTTCGACACCCGCCACGGCACGCCGGTCACGTCGGACCGCGGGGCGACCCGCTGGATGCGCCCGTCCGGCAGGTACGAGACGTCGTAGAGCGAGGGCACGTAGACGCCGCCCGTGCGGGCCAGGCGCAGCAGCAGCTCGCGCCGGCCGCCCGGCATGCCCTGCGCCTTCCAGTCGCCGATGATGTCGGTGACGGCGAGCACGGCCTCCTCCCCGTCACCGACGATGGCGGCGTCGAGGAAGTCGGCGATGGGCTCGGGGTTGAACGCCGCGTGCCCACCCGCGATGACGAGCGGGTCCTCGTCCGTGCGGTCCTGGGCGTGCAGGGGTATGCCCGCGAGGTCGAGCGCGGTGAGCATGTTGGTGTAGCCGAGCTCGGTGGAGAACGACAGGCCGAGCACGTCGAAGTCGCGCACCGACCGGTGCCCGTCGACGGTGAACTGCGGGACGTCGTGCTCGCGCATGAGGCGCTCGAGGTCGGGCCACACGGCATACGTGCGCTCGGCGAGGGCGTCGGGCCGCTCGTTGAGCACTTCGTACAGGATCATGACGCCCTGGTTGGGCACCCCGACCTCGTAGGCGTCGGGGTACATGAGCGCCCAGCGGGTCGTGAGCTCCTCGCCGCCGGGGCCGTGACCACCGACGTTCCAGTCCTTGACCGTCGAGTTGAGCTCGCCGCCGACGTACTGGATGGGCTTGCTGACCTGCTCGAGCAGCGGCTCGAGACGGGGGAAGACGGAGGCACCGGGGGTCGAAGTCATGGTCCGACAAGGGTAACCGGGGGTGGCGCCCACCCCGAAACGCCGCATCCGGGCCCGTGGGCGCGCCGTCGCACGCAGGAGCTCACCCCCGGGCCCACTGCACCCTGATCGACCTCACAGAGAAGCCTCAGCAAGCGGCACTACCGTCGACGCCCGTGCGCCAGTCAACCGTCCGCCTCGTCATCGCCCTGGGCCTGCTCCTCGCGCTCGCGGTCGCCACCCACGCGGTGGGCCCCGGCCCGGACCCCACACCCATGACGCACCACGCGCGGTCCACGACCCCGGCAGGCACCTGACAGTGGGCCTGCGGACCCGCCGCCCCCGCACCCTGCACGCACTCCTCGGCATCCTGCTCGCCGCGGTCCTCGCGGGCTGCACGAACGACGCGGTCGGGGCGGCCTCCACGACCGGCACGACGAGCACCAGCGCCACGAGCACGACGGCTCCGCCCACCACCACCACGACCACCCCCTCCCCCACGACGAGCACGGCGACTCCCCTGCCGACGCTGCGGCTGGTCGGGCTCGGGGACTCGGTCATGTCCGGCGCGGCCTGCGGGTGCCAGCCGTTCCTCGCGCAGTACGCGACGATGCTCGCCGCGCGGGACCACCGACAGGTCTCGCCCGCCAACCTCGGGGAGGGCGGCCTCACCGCCCCCCAGCTCGTCGACCAGCTGTCGGAACCCGGGGTGGCCGCGGAGGTCGCCTCGGCCGGCACGGTCGTCGTGACCATCGGGGCCAACGACCTGGTGCCGCTCGTGTCGACCTGGTCGAACGGCGGCTGCGGCAGCTCGTGCGTGAAGCCGGCCGTCGCCCAGATGCGCACGGCGGTGGCCCAGGTGCTGGCCCGCATCAACTCCCTGGTGCCCGACAGCACGCAGGTGCTGGTGACCAACTACTGGAACGTCTTCGAGGACGGCGACGTCGCCGACTCCAAGGAGGGACCCGGCTTCGCCGACTGGAGCGACGGCGTGACCCTGGCGGCCAACGCCGCGATCTGCTCCGAGGCGCAGGCCGCGGGGGACGCGTGCGTGGACCTGTACCACCCGTTCCTCGGCGCCGACGGCACGAGGAACCCGACGCCGCTGCTGGCCGAGGACGGCGACCACCCCGACGCCGCCGGGCACACGCTCATCGCCAAGGCGCTGCTCTCCGAGACGCCCTCACCCGCGACCTGACGGCTCGGGCTCCGCCCCCGGGTCCCCTGCCCCCGGTGCTCAGGCGGGGAGGTGGTGGGAGAGGAAGTCGAGGGCGGCGGGCATGACCTGCGCCCAGGACTTGAAGTTGTGGCCGCCACCCTGGAGGACGACCGTCGTCATCGACATCGGCGCCCGGACGAGCGAGGCGAACGTCTTCGTGTCGCCGAGCCCGGTGTGGGTGTGCTCGTCGGCACCGATCGTTGCGTACACCGACACCGGCGGCGCCGGCTGGTGGCGCAGCAGCCACTCCAGGTCGTTCAGCTCGCGCACCTGGGGCGAGCCGCCCCACAGGTCGCCCGTCGTCCCGTCCCGCAGCGTGTGGTAGTACCCGGACAGCGAGGCCGCCGCAGGGAAGACGCTCGAGTGGGTCATGGCCAGCTTGGTGGCGCAGTACCCACCGGTGGAGTCGCCCATGGCCCCCCAGCCCGTGGGGTCGACACGCAGCGAGGACGAGATAGCCCGCGGGACGTCCTCGGCGAAGTAGGTGAGGGTCTGCGGACCGGCCGGGACGTCGGTGCACTCGGTGTCGCGAGGGGGGACGACGGTGGGCCGCAGCATGACGAGCACCATCGGCCGCGAACGCCCCGCCGTGATCTCCTTGAGCAGGACGTCGGGGTAGTGCATGCGACGGACGAGGTTGCTCGTCGTCCCGGGGTACCCCGTGAACACCTCGACGGCGGGGAAGCGGCTGCGCGCGAACGCGGCCTGGAAGTACTGCGGGGGCAGGTACACCAGGGCCTGCTCGCTGAGCCTGCTGTGCGCGCCGTAGATGCTCAGGGACTCGATGCGTCCCTTCGTCCGCCACTGCGCCGGCGCCGACCACGAGGACTCGCCCGCGACGGCGGCGTCCTTCGTGACCGCCAGCGGCGCCCCCGTCCGGCCGTGGGCGGCGAGGGCGCGGGAGATCGTCGTCGAGCTCGGCGCACCCGCCGAGGACGTGCCGAACAGGTCGGACCACGATCCGTAGAAGTAGCCGTAGTTGTTGAGCGCGGCCGCCACGAGGAGCACCGTCGTGACCTGGGTCAGCCCGAGCAGGCCCACCCGCTGGGCCAGGCGGGCCGGACGCGGACCCTTCACGCGCGACCACAGCAGGACCGCCAGCGCCATGGACACCCCCACGACGAAGGTCAGGGTCACCAGCAGTGGCCAACCGAGCAGCGGCACGGTCCTTCTCCTCCCGGGGCCACCGTGGTGGCAGCCCCGTCCACTGGGAGGATCCCGCCCCAGCCTGCAGGCCTGCTGCACCGATGCTGGGAGTTCGTTGAGGACGCGGCCCACCGGCACCCGGCGGCATACTGGCGAGGTGTCCGGTGCGCGCACGCGCGTCGCGGCGGCGCTCGACGCGGTGCCCCGCCGGATGTTCCTGCCCCCCGACCAGGTGGCGCACGCGGACCGGGACGAGCCGCTGCCCATCGGCCACGGGCAGACCAACAGCCAGCCGACCACCGTGCGGCAGATGCTCGAGCTGCTCGACGTCCAGCCCGGTGACCGGGTGCTCGACGTGGGCTGCGGGTCGGGGTGGACCACGGCGCTGCTGGCGCACCTCGCCGGGACCGGGGGCTCGGTGGACGGGGTCGAGCTCGTGCCTCAGCTCGTCGAGTTCGGCGCCGCCAACCTCGAGCGCGCGGGCGTCGGCACCGCCCGCGTCCACCAGGCGCTGCGGGACCGGCTGGGCTGGCCGGACGGGACGCCCTACGACCGCGTGCTCGTGTCGGCGCAGGCCGTCGAGCTGCCGCGGGACCTCCTCGCCCAGCTCGCCCCCGGCGGCGTCATGGTCGTTCCGGTGGCAGGACGGATGCTGCGGGTGCAGGCAGACGACGACGGGCCGGTGGTCGAGGAGCACGGGTGGTACCGCTTCGTGCCCCTCGTCACCGGCCCGTCGGGCGGCGGCTGGTGGGGTCAGCCGGTGTAGAGCGCGTCGAGCACGTCGCCGTACTTCTCGTTGACGACCTTGCGCCGCACCTTCAGGCTCGGGGTGAGCTCGCCGGCCTCCACCGTGAGGTCGTGGTCGAGGACGACGAACTTCTTGATCTGCTCCCAGCGGTTGAGGTTCACGTTGAGCGTGTCGACGTACATCTGCACCATCTCGCGGGCCTGCGCCGAGGTCACGATCGTCCGGTAGTCGCCGGAGATGCCGTGCCCGTCCGCCCAGTCCGCGATCGCGTCGGCGTCGAGGGTGACCAGGGCCGTCACGAAGTTGTGGTCGGCGCCGTAGACGACGAACTGGCTGACGTACGGGCACAGGCCCTTGAAGGTCGACTCGATGAGCGAGGGCGCGACGTACTTGCCGCCCGAGGTCTTGAAGAAGTCCTTCTTGCGGTCGGTGATCATCAGGTAGCCGTTCGCGTCGAGCTCGCCGATGTCGCCGGTGTGCATCCAGCCGTCGGCGTCCTTCGCCTCGGCCGTGTCCTCGGGCTTGTTGTGGTACCCCTCCATGACGCCGGGTCCGCGCAGGAGCACCTCGCCGTCCTCGGCGATCCGGGCCTCGGTGCCGGGCAGGGCCCAGCCGACGGTGCCGATCCGGTTGCTGCCGGGGCGGTTCACGAAGGAGGCGGCGCTGGTCTCGGTGAGGCCGTAGCCCTCGAGGATGGTCAGGCCGATCGAGTCGAACCAGTGGGCGACGTCGGTGTTGAGCGCCGCCGAGCCCGAGATGAAGAACCGGATGCGTCCGCCGAAGCGCTCGCGCACCTTGTGCAGGACGAGCTTGTCCGCCAGCGCGATCTTCTTGGCGAGCATGCCGGTCGGCTCCTCGCCGCGGGCGCGCATGGCGGCGACGTCGCGGCCGACGCTCACCGACCACTGGAACAGCTTCTCCTTCAGGCCGCCCTCCGCCTTCATCATCATCGTGATGCGCGCGTACGCCTTCTCGAAGATGCGGGGCGCCGCACCCATGAAGGTCGGCTGCACGACGGCCAGGTTGTCGACGATCTTGTCGATCCGGCCGTCGATCGCCGTCGGGAAGCCGCACTGCAGCGGCAGGGTCAGCAGGAACTTGCCGAAGACGTGGGCCAGCGGCAGCCACAGGTACTGCAGGTCGGCCGGGCTGAGGATGCCGATCGCGTCGGTCGCGGCCGCCTGGTAGGTCCACGCGTTGTGGTCCAGGCGCACGCCCTTGGGCCGGCCGGTGGTGCCGGAGGTGTAGATGATCGTGGCGAGCTGGTCGGGGGTGAGGGCGTCGATCCGCTCGTCGACCGCGCCGGGGTTCGTCGCGAGGAGCTCGGCGCCCATCTGCTCGAGCTGGCGCAGGCTGAGCACCCACTCGCCGTCGGAGGCGCCGTCGAAGGTGATGACACGGGTGATGCCGGGCAGGTCGACGCGCCGCTCCCAGAGCTTGGTGACCTGCTCGTCGTCCTCGGCGAAGACGACGACGCTGCCCGAGTTGGCGAGGATGTACGCCACGTCCGGGGCGATCGTCGTCGGGTAGATCGTGGTGGTCGCGCCACCGGAGCACATGACCGCCAGGTCGGCCAGGGCCCACTCGTACCGGGTGGAGGAGGCGATCGCCACCCGGTCCTCCGGGCCGACGCCGAGGGCGATGAGGCCGGCGGCCAGCCGGTAGGCGCTGTGCTGCACCTCCGCCCACGTGACGCCCTCCCACGTCTCACCGACGGCGAACCGGAACGCCTCGGCATCCGGCGTCGCGGCCACGCGGTCGCGGAACAGGTGGCCGACCGACCGCGCGCGGTTCTCGATCAGGCGTGCGTCGATCGTCTCCGCGGCGGCGGACGGGGCGTGGTGCAGGGTGGGAGTCGACATGACCGTCCTCGGCTCGGGAACTGCGGCTCGTCGCTGCGGGGGGTGGCAGCGTCCGACGGATAGTGCCATGGTCGCGCACCCCGAGGGCGAAATCACGGGTGAATGTGACCGAACGGCCATTCCGTGCCGCCCGAAGGCATTCCCCGTCAGGAGGGGACGATCGTGCCCAGCACCTTGCGGCAGGTCTCGACGTCCCCGGCCATCGCCTCGAGCAGCGCCTCGACGGAGTCGAACCGCAGGGTCGGGCGGATCCGCTCGACGAACTCGAGCGTGACCTCCTCGCCGTACAGGTCGAGGTCGGTGCGGTCGAGGACGTACGCCTCGACGGTGCGGACGACGCCGTCGAAGGTGGGGTTGGTGCCGACCGAGATGGCGGCCGGCAGGGTGCGCTCCGGGTCCTCGGCAGGCCGGCCCACCCGGGTGAGCCACCCGGCATACACGCCGTCGGCGGGCACGAGGCCCAGCGCGTCGTCCGAGAGGTTGGCGGTCGGGTAGCCCAGCTCGCGGCCCCGGTGCGCGCCGTGGACGACGGTGCCGGTCATCCGGTGCGGCCGGCCGAGCACGGCTGCGGCCTGCGCGACCTCACCGGCGTCGAGGTGGCGGCGCACGGCGCTGGAGGACCAGCGCTCCCCCTCGCCCAGGTCGTCGAGCACGATGACGTCGAACCCGTGCTGGCGGCCGAGCTCGGCCAGCAGCTCCACGTCGCCGGTGTAGCCCTTGCCGAAGCCGCGCGCGTCCGCCCCCACGACGAGGGCCTTGACGCCCAGCGTCTGCACGAAGGTGGAGACGATGAACTCCTCGGCCGTCTGGTCGGCGAACTCGCGGGTGAAGTCGAGGACGAGCAGCCCGTCGATCCCCGTGGTCGCGAGCAGCTCGTCGCGCACCCGCCCGGGGGCGATCAGCTCGACCGACTCGGGGTGGAAGATCGTCGCCGGGTGCGGGTCGAAGGTCACGGCCACGCTGGGCACGCCCCGGGCGGCGCCCTCCTCGACGAGCCGGCCGAGCACGGCGCGGTGCCCGAGGTGGACCCCGTCGAAGTTGCCGAACGTGGCGACGGAGGGCCGCAGGTGCGCGGGGGTCTGGGCGGGGTCGGTCCAGCGGTGCACGGGGGACACTCTACGAACCGGCCGGTGCGAACACGACGTGTGGGCGTGCTTTGTGACCCGACTCATCGAGCATGGCGACCAGCCGCCCGTCGGGCCCGAACGCCGCGACCGGCTCCGAGCGCAGCGGCGTCGCCGAGTCGACGCGCTGGCCGTAGCCGAGGGCGCGGGCCTCGGGCTCGGTGAGCTCGTGCACGGCGAACTGCGCGCGGGCCGCCTCGGCCAGCGGCACCACCGGGACCGCCTCGGGGTCCCCGAGGGCCATGAGCGACTCGAGGTCGTGCGCCTGGCCGAGCTCGAACGACCCGACCCGCGTGCGGCGCAGCGCCGTCAGGTGGCCGCCCACGCCGAGCGCCGAGCCGAGGTCGCGGGCCAGGGCGCGCACGTACGTGCCCGAGCTGACGGTCACCTCGACGTCGAGGTCGAGCACGGGCGTGCCGTCGTCGGCGACCGCTGCACGTCGTGCCAGGACCTCGAACCGGGAGACGGTGACGGGACGCGCCGGCAGGTCGACGTCCTCCCCCGCACGCACGCGGTGGTAGGCGCGCTCGCCCTTGACCTTGATGGCGGAGACCGCGCTCGGGACCTGCTCGATGTCGCCGGTGAGCCGAGACACCGCGGCGTCCACCGCCGCGTCGTCGAGGCCGTACGTGCCGTCCACCGGCGTCGAGGCGGTGACCTCGCCCTCGGCGTCGTCGGTGAGCGTCGACTGCCCGAGGCGGACCGTCGCGGCGTAGTCCTTGTCGCAGCCGACGAGGAAGGTCAGCAGGCGCGTCGCTCGCCCGATGCCCAGGACGAGCACGCCCGTGGCCATCGGGTCCAGGGTGCCCGCGTGGCCGACCTTGCGGGTGCCGCAGATGCGCCGGGCGCGCCCGACGACGTCGTGGCTCGTCCAGCCCTGAGGCTTGTCGACGACCAGCAGGCCGTCAGGCGCGGGCATCCGCGCCGTCGCCCCGCTCGCCCGCGGGCTCGTCGTCCGCACCGAGGTCGTCGTCGAGCTCGTCGTCCTCGTCGAGCTCGTCGTCCTCGTCGCGCTTGTACGGGTCGGCGTCGCCGGCGTACGTCGCCCCGGCGGCGGCCGCCGCGACGGCGGCGTCGCGCTCCTTGGCCTCCCGCAGGAGGTCCTCGAGGTGCGCGGCGGTCTCCGGGATCGCGTCGGCGATGAACTCCAGGGTCGGCGTCAGCCGGATCTGGATCTGCTTGCCGACGAAGGACCGCAACCGGCCCTTGTTCTTCTCCAGCAGCTCCGCGGTGCGCGTGCGCTGCGCCTCGTCACCGAAGACGGTGTAGAAGATCGAGGCGTGCTGCAGGTCGCCCGTGACCCGCACGTCGGTGATGGTGACGAAGCCGAGGTCGGGGTCCTTGACGATGGACTCGACGTTCGCCGCGACCAGCGTCTTGATCCGGTCGGCGATCCTGCGGGCACGTCCGGCGTCGGCCATGGCTCCTCCTGGTCAGTGGGGTCGTGGGTGACGGTATGCCGCCGGCTCGAGCCGGCGGCATACCGTCACCTGGTGCGGGACCGCGCTCAGGCGCGCGGCTTCTCCCGCATCTCGTACGTCGCGATGAGGTCGCCCAGCTGGAGGTCGTTGAACGACCCCAAGTTGATGCCGCACTCGAAGCCCTCACGGACCTCGGTGACGTCGTCCTTGAACCGGCGCAGGCCGGCCACCTCGACGTTCTCGGCGACGACGACACCGTCGCGGGTGATGCGTGCCTTGGCACCACGCTTGATCTCGCCGCTGCGGACGATGGACCCGGCGATGTTGCCGAACTTGCTCGACCGGAAGATCTCGCGGATCTCGGCGGTACCGAGCTCCACCTCCTCGAACTCCGGCTTGAGCATGCCCTTGAGCGCCTGCTCGATCTCCTCGATGGCGTTGTAGATCACCGAGTAGTAGCGGATCTCGACGCCCTCGCGCTCGGCGTAGTCGGCGTTCTGGCCCTCGGCGCGGACGTTGTAGCCGATGATGATCGCGTCGGACGCCATCGCGAGGTTGATGTTGTTCATCGTGATCGCACCGACGCCGCGGTCGATGATCCGCAGGTCGACCTCGTCGCCCACGTCGATCTGCAGCAGCGCGTCCTCGAGCGCCTCGACCGAACCCGACACGTCACCCTTGAGGATGAGGTTGAGGGTCTCGACCTTGCCGGCGGCCAGGGCCTCGTTGAGGTCCTCGAGCGAGATGCGCTTGCGGGCCTTGGCCAGGGACGCCTGGCGGTCGGCAGCCTCGCGCTTCTCGGCGATCTGGCGCGCGGTGCGGTCGTCGGGGGCCACCACGAAGGTGTCACCGGCGCGGGGCACCGAGGACAGGCCGAGCACCTGCACGGGACGCGACGGGGTCGCCTCCTCCACGTTGTCGCCGTGCTCGTCGAGCATGGCGCGCACGCGGCCGTAGGCCGAGCCGGTGACGATGGCGTCCCCGACGTGCAGGGTGCCGGACTGGACCAGCACCGTCGCGGTCGCACCACGGCCACGGTCGAGGTTGGCCTCGATCGCGACACCGCGGGCGTCCTTGTCGGGGTTGGCGCGCAGGTCCAGGGCCGCGTCGGCGGTGAGCAGGACGGCCTCGAGGAGGCTGTCGATGTTCTGCCCCTGCCGGGCGGACACGTCGACGAACATCGTGTCGCCGCCGTACTCCTCGGCGATGAGGTTGTACTCGGTCAGCTGCTGGCGCACCTTGGCCGGGTTCGCACCCTCGACGTCGATCTTGTTGACGGCGACGACGATCGGCACGTCGGCGGCCTGCATGTGGTTGAGCGCCTCGATGGTCTGCGGCATCACGCCGTCGTCGGCGGCGACGACGAGGATCGCGATGTCGGTGACCTTCGCACCGCGGGCACGCATCGCGGTGAACGCCTCGTGACCCGGGGTGTCGATGAAGGTGATCGCGCGGTCCTGGCCCTCGTGCTCACGGTGGACCTGGTAGGCACCGATGTGCTGGGTGATGCCACCGGCCTCGCCGGCCACGACGTCCTCGTTGCGGATCGCGTCGAGCAGGCGGGTCTTTCCGTGGTCGACGTGGCCGACGACGGTGACGACCGGCGGACGCGGCTGCAGGTCGGCGTCGTCCTCGCCCTCGATGCCCGTCTCCAGGTCGATGTTGAAGGAGTCGAAGAGCTCCTTCTCCTCCTCCTCAGGGGAGACGACCTGGATGTCGTAGCCGAGCTCGGCGCCGAGCACCTTGAAGGTGTCCTCGTCGAGGCTCTGGGTCGCCGTGGCCATCTCACCGAGGTGGAACAGCACGGTGACCAGCGACGCCGGGTTGGCGTTGATCTTGTCGGCGAAGTCGGTCAGGGACGAGCCGCGACGCACGCGGATGACGGTCGAGCCGTCGCCGCGGGGAACGGTGACGCCACCGATCGACGGCGCCTGCATCTGCTCGAACTCCTGGCGCTTCGCGCGCTTGGACTTGCGCCCACGGACCGGACGGCCGCCACCGCGACCGAACGCACCGGCGGTCGAGCCACGGCCCGCACCGCCGCGGAAGCCACCGCGACCCGCGAAGCCGCCGCCACCGGCACCGGGACCACCGGGGCCACGGCCGGCACCGCCGCCGGGACCACCGGGACCACGCCCGCCCGGACGGGCCGGGCGCTCACCGGGACGGCCGACCGCCGAGCGGTCGGGCATCATGCCCGGGCTCGGGCGGGGGCCACCGGGACGCGGGCCACCGGGGCCGGACGCGCCGCCGGGACGCGGGCCACCGGGCCGCGACTGCGGCCGGGGCATGCCCTGGGACGGCGCGAAGGGGTTGTTGCCGGGGCGCGGCGAGCCCTCGCGGGCCGCCGGGCGCTGGGTGCCCATGCCCTGCGACGGCGCGAACGGGTTGTTGCCCGGGCGCGGGGCACCGGGGCGCGGCGCGCCACCGGGACGCGGGGCCGACGGAGCGGCACCCGGACGCGGACCGGCGCTGCCGGGACGCGCGGACGGGGGGACACCGGGGCCCGGCTTGCCGCCGTCGCGCGCGGGCGACACGTCGGAGCGGGCGGCCGGCGCCGCAGGGGCCGCCGGAGCGGCCGGCGCGGCCTTGGCTGCGGGCGCTGCGGGCTCGGGCCGGGGCGCGGGAGCCGCCGGACCCGGGGTCGGGGCGGCGGGGGCAGCCGGAGCAGCCTGCGCTGCCGGGGCCGACGGAGCGGCCTCGACGGGAGCCTGCGGGGCGGCCGGAGCCGGCTGCGCGGGCTTGGCCGGGGCCGGCTTGCCTGCGGCGGCCTTCTTGGCCGGGGACTTCCTCAGCTCGTCGGGGAACGTCTCCGTCGCCTTGCGGACGACGGGCGCCTCGATCGTCGAGCTGGCGGTCTTGACGTACTCGCCGATGCTGTTGAGGTGGGCGATCAGCGTCTTGCTGTCGGTGCCCAGCTCCTTGGCGAGCGCACTTACACGGACCTTTGCCACGTTTCTCCTGTTCCTGGTCCGTGTGTCAGGTGACAGGCGCGGACCGTCGTTACTGCTGGGGGGAGCTCATTGCTGAGTACTCATCGGGTGCTCATCAGCGGTCTAACCCACTCTCTGGTTCAGAGTTCTGGTCGGTTCCCTACGGACGGTTCTTCTCCTGCGCGTGCTGCTCGTGACCGGTGGTCACGGCCTCGACGTGGGCCCGGACCGCTGCCGGGTCCGGGGCGGCGCTGGTACGCAGCGCACGCCCGAACGCCCGCCGGCGGAGGGCCTGCTCGAGGCAGTCGCCCGTCGGGTGCAGCCATGCGCCACGTCCCGGCAGGCAGTGCCGCGGGTCGGGGGTCAGCCGGATCGCTCCGGCCTCGTCCGTCTCCGCGACCACTCGCAGGAGTGCCGACCAGCTATCCGTCCTGCGGCAGCCCACACACGTGCGGGTGGGTGACCCGTGCGTGGTGCGGGGAGTCGAACCTGCTGCCGAAGGCCGGAGTCCAGTCCGGTCGGTCCCGACCATCCTATCCCCTATCGCCCTCTGGCCGAATTCCCCGCGCCAGGGGCCCGTCAGGACCCTGCGCCGCGGGACCCGCCGGTAGAGCCGGAGGCGCCGGCACCGGGCGCCTGCGCCCCGGCCGCGGTGTCAGGACGGATGTCGATGCGCCAGCCGGTCAGCTTGGCGGCGAGGCGGGCGTTCTGGCCCTCCTTGCCGATGGCCAGCGAGAGCTGGTAGTCGGGGACGACGACCCGGGCCGAGCGCAGCTGCGGGTCGACGATCTCGACGGACTCCACCCGGGACGGGGACAGCGCGGCGGCCACGAAGGTCCTCGGGTCGTCCGAGTAGTCGACGATGTCGATCTTCTCCCCGTGCAGCTCGGTCATCACCGCGCGCACGCGGGCGCCCATCGGGCCGATGCAGGCGCCCTTGGCGTTGAGGCCCGGGACCTTGGAGTGCACGGCGATCTTCGTGCGGTGACCCGCCTCACGCGCCAGGGCGGCGATCTCCACCGACCCGTCGGCGATCTCGGGCACCTCGAGGGCGAAGAGCTTGCGCACGAGGTTCGGGTGCGTGCGCGACAGCCCGATCTGCGGACCCTTGGGACCGCGGCGGACCGACACCACGAAGCAGCGGATGCGCTCGCCGTGGACGTACTTCTCCCCCGGCACCTGCTCGGCCAGCGGCAGGATGCCCTCCACGGTGCCGAAGTCGACCGTGACGTGGCGCGGGTCGGGGCTCTGCTGGATGACACCGGCGACGACGTCGCCCTCGCGGCCCTTGAAGTCGCCGAGGATGGCCTCGTCCTCGAGGTCCCGGAGCCGCTGGACGATCACCTGGCGCGCGGTGGCCGCGGCGATCCGGCCGAACCCGGTCGGGGTGTCGTCGAACTCGGGGCCGTACTCGCGCGGCGGCCGCTCCGCCCCCCGATTCGGCGACTCCGTCGCCGTCTCCGGGAGGTGCCCCCTACCCTCGGCGACCGGCGCCTGCTCGAGCTCCTCGCGGGCCCAGACGACGACGTGGCCGGTCTTGCGGTCGAGCTCGACGCGGGCGTTGCGGTAGGCGCCGTCGGTGCGGTGGTAGGCGACGAGCAGCGCCTGCTCGATCGCGGGGATCAGGATGTCGAGCGAGATGTCCCGCTCGCGCTCCAGCGCCCTGAGGGCGGCGAGGTCGATGTCCATGTCAGTCCTCCTCGGGGATGTCGGCGTCGTCCCCGTCGGCACCGGCGGAGTCGGCAGGCCTCGAGAACTCGACCTGGACCACCGCCTTGGACACCTCGGCATACCGGACGCTCGTGGTCCGGGCCGGTGCCTTCCTCGTCGCCGGGACCTCGAGGGTGACCTCGTCCGGTCCGGCGCTGACGATGCGGCCGGTCACGGGCTCACCCTCGGTGGGCGTGACGGTGACCAGGCGGGAGACGTTGCGGCGGAAGTGCCGCGGAAGGGTGAGCGGGCGGTCGACCCCCGGGCTCGTCACCTCGAGCGTGTACGGCTGCTCACCCATGACGTCGCTGTCGTCGAGGGCGTCGCTCACCGCGCGGGTCGCGTCCGAGACCTCGTCGAGGCTCAGCGGCGGCACCACCTCGGTGGCGTCGCCGTCGGTCGACAGCGCGCGGTCGATCCAGACCCGGACGAGGCGGCGCTTGCCGGTGGGCGTGACGGCGACGTCCTCCACCAGGAGGCCGAGGTCCCCGAGCGGGCCCTCGACGACGGGACGAATCTGGTCCTTGACGCTCACTGACTCGTCCTCTCTGAAGTTCTGGGGTGGTGCAGCGCCACTCTATCCACGCCGCCGTGGTGTCGCATACACGCCTCCCGGCCCGTGCCAGAATCGCGTCATGCCGATGGACCGAGCCGGGGCCCCGGTGCACCCGACCCGGCGCCGGGCCCTCGGCCTCGGCCTCGCAGCCGCTGCATCGCTGTCCCTGTCCGCCTGCGGGATCAGGTTCGAGGACGGCACCCCCGGGGCGCGCCCGGCGGCGCGCAGGCCCGTCCAGGGCGAGGCCTTCATGGTCGCGCTCTGGAGGCACACCGAGGACCTGGCCACCCGCGCCGCAGGCGCCGGGGGCGCGGCGACGAGCCTGCCCGCCCGGCTGGCCGTCCTCCACCGCCAGCAGGCGACCGTGCTGCGTGCCGAGCTGCTGCGGCTCGGCGTCCCGGACTCGGACCTGACCCGCTCGAACGGGTCGACCGGTACGGCAACGGCGGCCGCAGCGAGCGCCACCGGCACCACGCCGGCACCGACCGCGACGTCCCCCACCGGGCGCACCACGGCTGCCGAGCTCGCGGCGGCCGAGGCCGGTGACCTCGGCCCCACCGCGATCAGCTCGCTCTCGCGGGTGCTCGCCGGGTCGGTGCCGCTCGTCGGCGCGGTGCTGGCCCAGCGCTCCGCGGCCGCGACCCTCCTCGGCCGGCCTGCGACGTGGCCGGACGAGGCGTGGAAGGGCCAGTCGCTCGCCGCGACGTTCCTCACCACGACGAGGGCCGCGATCTACGCGTTCGAGGTCGTCGCGGCGCAGTCGCCCTCGGGGGCGCAGCACACCCTCGCGATGTCCACCCTGTCGGCGCTGCGGGCGCGGGCGGCGGCCCAGGAGGCGATGGCCGGGTCCAGCGCCGGGCCGCCGGACCTCGCGCACCCCCTTCCCTTCCCCGTCACCACCCCGGCTGCGGCCCGCCGGCTCGCGGTCGACGTGCTGGAGCGGCTGCGGGCGGCCGGCGCCCGCGACCTCGGCACCGCCGGCACGGACACCGCTGCCCTCGGGCTGCTGGTGCGCTGGCTGGGCGAGACCGAGGTGCTGGCCTCCCGGTGGGGCGTCCGGCTCGCGCCCTTCCCCGGGCTCTCGTGACGTCGCCCGCCCGAGTGCGTGCCGTGGCAGGCCCGAGGACGTGCCGTCGTGGCGCCCTGACGGGCACACCCGCGTGAGGACCGAGGACGCGGCCGCGCTCGTCCCGCCGGACTTCGCGACGTTCGTGCAGCGGCACACTGCGCAGGACGGTGCCGTCGGCGGCCCGTCCGGCGCCGAGTGGGGGGCAGGACTTCCCCGCCTGCTGGCGGAGATGTGCGACGACTGGTCGCTGGAGCCGGCCGGGCCGGTGGGCACGGGCTGGACGTCGCTCGTCCTGCCCGTGACGCGCGACGGCGCTCGGCTGGCCCTCAAGCTGGTGTGGCCGCACGTCGAGGGCCGTGACGAGGCGCTCGCGCTGCGCCACTGGGACGGACGCGGGGCGGTCCGCCTCGTGCAGGCCGACCCGTCCCGGTGGGCGATGCTGCTGGAGGCCCTCGACCCGGCCCGTGACCTGCGCACGCTCGACGCCGACAGCGCCTGCGAGGTGGCAGGGCAGGTCCTCGCCCGGCTGCACCGGCCCGCTCCCCCGGGCCTGCGGCTGCTGTCGGAGTTCGCCCACCTGCAGACCGAGAAGCTGGCAGCCACCGAGGGGGTGCTGCCTCGGCGGATGGTGGAGCGGGTCCAGGGACGCGTCCGCGACCTGACCGCGGACCCGGCGTGCGACGCGACCCTCGTCCACACGGACCTGCACTACGAGAACGTCCTGCACGCCCTCCCGGACAGCCCCCGGCCGCTCGACGACCAGTGGGTGGCCATCGACCCGCACGCCATGGCCGGGCACCCCGGCTTCGAGGTGCAGCCGCTGCTGCGCAACCGCGCCGACGAGCTCGGCACGGGCTCGGCGTTCCGCTGGCTGGTGCGCCGCCGGGTGGAGGTCGTCTGCGAGGCGGCCGGCATCGACGAGGACGAGGCGCTCGCCTGGTCCTACGTCGCGACGGCCATGCAGGCACGGTGGGCGGCCGAGGACGGCGACCGCGAGGGCGTCTCCTTCTGCGTGGCGCTCCTCAAGGCCCTCGACGGCTGAGCGTGCTGGGCGCCTGCGCCCGACGACAGGGGCGGTCAGTCGCTCGAGGGCCCTGAGATGGGGGCCGGGCCCCGACGAGCCGTCCGCCCGGAGGAGTTGCAGACTGAAACCATGCGCTTCGGATTCCACTTCCTCGACTTCAACCTGCCCGACGGCCCCGCCTCCTACGCCCCGGCCCTGCGCGCCACCGCCGCTGCCGCCGACGAGGTCGGCGCGTCCTGGTTCACGGTGATGGACCACTTCTTCCAGATGGAGCAGTTCCGCACCGCGCACGACCCCATGCTGGAGGGCTGGACCACCCTCGGCTTCCTCGCCGCGGTCACCGAGCGGGTCAGGCTGGGCACCGTCGTGACGGGCGTGACCTACCGGCACCCGGGCCTGCTCGCCAAGATCGGGACCACCCTCGACGTGCTCAGCGGCGGCCGTGCGTTCATGGGCATCGGGGCCGCCTGGTACGAGCGCGAGCACAAGGCGCTGGGGGTGCCGTACCCGCCCGTCGCCGAGCGGTTCGAGCGGCTCGAGGAGGCGCTGCGGATCATCCGCCAGATGTGGAGCGAGGACGAGGGCCCCTTCGAGGGCAGGCACTACCAGCTCGCCGAGACCATCAACGTGCCCGCGACGCTGAGCCGGCCCCACCCGCCCATCGTCATCGGCGGCAGCGGCGAGAAGAAGACGCTGCGGCTCGTGGCCCAGTACGCCGACGCCACCAACCTCATCGTCGCCGACACCGACCAGGCCGCGCACAAGCTGAAGGTCCTGCGCCGCCACTGCGAGGACGTGGGTCGCGACTACGACAGCATCGAGAAGACGGTCATGGGGCCGCCGTCGAACCCGCTCGAGGACGTCGACGGGTTCCTGCGTCTGGCCGAGACGTATGCCGGGATGGGCGTCGAGCACATCCACCTGCGGGCCCTCACGCCCGACCCCGCCGCCCACGTCACGGCGTTCGGCGAGAAGGTGGCTCCGCGGCTCGCCGAGATCGGCTGACTGCACCCGCACCGCGGGTCGCCCGGGTTCCCCGGGCGCCCCGCGGTCAGCCGGCCCAGCTGTACTCGATCTCGGGGCGCCCGGCCCCGGCATACCGCTGCCTGCGCACGGCCTGCCGCGTGTCGCACAGGTACTCGGCGTACCGGCGGGCAGTCACCCGGCTGACCCCGACGGCCTCGGCGAGCTCGCTGGCCGACAGCGACCCGCTGTCGCGCAGCGCCCGGGTGACGCGCGCCAGCAGCTCCTCCCCCATGCCCTTGGGCAGGGCGGCCGCGCGCGACGGCCGGACGCCGGCGAGCACCTGGTCCACCTCGGCCTGGGTCGCCACCTCGTCGGTGCTCGACAGCCCGTCGCGGTAGGCCCGGTAGGACTCGAGCCGGTCGCGCAGCGTCGCGAACACGAACGGCTTGAGGATGTACTGGACCACGCCCAGGGACACGGCGGCCCGGACCACGTCGAGCTCGCGGGCCGAGGTCACCGCGATGACGTCGGCCCGGTGCCCTGCGGCGCGCATGGCGCGGATGACGTCGAGGCCGTGCCGGTCGGGCAGGTGCATGTCGAGCAGCACGACGTCGACCGCGGTGGACTGCAGCGCCTGCAACGCCTCCTGCGAGGTGCCGGCGGTGGCCGCCACCTCGAACCCGGGGACCCGCACGACGTATGCCGCGTGGGCCTCGAGCGCGACCGGCTCGTCCTCGACGACGAGGACCCGGAGGACGTCCGGCGCCGGCCGCCCGGCGGCCGGAGGGGGGTCGGCCGCGGGCCGGCGGCCGGGCACGGGCGGTCGCTGGTCAGGCATCGGCGTGCTCCTGCACGGGCAGCCGGACGACGAACCGGGCGCCGGGCGGCCCGGAGACCTCGAGGCGTCCCCCGAGCCGGGCCACCGACTGGGCCACGAGCGCCAGGCCGATCCCCCGCCGGCCGGCGCTGCCCTCCTCCTTGGTCGTGAAGCCGCGCCGGAACGCGTCGTCGACCGAGCCGGGCGGCAGGCCGGGCCCGGTGTCCTCCACGACGAGGACGACCTCGTCGCCCTCGGCCCGGCAGTCGACGGTGACGCGGCGCGGCCCGTCGGTGCCGGCCACCGCCTCGAACGCGTTGTCGATGAGGTTGCCCACGATCGTGACGAGGTCGCGGTCGGGCGCGGCCTGGGCCGGCCACTGGGCGCCGTCGGCGATGACGAGCTCGATGCCGCTCTGGCTCGCCTGGGCCACCTTGCCGAGCAGCAGCGCCGTCAGCACCGGCTCGGACACGGCGCCGACGACGGCGTCGGTGAGCCCCTGGGAGACGCGCAGCTCGTCGGTCGCGAACGCGAGCGCGCGCTCGGGGTGGCCGAGCTCGATGAGGCTGACGATGGCGTGCAGCCGGTTCGCCGACTCGTGCGCCTGCGAGCGCAGCGCCTCGGTGAGTCCGCGGGCGGAGTCGAGCTCACCGGTGAGGTGCTCGAGGTCGGTGCGGTCGCGCAGGGTGACGACGAAGCCCAGCAGCCGGCCGTCCCACTGTGCCCGCGCCTTGTTGAGCACGAGCACGCGCGCGTCGGTCACGTGCAGCTCGTCCTCACGCGCCCGGTCGTCGGTGAGCGCGGCGACCAGGGTGTCGGGCAGCCCGAGCTCCGGCACGCGGCGGCCCACCGCGTCGGGCGGCAGGCCCAGCAGCCGCACGGCCTCGTCGTTGGCTAGCCGCAGGGTGCCGTCGAGGTCGACCAGCAGGAGCCCCTCGGTGACCGCGTGCAGGACGGCGTCGTAGTACTCGACCATCTGGCGCAGCTGCCGCTCGCCCAGCCCGTGGGTCTGGCGGCGGACCCGTCGGGACACCAGGGCCGTGCCGAGGCCGGTGAGCAGGGCTGCCGCGAGGCCAGCGAGGAGGATGCCGGGCAGCTGGCTGCGCAGCTCGGCCGTCACCGCGGACTTGCGGATGCCCACGGCGACGAGCCCGACGACCGCGCCTCCGTCCTCGACGGGCACCACGACCCGGCGGGACGGGCCCAGGGTGCCGGTGTAGTCCTCCACCACCACGCCGCCGCGCTGCGCGGCCTCGATGTGGCCGATGAAGCGGCGGCCGATCTGGCTGGTGTCGGGGTGGGTGAAGCGGATGCCGTCCGGGCTCATCACGACGACGAAGTCGGTGCGGGTCTCGACGCGGGCCTCCTCGGCGAACCGCTGCAGGCTCGAGGAGTCACCCGCCCGCACGCCGGCGACGACGTCGGGGCTGCTCGCCACCGTCTCGGCGACCGCCCGGGCCCGCGCGGTGGCCTCCTGGGTGCTCGCGCGCCCGGCCTGGACGTACCCGGCGGCGACACCGACCACCACGACCAGCAGCCCGACGAGGACCTGCAGCACGAACACCTGCCGGGCCACGCTCCACCGCGCCGGCGCGCGCAGCAGGCGCGTCAGCGGCATACTCCACCGCCGTCGGGGAACTCAATGAACACAATCGTGACCCTAGCCACTCGCCGGGGCCACCATCGTCGCTGTTCGCCATCCCGGGACGTCCCGGGATCCACAGCTGGGAGAGCACAGTGAGCACAGCCGCCGACACCGTCGTCGACCGGCCCGCACCGAAGCGGGACCGCACGCACTACCTCTACCTCGCGGTCATCGCCGCGATGGTCCTGGGCATCATCGTCGGGTTCGCCTTCCCCGAGTTCGGCATCAAGCTGAAGTGGCTGGGCACCGGCTTCGTCAGCCTCATCAAGATGATGATCACCCCCATCATCTTCTGCACCATCGTCCTGGGCATCGGCTCGGTGCGCCGCGCCGCCCAGGTCGGCAAGGTCGGCGGCCTGGCCCTCGGCTACTTCCTCACCATGTCGACCTTCGCGCTGGCGATCGGCCTCGTGGTCGGCAACATCGTCAAGCCCGGCTCCGGCCTGCACCTCACCGCCGAGCTGGCCAAGGCCGGCCAGGCGCAGGTGGGCGACAAGAGCGAGACCACGGTCGACTTCATCCTCGGCCTCATCCCCGACACGCTCGTGTCGTCGCTCACGGCCGGGTCGGTCCTGCAGGCGCTGTTCGTGGCCCTGCTCGTCGGGTTCGCGCTGCAGAAGATGGGCCGCGCCGGTGAGCCGATCCTGGTGGGCATCAAGCACTTCGAGCGGCTCGTCTTCCGCCTGATGGCGATGGTCATGTATGCCGCGCCGATCGGCGCGTTCGGCGCCATGGCCGCGCTCGTGGGCGCGACCGGCACCAAGGGACTGACCAGCGTGCTGAAGATGATGTTCGGGTTCTACGTGACGTGCGCCGTGTTCGTCTTCGTGGTCCTCGGCGCGGTCCTGTACCTCGCGACCCGGGTCAACATCTTCAGGCTGCTGAAGTACCTGGCACGCGAGTTCCTGCTCATCCTGTCGACGTCCTCGTCGGAGTCGGCCCTGCCGCGGCTCATCGCGAAGATGGAGCACGCCGGCGTGTCCCGCCCGGTGGTCGGCATCACCGTGCCGACCGGGTACTCGTTCAACCTCGACGGCACGGCCATCTACCTGACGATGGCGTCGCTGTTCGTCGCCGAGGCGCTGGACAAGCCGTTCACGTTCGGCCAGCAGATCTCGCTGCTGGTGTTCATGATCATCGCGTCCAAGGGTGCGGCCGGCGTCAGCGGCGCCGGCCTGGCCACCCTGGCCGGTGGCCTGCAGGCGCACCGGCCCGACCTGGTCCCGGGCGTGGGCATCATCGTCGGCATCGACCGGATGATGAGCGAGGCGCGGGCGCTGACCAACTTCGCGGGCAACTCCGTCGCCACGGTCCTCATCGGCCACTGGGTCGGCGAGCTCGACCGGCCGCGCCTGGACCGCGTCCTCGCCGGCGACCTGCCGTTCGACGAGCGGACCATGGTCGACCACGAGGACGAGGAGCCGGTCACCGACGTCGCGCAGGAGCGCACGGCGGCGCTGCCGCAGCCGGTGGGCCCCGCTCGCTGAGCCGGCCCTCCCCTGACCCGCGGGCCCGTCCCCTCCTCGAGAGGTGGCGGGTCCGCGGCACGTCCGGGCGCCTGCTCAGCCCACCCCGAGGCTGGTCGCGACGACCCGGGCGACGCGTCGCCCGGACACGAGCGCCCCCTGGATGGAGGAGGTGTCGCGGTGGTCGCCGGCGACGAAGAGCCCACCGCCGAGGTCGACGGGGCGGCGCACCACGAGCGGCGGGGCCACGAGCGGCAGCGCCTCGCGCACGTCGTGCCTCGCCAGCAGGTCCCACCCGGCGGTCGACGTCGACCACAGGCGGGCGAGCTCGGCCCGGACCAGGCCCTCGTCGTCCGGCGCACCGGACAGCGTGGTGGCCTGCACGAGGCGGCGCCCCGGCGGGGCGTACGACGGCGCGGCGTCGGACACGACCGCCGTGTTCACGACCGGCCCCCGTTCGCCGTCCACGCGCAGCCAGCGGCTCGTCGGCGCCGGGTCGGTCGTCGAGAACCACCAGGTCCGCAGCCCGTTGACCCGCGCCTGCGGCACGACGCCGAGCCGGGCCGCGGACGTCAGGTCAGTCGCGACCACCACCGCCCGGGCGGTGACCTCGCCGTCGGGGGTGCGCACCGTCGTCCCCGCGCCCAGCTCGGCGGCCGCACCGAGCCGGACCGGACGGCGCAGGCCGGCCGCGAGCTGGGCCGGCAGCGCCCGCATGCCGTCGCGGGGCAGGCCCGGGGTGCCGAGCAGGAAGGAGCGCACGAGCAGGAGCACGTACTGCGCGGAGGTGGCGCCCTCGTCCTCGGCCAGCACGCCGGCCAGGAACGGCTCGAGCACCTCGTGCCGCAGGGGCCCCTTCACCCCCGCTGCGTCGAGCGAGCCGGACAGGGACGTGTCGGGGCTGCGCAGGAGCCACCGGACGGGTCCGAGCGAGGGCGCGGCCCAGGCGGCGAGACGGCCCACTTCCCCCGGCGTGACCAGCCCGCTCGCGAGGGTGCGCAGCAGGGAGCCGGGCTCGCGGCGCGGGTCGGCGAGCAGGGCGGTGACGCCGCCGCGCCGGACCTCGACACCGGCACCGAACGACTGCAGTCCGAGCGCGCCCAGGTCCACGACCCTGCGCACCGCGGGGTAGGACGGGTTGAGCAGCTGGAACCCGACGTCGCACAGGTGCCCGTCGACCACGTCCGTGCGCACCCGTCCCCCGACGCGGTCCGAGGCCTCGAGGACAAGGACGTCGAGCCCGCGACGCTCCAGCTCGAGGGCACATCCCAGGCCGGCCAGGCCGGCTCCCACCACCACGACGTCGTGCACGGGAACACCGTCGCACGAGCGGTGCCGCACCGCTCGCCACGCCTGCCACCGCCCGGCCCGTCACCGCCCGGCCCGCTGCCGGCCCACTGCTGGGCCGGGCGCGCCGAGGGCCGCGGTCCCGCCCGGGACGGGTCCGGACGGCATACGGTCGGCACGTGACCGAGCTGCGCACCGACCGACTGCTCCTGCGGCACTGGCGGGAGGAGGACCGCGAGCCGTTCGCGGCGCTCAACGACGACCCCGACGTCATGGAGCACTTCCCGCACCACCTGACGCGCGAGCAGAGCAACGCGATGGCCGATCGCATCGCGACCTTCCTCGACGAGCACGGATGGGGCCTGTGGGCCGTCGAGGTGCTCGACACGGGGCAGTTCATCGGCTTCACCGGCCTCGCGGTGCCGCGCTTCGAGGAGCACTTCACGCCCTGCGTCGAGGTCGGGTGGCGGCTGGCGCGCGACGGCTGGGGGCACGGGTATGCCACGGAGGCGGCCCGCGCGAGCGTCGCCCACGGCTTCACCGAACTCGGCCTCGAGGAGATCGTGGCCATGGTCGTGCCGGCGAACGACCGCTCGCAGTCGGTGATGCGCAAGCTGGGCATGACCCGCGACGAGGGCGCCGACTTCGACCACCCGCTCATCGAGGAGGGCAGCCCCGTCCGGCGGCACCGCCTCTACCGGCTGGCCCGCGAGGAGTGGGCACGCGGCGCCGGGTCCTCATCGGGCACGGCAACGGACTCGGGCTCGGGCTCGGGCTCAGGCTCAGGCTCGGGCTCGGGCTCGGACTCGGGCTCGGACGGAGGATCGCGATGACGTCGACACCCGACACCGTGGTCGGCGAGCTCGCCCCGACGGGGGCGCTGCGCGTGTCGATCAACCTCGGCAACCCGGTCCTCGCCCAGGGCGACTCCGGCGCACCCCGCGGCGTCACCGTCGACATCGCCCGAGAGCTCGGCCGGCGGCTCGGGGTGCCGGTGCAGACCCTGTGCTTCGACGCGGCCCGGAAGTCCTACGAGGCGATGGCCGACGGCCGTGCCGACCTCTGCTTCCTCGCCGTGGACCCGGCCCGCGAGGAGCAGGTCGCGTTCACCCGGCCCTACGTGGCGATCGAGGGTGTCTACGTCGTGCGCGAGGAGTCCCCGGTGCGCACTGCGCAGGACGTCGACCGCGCGGGCGTGCGCGTCGGCGTCAAGGAGGGCTCGGCGTACGACCTACACCTCACGCGCGAGCTCACCGGCGCCGAGGTGGTGCGCGGGTCCGAGGGTGTCGACGTCTTCGTCGCGGAGGGGCTGGAGGTCGGCGCCGGGATCCGCCAGCCGGTCGAGGCGTTCGTCGACTCCCACGCCGGGTACCGGGTCGCCGAGCCGGCGTTCATGCAGATCCGCCAGGCCGTGGGCACGCCCCGGGGCCGCTCCGAAGCGGCCGTGGCAGGCCTCGACGCCCTGGTGGGCGACCTCGTCGCCGAGGGGTTCGTCGCGCGCTCGCTCGAGCGTTCCGGCCAGTCCCCGACCCTCGTCGCGGACGGCCGACCATGACGGATGTCATGGGCCCGGGAGTTCCCTGACCGAACACAGACCAAACCGGCACGAGACTGCACCCTGCGCTTCACCTGCCGGCACGCCGGCTCGGCTTTGATCCCGAGCCATGCGAACCCCCTCCCCCACGCGCCGCACCCGGCGCCTGCTGCCGCCCGCCCTGGTCGGCCTGCTCACCGCCGTCCTCGGCGCCGCCGGACTGGCCGTCGGCACCGCCCCGGCGCACGCCGTCACCGACGCTCCGCACTGCTCGACCTCGGGCACCTGGACCCCCGGCGAGTTCAACATCTACTGGTTCGACGTCGACCAGGGCGACAGCCAGCTCGTCGTCGGGCCGACCGGCCGGACCCTGCTCGTCGACCTCGGCGAGACCTCGTTCAACACCACCGGCACCAACACCAACGCCACCAAGGTCGCCGCGCAGATCCGCTCGATCTGCGGCATCGCCTCCGGCCCCGTCCACCTCGACTACGTCATGGCCTCCCACCACCACCTCGACCACATCGGGTACCCGCGCGTCCCGGGTGACACCACGGCATACGGCAACGGGCTGTGGCAGCTCCTCGCGCCAGCGGCCAGCGGCGGGTTCGGCTTCACGGTCGGCCAGCTGATCGACCACGACGGCGGCACCTGGCAGGACAGCAACGGAGACGGGACGTGCGAACCCGGCACCTCCACGGCCCCCTCGACCGAGATCAGGTACGACAACGCCGGGACGACCTCCGGCACGGGCGCCCGCTTCATCTGCTGGCTCTACGGGCCCGCGGCCCAGGCCGACCGCGCCGACATCAACGGCAAGGTCGTCCAGCTGACCAACACCTCCACCTGGCCGTCCCTCGACCTCGGGACCGGGGTGACCTCGACCATCGTCGAGGCCAACGCCAAGGGCGTCATGCAGGCCGACGGCACCACGCCGGTCAGCGGTGACCACCACCTCGATGCCTCCCCGCCGAGCGAGAACGACTACTCGATCGGCGTGCGGTTCGCCTTCGGGCCGTTCGCCTACGCGACCGCCGGCGACAGCGACGGCGAGTACGCCACCAGCGCGAACAGCTACACCTACAACGACGTCGAGTCGCTGCTGAAGACGAAGATGGGCACGGTCAACGCGCTGCGCGCCAACCACCACGGGTCGGCGCACTCGTCCTCGGACGGCTACGTCACCTCGACCGACCCGCAGGTCGCCTTCATCTCCTGCGGCGTCAACTCCTACGGCCACCCCGGCAACCGCACGCTCGACGCGTTCCGCACAGTCGGCGCCGACATCTTCCTCGCGAACGACCCGTGCGACACCACGGACACGACCGGGGCCGCGATCGACTACACGGGCACCTACAACCACAACGGGACCGTGCACCTGGCGACCTCGGGCTCGGGCGCCGGCTTCACCGTCGCCTACGACGCGGGCACCCGCAGCTACACGACCCGCGCCAGCAGCGGGACCGGTGGCACCGGTGGCACCGGGGGCACCGGCGGATCCCCGTCCGCGGTCAAGGTCAACGAGATCCTCATGGCCCCGAGCGGCACGGGCACCGAGTGGGTCGAGCTCTACAACACCGGCACGTCGGCGGTCGACCTGAGCGGCCTGTACATTGACGACGCCGCCGGGGGTGGCGGGTCGCCGCGACAGATCCCGGCCGGCACGACGATCGCGGCCGGCGGACACTGGGTCATGGACATCCCGTCGGGCTACCTCAACAACACAGGCGCGGAGTCGGCGCGGTTCCTGGCGATCAGCGGCGGCGTCGAGACGGTCTACGACACCTACAGCTGGAGCCTGGGCTCGACCCAGTACGACAAGGTGTTCCACCGCACAGGCGACGGCGGGGCCTGGTGCGGCACCATCTCCAGCGCGGTGACCAAGGGCACCGCGAACCCGACGACGTGCCCGTGAGCCGGCTCCGCGGCGGCGTCGTCGCAGCCGGGGTGGGCGCCGTGCTGCTGCTCGGGTATGCCGGGCACGCACTCTCCGGGGCGGCGCCCGCCACCGCCGCGGTAGGGTCCGCGGCGCAGCCGACCCGCCCCGCCATGGACCGGCTGGTCCTGGTCAGCGGCCGGGACGACCACGGGCTGGTCGAGCTGGCGTCGGTCCCCCTGACCGACCGTGCCGGCCGCGGCGCGGTCGTGGGCACGGTCCCGGACGGCACGCTGGCCCGGCCGACCCGGGTGCTCGGCACCCAGGTGGAGGTCACGAGCCTCGACAGGACGGGCGTCACCGGCTGGGTCGACGACTACCGGCTGCGTGGTGAGCTCCGGGCGGCCGGGGCGGGCGATCCGTGCACCGGTGACCAGGTCGTCGCCACGCGCGTCGCCGGGTCGCGGGTGCTCGTGCACGCCCTGGACGGGAGCCGGCCCCGGTGGGTGGCCCGCTCGGCGCTGGCCGAGGTGGTCTCGGCGGCCACGTGTGCGGGCGGACCCGCCGGGTCCGACCACGGCTCGCCCGGGTCCGACCACGGCTCGCCGGGGCACCGCCACTAGGCGGGCTGCAGCCGGCACCAGCACGCACGGCCAGGAGCCGGGGGCGCCGTACCGCCCCCGGCTCCTGCTGCGCGACGGCCCCGGCTCAGCCGGTCGTGGCCGCCCCGTAGATGTCCTGGTCGAGACCGCCCGCGTTGGGGCAGGTGTCGGCCGACCAGGTGCCCGAGGCGTCCTGCGTGCGGCACTGCAGCACGTCGAAGCCCGTACCTCCCGCGTACCGCGGGTCGTCGCCACCGGCGACCTGACGCGTGTCGGTCCAGGTGTTGTAGGCGTTGGCGCCCACGGACGACACGTAGTTGTAGTCGCCGTGGAAGGGCACGCGCCGGTCACCGAACATCTCGTAGTTCGGCATCTGGCTGGTCGTGCTCAGCCGCGTCACCGACCAGGTGGCGCCACCGTCGCGCGATGACGCGGCATACGTGTCCAGACCGGGTGTGGCGGCGGCGAAGCCCGCGGAGTCGCGGACGGCGCCGTTGTTCCCGGGCGGGTACTGGACGCTGTAGGCGGGGTCGTTGCGGCTGTCGTGCCAGACCGCGTGCAGCACTCCCCCGTCGGCGTTGACGTCGGGGAAGAGCTGGTGGCCGGTCGGCGTGGGTGCCAGGCGTGCCGGCGTGGACCAGTGGCCGTTGTCGAGGACGGAGAAGTAGATCGCGCCCTGCCCGACCCGCAGCGTCGACCCGGCCGGGTCGGCGGTGTTGTAGGTCGTGGCCGACGGCACCTCGGACCCGGGGACCGTGGCGTCGTAGACGAGGTAGACCCGCTGGTCGGCAGCCTTGGGGTCGGCCGTGATCCGCGGCTGGCTGTCGTGCCGGAAGAACACGAAGCCGCTCGTGCACGCGAACGGGCCCGAGCCGCAGTCACGGCTGTCGCCGACCGACGCCTCGCCGGCCTCGGCGGCCGGCCCGTCGGCGTGCTGGTAGGCCTGCTCGTGCGCAGCGGCCGCTGCGGTCGGGTTGCCCGCGGTGTCGGCTGCGTCGAACGGCTCGAACGGCGTCGCGACCTGGGGCTTGCCGAAGGTGGCGCCGCCGTCGGTCGAGACGACGTACGCGACCGCGTTCTCCTGGTGCCCGCGAGAGCTGTCGAACTGCCGGTAGGCGATGTACACCGTGCCGTTGCTCGTCACCGCGATGTCGGCGAACTGGACGTTCTTCGACCCGACAGACAGCTTGGCCGGCTGGGTGAAGGTGGCGCCGTGGTCGGTGCTGCGCGTGAAGTAGATGGCGTTGTTGCCGTTGATCCCCTGGAAGAGCGACCACGCGGCGTAGACGTTCCCGTTGTGGGGCGAGGAGACGCCGCGGTCGACCTCGATGGAGGTCTTGTCGTTGAACCGGCCGTTGAGCGCGGGGCCGGCCTTGCCGACGATGACGGTGCGCACGTAGTGGGTGGCGTCCTGGTCGTACGTGGCGACCCACACCGAGCCGTTCTGCGGCGAGACGCGGTTGAACGCGTTGCCCATGTAGAACAACCGGCCCGAGGTGTCCCAGGCCTGCACCGGGTCACCGGCGTTGGTGATGCCCTGCTGCTGCAGCGGGCTCGCCTTCCCCTCGGGCGACTGGTCGGTCGGGTAGCCGGGCAGCAGGCTGTCGGTCCACGTGCGACCCGAGTCGGTGCTGCGGTAGAAGCCGGCCCACGTGCCACCGGCGAGCTCGACGGTGCAGTAGTCGTTGGACCCGGCCACGACCACGTCCGTCATGCGCGCGTCGATGGCGGTCGAGGGCTCGTTCTGCTGGCGCCGGTTGGCGCCGCAGGCTGTGATGGCGTCGCCGGGTGTGGGGACCCGGCCGTTCGCCTTGACGTATGCCGCGTCGACCGTGACGGGCACGTCCGTGACCGTCACGGTGGACGCCGAGGCCGCCAGGAACGACGACGCCCCGGCGAGGGCGGCGACCGTCAGCCCTGCGGCGGCGGCTGCTCGGGTGCGGTGGTGGCGCATGCGCCTCTCCCTTCCGCGCGAGGTGCGCGGCCCTGCGCCCCCCTTGGTGTGGTGGCGCGTCCGGAAGCGACCGACGGTTGCGGCCGCCATCGTCAGATCGACGGCT
The DNA here is from genome assembly GCF_032464895.1 of Phycicoccus sp. M110.8. NCBI lineage: Bacteria > Bacillati > Actinomycetota > Actinomycetes > Micrococcales > Intrasporangiaceae > Phycicoccus > Phycicoccus sp. M110.8. The sequence continues at coordinate 196,673 of NZ_JAWDIC010000002.1, forward strand.
CGCGCGCGGGAGGGGTACGGCCCTGCGGGTGCGTGGGCAAGCGGTCCGGCGGGCCCACCCTGCCACCGGGTCCCGGGCGGCACAACCCCCATACGAGGACGAAACCGCAGGTCAGCCGCGGACGAGCGGACGGGCCCTTGGTCCCTGTTCTGCGTCACAGCGGTGCCCCACCGTTGGCGCAGAAGGGGCGAGCCGGTCGAGGGCGTGCGGCCCCGGGCGCTCGCCAGGAAAGGAGCGCCCCATGGTCTACCTCGTCCCGGCCGGCTCCGGAGCGGGCACCTACCTCGACTGGGGAGTGGTGCACCTGTCGCTGACCAACGCCGTGATCATCGTCCTGATGCTCGTGCTGTTCGCGGCAGCCCTGCTGCTGCCCTTCCCCGGTGCGACTGCACGCAGCCACGACACGAGCGCGGGCGTGCGCAGCGCGCCGCCAACGGCGTCGCCGGGCTCGACGGGGCCCGGCTCGACGGCACCCGCGGCGCCGGGCTCCCCCGACGAGGGGACGGAGGCACGGCGATGAGCTCCTCGACCAGCTGGACCGTGTGGCTGCGCGAGCGCGTCAGCCGGACCGTGCCGCCGGGCCAGGTCCTCCCTGACCGCCAGCCGGCCTACGTCGCCTCGTGGATCTACGTCTTCGGTGTCCTCACCCTCGCCTCGCTGGTGGTGGTCGTGCTCACCGGCATGGGGCTCAGCATCGGGGGCGTCGGGTGGTGGCACACCTCGACCCTCGGTCGCTACGTCAACAGCCTGCACCTGTGGTCGGTCGAGCTCTTCTTCGTCGTCATGGTGATCCACCTGTGGGGCAAGTTCTGGATGGCCGCCTGGCGCGGTGGCCGCGCCCTGACCTGGATCACCGGGGTCGTGGCGTTCCTGGCCTCGATCGGCACGGCCTTCACCGGCTATCTCGTCCAGACCAACTTCGACAGCCAGTGGATCAGCACGCAGGCCAAGGACGGCCTCAACTCGGTCGGCATCGGCGCCTTCTTCAACGTCCTCGACACCGGACAGATGATCCTGTTCCACGTCGTCCTGCTGCCGTTCGCGGTCGGCATCATCGCCGTCGCCCACGTCATCCTGGTCCGCCGTCACGGCGTCGTCCCGCCGATCGACGAGGTGCGCACCGGGACAGGGGCCATGTCCGAGACCGCGGCCGAGGAGGTGCGGCCATGACGACGCTCACGCGGCCGCGGGTGCAGCGGGTCACGCCGGACTCGCACGGCTTCCCCACGCGGCCGTACGACCTCGTCAAGGAGTTCGTGCTGGCGCTGGCGGCCGTCGTCGTCCTCACGGCAGTGTTGGCCGCGGTCTTCGGGTCGCCCGACGAGAAGGCGCTCACCCTGCAGGACTGGGCCAAGGCCGCACCGAACGACGTCGTGGCGACCGCCGTCGCTGAGCTGTCCGGCGACTCCACGAGCGCCTCCTACGGACCGCCCTACAACTCCGCCGCCACCGGCCAGACGCTGCTCGGCGTGCCGCTGCAGAAGTGGGCGGGCGTGCGCTACCCGGTCGACTCCGCGAACGACCTCGTCCTCACCCCGCTGCGGCGCTCCAACCCTGGCCCGGTGGTCGCCACGGCCCTGGGGGTCTGGTCGGTCGCGACGACGGCCCAGCGCGCCCAGTGGGCGACCACGTACGAGGCGGCACTCGGCAAGGCGGACGGCAACCCCGCCAAGGTGGCGGCCGGGCAGTACGGCCCGGTGCCGGCGATCGCGAACGGCTTCGAGCGGCTCGCCGCGTCGGGCGGCCTCGAGCAGCAGCTCGGCGGGAGCACCTTCTACCGCAGCGACCCCACCCGTCAGCTGCTCCTGCTGGCCGACGGGAGCCACCTCGAGGACCAGGCCCGCGCCCGCAGCCTGGGTGGCGACCAGTGGGGGATGATGAACGAGACCGGCAACTACCCCGGGCAGCCGTGGCTGTGGCTCTACACCTTCTGGTACCAGGTGCCGCCGTTCTCCACCTCTGACAACGCCGACGCGCTGGTGTGGGGGCTGATGATGGTGCTCACGCTCGGGCTGGTGCTCGTGCCCTTCATCCCCGGCCTGCGTGACCTGCCGCGCTGGATCCCGGTCCACCGGCTCATCTGGCGCGACTGGTACCGGCGTTCCGCCCGGTGACCTCCGGTTCGCGGGGGTGGCACGGCATGGCGCCGTGCCACCCCCGCCCTGTGGTCACTTCAGCGACATCACCGGCTCGCCGGAGGACGTGAGCCCGGTCGAGCTGCGGGTGCAGGTACCCGACTTCGGGGTCCCGCCGTTGTACGCCTGGCGCAGGCAGCTGCGCAGCGCGAGCTCACCCCAGTAGTTGGGGTGCAGCGACTCCTGGACGTAGTAGTCGCTCGTCGCCGTGGAAACGGTCCGGATCTGGTTGACCCACTCCGTCTTGTCGACCGCGCCGGCCCCGGTCCAGCTGGACAGCCCCTCCTCCTCGAGCAGCCCGACCGTGTTCTCGCAGAGGCGCCGGCTGTTGAAGGCCGTCGCCAGCTCGAGCACCCGGGTGTTGGACAGCCCGGTCGCCGAGACGGCGTTCTTCACGCTGCTGTTGATCGTCGACAGCGCCGTGGAGTTGGCCCAGTCGGCGTCCTTGTTCCAGAAGCCGCACCCGCCGGTGTTCTGCCGCGTGTAGCCGCTCTGGGGGTACCGGATCCCGGAGCCGCCGGGCAGCGGCGACATGTAGTCCTGGACCATCAGCGTCCACTGCGAGTCGGCGTAGCCCGCGTTGCGCATCGCGGTCGCCACGTTGAGCAGGGCGTTCTTGATGGCCGTGGTCTGGGCGCTGACGTTGCTGCTGGTGAAGTTCGCCGTGACCGAGGAGTCGTCGTTGCAGTAGTTGGGCCACAGCGACGAGGACGTCAGGAAGTCCGAGACGCAGGACTGGACGATCGAGCCGAAGTTGAAGTCGTTGCCGCCGATGGAGACCGCGACCATCGTCACGTTGTGGCTGCTGGCGTAGGCCTGGAGCATCGTCGCCTGGCCCTGGTTGCCCGCGCCGTTGTCGTAGAAGTCGAGCCCGGGCTTGAAGTAGCCGTTGGAGTCGGTGTACGTCGTCGTCTTGGCTCCCGAGCAGGCGAGGTTCATGCCGTTGACGCCACCACCGAGGTGGACCTCGGCCGCGTGGGAGCGGTGGCACCGCGGGATCGTCTCGGCGGTGTCGGACGCGTTGTCGTAGTAGGCGGTCGAGCCGAGCGCGTCGACGTACTGCGACCCGGTGTTGGTGTTGCCGGCCCAGCGGCCGGCCTCACCCGAGATGTACGAGTCGCCGACCGTGACGACCGTGGGTGTTCCGGCGCCGGGGCCGTCCGCGAGCGCCGGGGCCGGGAGGGCCACGACCAGGGTCGCGGCGGCCAGGGCGGCGCCGGCAGCCAGGGCGGCAGGGGTGCGCCTGCGGCGCCGGGTGGGGGATGAAGCAGGCACTGCATCTCCGATCCGCCGGGTCGCGCCATTGCGACCCGGCTGTTGTGCGCCTGGCCCCGCGGCGGCGTGCGGACCGGTGCGTGTCCAGTTGACGACGCCCATGCAAGCGTGTTCCTGACCCTCGGTAAGGCAAGCCGGGGTCAAGCATTGGTCTGGTTTCAGGCAAGGGGGCCGCCGACGTGCGGCACACCCCCGGCATACGGTGGGCGCATGCCCAACCGCCTCGCGGACTCCACGTCCCCCTACCTGCTCCAGCACGCCGACAACCCCGTCGACTGGCAGGAGTGGGGTGAGGAGGCCTTCGCGGAGGCGCGTCGCCGCGACGTGCCCGTCCTGCTGAGCGTCGGGTATGCCGCGTGCCACTGGTGCCACGTGATGGCGCACGAGACCTTCGAGGACGAGGAGGTCGCGGCGGCGCTCAACCCGCACTTCGTCGCGGTCAAGGTCGACCGGGAGGAGCGGCCGGACGTCGACGCGGTCTACATGAGCGCCACCACCGCGCTGACCGGTCACGGCGGCTGGCCGATGACCTGCGTCCTCACCCCGGACGGCGAGCCGTTCTTCGCCGGCACGTACTTTCCCAGGGCGCAGTTCCTCCAGCTGCTGGCGCAGGTCCGCACGGTCTGGGCCGAGCAGCGCGTGCGGGTGCTCGAGAGCAGCGCCCACATCGCCGGCCGGCTGCGTGAGATGTCCTCTGCCGCAACCCCGGCCGCCCTCGACGACCGTGCCCTGGCGCAGGCGGCAGCAGGCCTGCGTCGCCAGTTCGACGACGCCCGCGGCGGCTTCGGCGGGGCTCCCAAGTTCCCGCCGTCGATGGTGCTGGAGTTCCTGCTGCGCCACCACGCCCGGACCGGGTCGGCGGACGCGCTGGCGATGGTGGAGCGCACCTGCACCGCGATGGCACGCGGCGGCATGTACGACCAGCTCGGCGGCGGCTTCGCCCGCTACTCCGTCGACGCCGACTGGGTCGTCCCGCACTTCGAGAAGATGCTCTACGACAACGCCCAGCTGCTGCGCGTGTACTCGCACTGGCTGCGGGCCACCGGCGACCCCCTGGCCCGCCGCGTCGTGGCCGAGACGGCGGAGTTCCTGCGGCGCGACCTCCTCACGGGCACAGGGGGTTTCGCGTCCGCCCTGGACGCGGACACGGAGGGCGTCGAGGGCCTCACCTACGCCTGGACGCCCCAGCAGCTCGTCGAGGTCCTCGGCGAGCACGACGGCGCCCGCGCCGCAGAGCTGCTGTCCGTGACCGAGGAGGGCACGTTCGAGCACGGCTCCTCCACCCTCCAGCTGCGCGCGGACCCGGACGACGCCACGTGGTGGGCCGGCGTGCGGTCCCGCCTGCTGTCGACCCGCGACGAGCGCCCGCAGCCGGCCCGCGACGACAAGGTCGTCACGTCCTGGAACGGGTTGGCGGTCGCCGCCCTCGCCGACGCCTCGATCGCCCTCGACGACCCGTCGCTGCTCGAGCTGGCCCGTGCCTGTGCGGAGTTCGTCGTCGGGACCCACCTCGTCGACGGACGCCTGCGCCGCTCCTCGCGCGACGGCCGGGTCGGGGCCGCAGCCGGGGTGGCCGTCGACCACGGCAACCTGGCGGAGGGCCTGCTCGCACTGCACCAGGCCACGGGTGAGGCGCGCTGGCTGGAGACCGCCCGGCAGCTGCTCGAGGTCGCGGTCGAGCAGTTCGGTGCGGACGACGGCGGCTTCCACGACACCGCTGCCGACGCCGAGCCGCTCGTGCTCCGGCCCCGCAGCCCTGCCGACAACGCCGAGCCGAGCGGCCAGTCCGCCATCGCCGGCGCCCTGCTCACCTGCTCGGCCCTGACGGGCGACACGGCGATGCGCGACCGTGCCGAGGCAGCGCTGTCGTCCTCCGGCTTCCTCGCCGCGCGCGACCCCCGGTTCGCGGGGTGGGCGCTGGCGGTGGCCGAGGCGTCCGTGGCCGGACCGCTGCAGGTGGCCGTCGTCGGCGAGGGCGTCGACGCCGCAGAGCTCCTCGCGACGGCACGGGCCTCGTCGTCACCGGGGCTGGTCCTCGCGCACGGCCGGCCGGACTCCCCCGGTGTGCCGCTGCTCGCCGACCGTCCGCTCGTGCGCGGCGCCGCCGCGGCATACGTCTGCCGCGGGTTCGTGTGCGACGCGCCGGTGACGGACGCGGCCGCGCTCAGCGCCGCACTGGCCCGGTGACCTCCGCCGCCAGCCGGCCTGCGTCCCAGCCGGGGACCGCCCCGGGGCACGACAGCAGGTAGTCGGCCACCTGGTCGTCGTCGAGACCGTGCGCCTCGCGCAGCCCGTCGGCCATGGTGCGCAGGTAGGCCGGTGCAGGCGGGTTTCGTTGCACCGCAGCGGGATCCGGCGTGGTGAAGGTCAGGACCGGGTGTTCCTCGAGCTCACCCACGAGCAGGAGGGACTCGTAGCGCCCGGGCCCGACGTCGTGCCGCGCGTGCTCGAGCACCTGCGCGAGGTCGAGGTCGGTGCCGGGCTCGCGGTGCATCTCCTGCGCCGCCACGTCGGCGAACTGCTGGTCGGTGACGAGGTAGGCCCGGGCCAGCGTGGTGCCGCCCGCACCTGCGTCGTAGAACGCGATCCCACCACCCCAGGTGGGCGACTCCCAGCCGAACAGGACGCTCCCCGGGAGGGTCATCGGCCGGTCGTCCGCGGGCGCGGCGCCGTTGCGGGCGCCGGGGTAGCTGCGCCGGGCCCCCTGGGGCCGGCCTCCCTGCACGTAGCAGAGGAAGCGGTCACGTCGGAGGTTGCTGCCGTAGCACGCGTACCAGACCTGCACGCGCTCCACCGTGCCACACGGTGCTCAGAGCACGAGGTGCCGGTATGCCGGCTCGGCCAGCTCGAGCGCCCCGGCGCCGGCCACCGGGTCCACGAACAGTGCCGTGGCCCAGACGTCGGCCCACAGCAGGGTGGGACCCCACACCGTGGCCGACCCGGACCGCTCCACGGCTGCACCGGAGCGCGGGTCGAGGATGTGGGCGCCACGGGCTGCGGTGCCGGACGTCGCCAGCCCACCGCGGGTGAGCTCCACGGTCGCCGCGACGCGGCTGCGGTCGCGCGGGTCCTCGATCCCGATGCGCCACGAGGACGGAGCCGCGCCGTACCCGGCACCGGCGACCAGGTCGCCCCCGGCGCCCAGGCAGAACGAGATGCCGGGGACGTGCGCGAGGTGGGCGGCGGCCCCCTCGACCGCCCAGCCCTTGACCAGGCCGGTGGGGTCGTAGCCGCCGTCGGCGGTGTGCGCGCTGAAGAGCCCGCCGGTTCGCAGCTCGGCGACGGTGCACAGCTCGCGCACCTCCGCCAGCCACGGGTGGGCGTCACGCGGGTCCAGCTCGCCCCTCAGCGCCCGCGACAGCTCGCTGTCGGCGCGCCACGTGCTGAAGACCTCGTCCACCTTGCGCAGGTGGGCGAAGAGCTGCCCGACGGCGGCGTCGGCGGCCGGCGAGTCGACGTCCCCCCGCAGGTGGACGGAGACCGGCATACCCATGACCTGCTCGACGAAGGCGCGCCGTGGGGCGTCCGTGGTGCCGTCCGTGACGCCATCCGCGGTGCCGCCACCGCTCGGGGCCGGGGTCACGGCCGCCGTCACAGGTGCGCCTGGTCGATCGCCGACTGCAGCGACTGCAGGTAGCCGTCGGAGGTGACCGTCGCCCCGGAGACCATGTCGATGTTGGCGCTCTGTGCCTGCACGGCCTCCTGGTTGAGGACGGGCAGCGCGTAGGAGTTGATCTCGACGTCGCGGCCGTTGTTGTTCGGGTAGACGATCGCCTCGGCGTTGGTGATCTTGCCGCCCTGGACCGTGATCCGGACCTGGACCGGACCCCAGCGCGTCTGCGCGGTGTCGCCGTCGTAGGTCTTGGTCGCCGAGGAGCTGCTCGACCCGCTGGAGGACGAGCTCGACGAGCCGGAGCTCCCTGAGGAGGAGCCGGAGCTCCCGCTCGACCCGGACGTGCCGCTGGAGCCGGAGCCGGTCGGGCTGCTGCTCGAGCCGGAGCTGCCCGAGCTGCCGGAGGCCGACCCCGACTGGGCCACCACGGGGGCGGCGAGCGAGGTCCCGGCGCCGGTCGAGGTGTGATAGCTGAACAGCAGGACGAGGGTGGTGAGGGTGGACAGTCCCCACAGGGTGATGCGTCGCACGGGTGCTCCTAGTACGTGAACCGCTCGAGGTGGATGCGCTCGCTCGGGGTGCCGCAGGCCAGCGCGGCGCGCCGCGCGGCCTCCATCCAGCCGGGCGAGCCGCACAGGAACACGTCCCGCTCGGCCACGTCGGGCACGAGCTGGGTGAGGGCCTGGGCGTCGGTCAGGTGGGCCGCAGACTGCGGCAGCCAGGTCTCCCGCCCCGGGACGCGCGGCCCCTCGACGGTGAAGTAGCGGGCGCCCCGCTGGGTCGCGAGGTCGTGCAGCTCGTCGGCGTGCACGAGGTCCTCGCCGGTCCGGGCGCGGTGGATGACGGTGACGTCGCCGGGCGCCTGCCGGAAGCCCTCGAGCAGCGCGCGCATCGGGGTGATGCCGATGCCCGAGCCCATGAGCAGGACCTTGCGCCGGGTGCGCACCCCCTCGTGCAGGCGGCCGTACGGCCCCTCGACGAGGACGCGGGTGCCGGGCCGCAGCCGCGCCAGCCGGGCGGTGCCGTCGCCGACGTGGGCCGCGGTGATGCGCAGGTGGCGTCCGTCCGGGGCCGCGGAGAGCGAGTACGGGTTGGCGCGGGTCCAGCCCGGCCCGTCGAGGAAGCGCCACTGGAAGAACTGGCCGGGGAGCGCGTCGAGCCGCTCCACCCCCGGGCCGCCGACGACGACGGAGGTGACGCCGGGCGCCTCCTGCCGCACCGAGACGACCCTGATCGGAGAGCGCAGCGAGCGCCAGGCAGGCAGCCCCAGGCGGTAGACAAGCACCGCGCCGGCGCAGACGGCATACAGGGTCCACCAGAAGACGGTGGAGACGCGGGAGGTGAGGAACTCCTGCCCGGTCCACAGCTGGTGCGGCAGCGCCAGCCCCGCGCCGAGGTAGCCGTAGAGGTGGATGAGGTGCCACGACTCGTACCGCAGCCGCGCCCGGGCCTTCTTGACCGAGGTGACGACCACCATGCACAGGGCCACGGTGCCGGCGACGGCCAGCAGCATGCCCGGGTAGTTGACGACGAAGTCGACGATCGTGCCCCACAGGCCCTTCGGACCGGTGGCGGCGTAGCCGAGGGTGATCAGGACGATGTGCGCCCAGAGGAGGTTGAAGGAGGTGAAGCCGACGTACCGGTGGGTCCGGGCCAGGGCGTCCTGGCCCCACGCCTGCTCGAACCACGGGACCCGCGCCATGAGGAAGACCTGCACGAGCAGCAGCGCCGAGGCCACGAGCCCGGTGAGGCGGCCCAGCGAGGTGAGGCCTGTGCCCAGGCTGCCGAGGTCCTGCACACCGCCGTTGGCGACCCAGAGTGTCACCACGAAGAGGACGACGAACCAGAACAGCGACACCGAGGCGTCACGCCACCAGCTCGGCACGGGCCGGACGGGGCGAGGGCGCCGGGCGGGTGCGGCGGAGGCGGCTGTCGGCGCCATGGCGCCGGCGAGGTCGGTCGAGGTCACGGGAAGACTCTGCGGCCGCCGTCTGTGAGGTTGCTGTGGACGGCCCGTGACGGACGTCAGTCTTCGTCCGGGGCCGCCCGACCACCCTGTCCACGCACGACCCGCCCGTCGACCACGACCAGGTCGGCACGAGCCGCCGTCGGGCCGACCAGGACCGCGTTGGCCTCGTCCGAGCGCAGCACCCAGGCGCGCGCGTCCTGCGGCGCCGGGCCCGTGCCCACGTGCCGCCGCACCAGCCGCTCCACCCGCACGTCGTCCGCGAGCGCGCAGAACCACACCTCGTCGAGCTGGGCGCGCACCGGTCGCCACGCCTCGTCGTCGACCAGCAGGTAGTTGCCCTCGGTGACGACGACGTCCGCCCGCACCGGGACGACCAGGGCGCCCGGCTCCGGCTCCCCCACCGCGTGGTCGAACGCCGGCGCCGCGACCTCGTGGCGCGGCACCTCCCGCACCGCCCCGAGGACCGCCGCGTAGGCCGCGGCATCGAACGTGTCGGGCGCTCCCTTGCGGTCACGGCGGCCCAGCCGCCGGAGGTCGGCGTCGGGGAGGTGGAAGCCGTCCATGGGCACGTGGGCGACGTGCCCGGCCACGCCGGGGTCGTCGGCGGTGGCTGCCAGGACCGTCGCGACCAGCGTCGTCTTGCCCGACCCGGGTGGGCCCGCGATGCCCAGGACCCGCCGTCGGCCGTCGCGCCGTGCTGCTGCCGCCAGTGACCGGATCCGCGTGAGGAGCGCGCCGTCCGGGACCGGGGCGGTCGCCGGGGCCCCGGTCAGGTCCACCACCCCAGGAGCTGGCCGCCGATGCGGACGATGAAGGCGACGAGGACGAGCACGAACACGACCCGCACGAACCGGCTGCCCCGGGCCACGGCCGTGCGGGCACCGGTGTAGCCGCCGAGCAGGTTGGCCGCGGCCATGACCAGGCCGATCCCCCACATGACGTGCCCGCCCGGTGCGAAGACCGCGATCGCGCCGAGGTTCGTGGCCAGGTTGGCGATCTTGGCCTTGGCGCTGGCCTCGAGGAAGGCATAACCCATCAGCCCCACGAGCGCGAAGACGAGGAAGCTGCCCGTGCCCGGGCCCAGCGCCCCGTCGTAGACCCCGATGCAGAAGCCGGTGAGCATCGCCACGACCGTGTGCCGGTGACCGTCGAACCGCAGGGCCGTCTCCTGCCCCAGCGACGGCCGGGCGACGGTGTAGGCACCCACGACCACGAGCATCACCAGGATGATCGGGTTGAACGCCGACTTCGGGATGTGCAGCCCGATGAGCGCACCACCGGCCGACCCGACGAACGCGACCGCCGCCATCGGCAGGGCCGTGCGCAGGTCGGGCCGGACCCGACGCCAGTAGGTCAGCGAGCTCGTCGCCGTGCCGAAGACCGACGACACCTTGTTGGTGGCGAGCAGCTGGGCAGGCGTCGCGCCCGGGAAGCCGAGCAGCAGCGCCGGCAGCTGGACGAGCCCGCCCCCGCCGACCACGGCGTCGACCCAGCCGGCAGCGAACCCGGCCAGCGCCATGAGCAGCAGCGTGCTCGTCGCGACGTCGCCCACTCAGTGCCCGGCGATCCAGCGGTCGACGATGCCCACGATGTCCGAGAGCTGGTGCGCCTCGGCGTCCGGCGTGACGTCGACCTCGACTCGCTGCTCGGCCGGGATGTCGCTGTGCGGCACCCAGATCGCGCGCATGCCGACCTGCTGCGGCCCGTGGACGTCCTCGAAGAGCCGGTCACCGACGTACACGGCGTGCTGCGGCTCCACCCCGACCGCCCGGCAGGCCATGAGGAACGCCTCGGCGTGCGGCTTCACGACGTGGATCTCCGAGGAGTAGACGTCGCCGTCGACGAGGTCGAGGACGCCGTCACGCTGGAACAGCTCGCGGTGGTAGGCCCGCGACCAGATCGTGTTGGACAGGACCCCGACGCGGATCCCCCTGTCGTGCAACGCCTCCCAGAGCGGTCGGACCTGGGGGTCCGTGTGGGTGTGCGGCTCCCAGAAGCGCTGGTATGCCGCGAGCGCCAGGTGGTGCCGGTCGTGCTCCGGGTCGACGCCGGCCTGCGCCAGCACCTCCTCGAGGGAGGCGCTGGAGTGGTCGGAGCGACCGCGCTTCCAGGCAGCCTCCTCGGCCACGAGGATGCGGTGCGCCAGCGAGTCGGCCTCGGCGAGGTCCTCGGGGTCCATGTCGTGGGACTCGACCGGGATGCCGTGGACCTCGCGGGCGAAGACGCGCCACTGCGCGGGGAGGTCGACCTCGTGCCAGGGCGTGAGCGTGCCGCCCCAGTCGAAGATGACCGCCTCGACCGGTCCGTGGGCCGAGGTCGTCACGAGTCGCTGCCGCGGACCTCGCGGACCTCGCGGACCACCTCGGCCACGACGTCGCCGACCGGCACCTCGCGGCGCTCGCCGGTGGCACGGTCCTTGATCTCGACGACGCCGTTCTCGAGCGACTTGCCGATGACCACGATCGTCGGCACGCCGAGCAGCTCGGAGTCCTTGAACTTCACGCCCGGGCTGACCTTCTGCCGGTCGTCGTAGAGCACCGACAGGCCCTGCGCCTCGAGCGACCGGGTGACGTCCTCGGCGGTCGAGAAGACCTCGGGGTCGCGCGTGACGTCCTTGCCGGTGGCGACGACGTGCACGTCGACCGGGCTGATCTCGCGCGGCCAGCGCAGGCCGAGCTCGTCGTGGTTGCCCTCGGCGACGCACGCGACCGCGCGCGAGACGCCCACGCCGTAGGAGCCCATGATGACGGTCTGCAGCTTGCCGTTCTGGTCCAGCACCTTGAGGTCCAGGGCCTCGGCGTACTTGGTGCCGAGCTGGAAGATGTGGCCCATCTCAATGCCGCGCGCCGACTCCAGCCCGTGCCCGCACGACGGGCAGGCGTCGCCGGGCCGCACGTCCGCGGCCTCGATCGTGCCGTCGGCAGTGAAGTCGCGGCCGGCGACGAGGTCGACGACGTGCTTGCGGGACTCGTCGGCTCCGGTCACCCAGCGGGTGCCCTCGGAGACCCGGGGGTCGAGCAGGTAGCGGATGCCGGAGGCGTTCTCGCTGCCGAGCACGCCGGGGCCGATGTAGCCCTTCACGAGGGCGGGGTTGGCCGCGAAGTCCTTCTCGTCGAAGGCCTCGACGCTCGCGGGCTCGACCTGCGCCCCGAGCCGCTTCTCGTCGATCTCGCGGTCACCGGGCACGCCGATGGCCAGCGGCTCGCGCGTGCCGTCGGGGTGGGCGAGCACGACCAGGACGTTCTTGAGCGTGTCACCGGCCTCCCAGGGACGGTCCTCGCGGGGGAACGCGGCGTTGAGGTGGTCGACCAGCGTCTCGATGGTCGGGGTGTCGGGGGTGTCCTCGGCGTGCGCGGCCGGCACGCCGTCCCACGGCACGGGGTCGGGCGCGGGCACGCGCACGGCCTCGACGTTCGCGGCATACCCGCACTCGGGGCAGTGGACGTAGGTGTCCTCGCCGTTCTCCGCGGTGGCGAGGAACTCCTCGCTCTTGGAGCCGCCCATGGCGCCGGCCATCGCCTGGACGATGACGTAGTGGAAGCCGAGCCGGTCGAAGATCCGGATGTAGGCGTCGCGGTGCAGCTGGTAGGCCTTGTCGAGGCCGGCCTCGTCGATGTCGAAGGAGTAGCTGTCCTTCATGACGAACTCGCGGCCGCGGAGCAGGCCGGCGCGCGGGCGGGCCTCGTCGCGGTACTTCGTCTGGATCTGGTAGATGGACAGCGGCAGGTCCTTGTACGAGGAGAAAAGGTCCTTCACCGCGAGGGTGAACATCTCCTCGTGCGTGGGGCCGAGCAGGTAGTCGGCGTCCTTGCGGTCCTTGAGCCGGAAGATGTTGTCGCCGTACTCCTCCCAGCGCCCGGTCGCCTCGAACGGCTCCTTGGGCAGCAGGGCGGGGAACAGCAGCTCCTGGGCGCCGATGGCGTCCATCTCCTCGCGGACGATGGTCTCGACCTTGCGCAGCACCTTCAGCCCGAGCGGCAGCCAGGTGTAGATGCCCGGGCTGACGCGCCGGATGTAGCCGGCCCGGACGAGGAGCCTGTGGCTCGGCACCTCTGCGTCCGCCGGGTCCTCGCGGAGGGTCCGGAGGAACAGGGTCGACATGCGCAGGGCCACTTCGGTCTCCTTCGGGTGGGGGGCCACCGGGAAGGATATCTGCCCGTATGCCGCGTGCTCACCGCGGTTTCGCGGCCGCCGCTCCCCGCCCCGGTGGCCGCTCCGGCTCTTCGCCCACAATTCGCTGTGCGGGTGAAGGTTCACTCGCCAGACGAATCGTGGGCGAAGATTCGTGCGCCGGTCAGGGCAACAGGAGCCGCGGACGGCCGACGTCGCCCGGGTCGGCGGCGCGCGGCGCCACGACGAGCCCGGCGCCGAGGTCGTCGGCCAGCGGCCGGTCGACCCGGCCGGCGCGCACGAACCGGAACTCGGGCACGGCAGCCGCCTCCTCGCCCATCGCCTGCCGGTCCGCGTCGGACGGCTGCCGCGCGATCGAGGTGGACACGGCGCCGGCGCCGTCGCGCGGGGCCGGTGCCGAGCCCCAGGGCTCCAGCGGCGGCAGGTCGACCACCCAGACCGTGGTCCCGGGGGTGCAGAGACCCGCCAGCAGCGCGGTCACTCGGGCGTCGGCACCGCCGTCCTGCCCGGGGGTGACGTCCTCCCCCAGGGTGACGTCCTCCCCCGCCAGGAGCCGCCGCACGACCTCGGGCGCGTCCCCCGGCACAGTGTCGAGGCCCAGGAGCACGGCCGCGTCAGGCAGTGCGAGCGGCGGTCCGTCGCCGCGGCGGACCGGCCACCGCGGGAACGCTGCGTCCGGCCAGACGTAGGGAAGGTCGTCGGGGACGTCGCCGAACAGCGGCCGGTAGTGCTCCGGGTCCTTGCGCACCAGCGAGGAGCGGTGGCTGAGGTGCAGGGCCTCGTCGCCCACCCAGGGCGGCACCTCGCCCCGGTCGTGCAGCTCGTCCCAGTCCGGCTCGACGCCGCCGGTGAACTCGACCAGGGCCGCACGGGTGGAGTCCGCCCGGCTGCGGGCGCGCCACTCGTCGACGCAGGCGAGCCCGTAGGCGACCAGCGCCGGGACGAAGCCGCGCCACATCCGCGTCACCGGGTGGTTCTTCCAGCCGTACTCCGGCCACGTGAGCGCCCGCAGCACCTGGAAGGTCTCCACCCGCTGCTTGCCGAGGCGCCGGTCGTCGAGGGCGGCCGCGCTCGTGCGCGGGTTCGCGTACGGAAGGAACGTCTGCATCGGTCCTTCCTACCCCGGCCGGGGCCGATCCACCCCTCGGCGGACGCGGTCCCGGCACTGCCACACTGGCCCCATGACGACCCGCATCGAGACGCCCGAGCAGCTCACGGCCCTCCTGGGCGAGCCGCTCCCCCGTGTGCGCGACAAGGTCCGCCCGGCCCTGCACGACCTCGACCGCGAGTGGCTCGCCGCCTCGCCGTTCTGCCTGGTGGCGACCTCGGCCGCAGACGGCAGCTGCGACGTCTCGCCCAAGGGCGACCCGCCCGGCTTCGTCCGGGTCCTCGACGACACCACGGTCGCCGTGCCCGAGCGGCTGGGCAACAAGCGGGCCGACGGCTACCGCAACGTCCTGTCCAACCCGCACGTCGGGCTGATCTCGATCGTCCCGGGCCGCGGCGACACGCTGCGGATCAACGGGCGCGCGCACCTCGTGAGCGACGCCCCCTGGTTCGACGACATGGTGGTCAAGGGGCACCGGCCGGTGCTGGCACTCGTCGTCGAGGTCGACGAGGTGTTCCACCACTGCGCCAAGGCCTTCATGCGCAGCCGCCTCTGGCACCCGGAGACCTGGGACCCGATGGCGGTCGGCTCCCGCCCGCAGATCGCCAAGGCCCTCGAGCGACCCGAGGACTCGATCGAGGAGCTCGAGCGCTACTACGGCTCGCAGTACTCGACCGGCCTCTACTGACGCCGGAGCACCACGCGCACCAGGCCGACGACCGACGCGGCCGCAAGGACGATCCCGGCCACGAGCCAGAACCGGGCGCGGGGATCGCGCCCCGGCACCACCACGAGGAACGCGCCGAAGGCCAGGAGCGACCCCCAGAACCAGTACCCGATCGTCCCCGGCCCGACATCCTCGTCCTCGACGTCGGTCACAGCAGGACCGTCGAGAACGTCCCCACGTCGACGAATCCGACACCTCGGTAGGTAGCCCGGGCGCTGGTGTTGAAGTCGTTGACGTACAGCGTGACCCAGCGCGCGCGGGTCTGCATGACCTGCTCGACGACCGACGCCATGAGGCCGGTCGCGAGACCCTGGCCACGCAGGTGGGGCGCCAGCCAGACGCCCTGGATCTGCGCGCACCCCAGCGCCACCGACCCCACGTCGGCCTTGAAGACGACGGCGCCGTCCTCGACGACGACGAAGGTGTGCCCGCGCTCGATCAGGGCGAGCAGAGCCTGGCGGTATGCCGCGCCGGAGCCGGTGTACGGCTTGTAGCCGATCTCGCCCTCGAACATGTGCGCCGCGGCGGGCATCACGAGGTCGACCTCGTCGAGGCGTGCGGGCCGCACCCGCGGGTCCAGCTCGACACCGATCGAGGACGGCAGCTCCATCATGCTCATGAGGGGCTGCGCGGTGCGCACGGCCCGGGCCGGGCCCCACGTCGGCTGGAGCAGCCGCCACAGCTCGGTGACCTGGTCGGCGGGCCCGAGGATCGAGGCACAGTGCCGGCGCCACCGGCGGACGCGGTCGGCGAACCAGGCGAGGCTCTGGTCGTCGGCCTCGACCGGGACGAGGTTGGCGCTCGACCAGCACAGGGACTGCAGCCGCCCGTCCACCTTGTGGCCGAGCACCGTCCCGGGCTGGGTGGTCAGGACGCCCTCGAGCAGGCGCGCCGCGACGAAGACGTTTGCCGCGAGGTCGCGGGAGCAGACCTCGAGGGCGGCGTCGCGGTCCGACGCCGACAGGGCGTGGACCGGGTTGCGGGTGCGCAGCACGGTGTCAGCCTAGGCCCCACCGGGGCACACCGCGTCGCAACGAGGTCCGCCGCTCCCCGCGGCGGTCGCGGCCACCGAGCGCGGGCAGCCGACCGCGCGGAGTGCGGTCAGCCGACCGCGCGGAGGGCGGTCAGCCGACGGTGACGGAGGGTGCCCCGGCGTCTGCCTCGTCGACCGGCTCGCCCATCTCCTCGGCGATGCGCATGGCCTCCTCGATGAGGGTCTCCACGATCTGCGACTCGGGCACCGTCTTGATGACCTCGCCCTTGACGAAGATCTGGCCCTTGCCGTTGCCCGAGGCGACACCGAGGTCGGCCTCGCGCGCCTCGCCGGGGCCGTTCACGACGCAGCCCATGACGGCCACCCGCAGCGGCACGGTCATGCCCTCGAGGCCGGCGGTCACCTCGTCGGCGAGCTTGTAGACGTCGACCTGCGCGCGACCGCACGAGGGGCACGAGACGATCTCGAGCTTGCGCGGCTTGAGGTTGAGAGACTGCAGGATCTGGTTGCCGACCTTGACCTCCTCGACCGGCGGGGCCGAGAGGGAGACGCGGATGGTGTCGCCGATGCCCTTGGACAGCAGCGCGCCGAACGCGGTGGCCGACTTGATCGTGCCCTGGAACGCCGGCCCGGCCTCGGTGACGCCGAGGTGCAGCGGCCAGTCGCCCCGCTCGGACAGCATCTCGTAGGCGCGCACCATGACGACCGGGTCGTTGTGCTTCACCGAGATCTTGAAGTCGTGGAAGTCATGCTCCTCGAACAGCGAGGCCTCCCAGACGGCCGACTCCACCAGGGCCTCGGCGGTCGGCTTGCCGTACTTCTCGAGCAGCCGCTTGTCGAGCGACCCGGCGTTGACGCCGATCCGGATCGAGACGCCCGCGTCCTTGGCGGCCTGGGCGATCTGCTTGACCTGGTCGTCGAACTGGCGGATGTTCCCCGGGTTGACCCGCACGCCCGCGCAGCCGGCGTCGATCGCGGCGTACACGTACTTGGGCTGGAAGTGAATGTCGGCGATGACCGGGATCTGCGACTTGCGGGCGATCGCGGGGAGGGCGTCCGCGTCGTCCTGCGACGGGCACGCGACCCGGACGATGTCGCAGCCCGCAGCGGTGAGCTCGGCGATCTGCTGCAGCGTCGCGTTGATGTCCGTCGTCGGGGTCGTGCACATCGACTGCACGGAGATCGGGGCGTCGCCGCCGACCTCGACCTTGCCGACCTTGATCTTGCGCGTCTTGCGCCGGGGGGCGAGGACGGGCGGAGGGAGGGCCGGCATACCGAGACCAACAGTCATGCGTCCATTATCCGGTATGCCGCGCACCTCGCCCCCCGCAGGGTGGGGTCGCTACCCGCCCAGGTTGACCGGCTTGACGACATCCGCGTAGATCAGCAGCGCCGACATCACGATGAGCACGGTCGACACGGCATACGCCACCGGCAGTGCCTTGGCGACGTCGACGTGACCGGGGTCCGGGCGGTGCAGCAGGCGCGCCACCGACCGCTTGAGGCCCTCCCACAGGGCACCCGCGACGTGGCCGCCGTCGAGCGGCAGCAGCGGGATGAGGTTGAACACGAAGAGCGCGAAGTTGAGCGACGCCATGAGGCTCAGGAGGAAGACGAACGGGTTGATGCCGTCCGGTCCGCCGATCCACGACACGCCGCCCGAGGCCGCCTCGCCGGCCATCCGGCCCACGCCCACGACCGAGACGGGTCCGTTGGGGTCGCGCTGCCCGGACCCGAAGGCCGCCTCAGCGACGCCCTTCATCTTCTGGGGGATCTTCAGGACGATCCCCGCAGTGGCCTTGAGCTGCTCACCGACGATGCCGGGCACCTCGGTCACCGGCTGCGGGACGTAGGCCACCGGCGTCTGGCTGCTGACCCCGATGAACCCGGCGTCGACCGTCACGGGCTTGCCCTGGGCGTCGACCTTCGGCCGCCCCTGGTCGTCGACCTGCTGCACGGTGTTGCGGATCGGCGTGACGGTGAGCGTCACCTGGCGGCCGTCGCGCTCGACGACGACCGGCGTGGCCTGCCCCACCCGCGGGCGCACGAGGCGGCCGACGTCGGTGGTCGAGGTGATGGGCTGCCCGGCGATGGAGACGAACCGGTCGCCCGGCTTCAGGCCCGCCTGGTAGGCCGGCGTCCTCGGGTCGGACGGGGTGCACGCTGTCTTGGTGGTGGCCTGCTCGGCCGCGACGACGCACTCGCTCACCGCGGCGACGTCGGCGCCCTTCTGCGGCGTGGCGATGCCGTAGAGGGAGACGATGCCGCCGAGCAGGACGACGCCGATGAGCAGGTTCATCATCGGGCCGCCGAGCATGACGACGACCTTCTTCGGGACCGACAGCTTGTAGAACACGCGGTCCTCGTCCCCAGGCCTGATCTCCTCCAGGCTGAGCTGGCGGGCCTCGTCGGCGAGCTGGGAGAAGCGACCCGTGGAGGACACCCGCAGCGTGCCCGGCTTGTCGCCGGGACGGGGCGGGAACATGCCGATCATGCGGATGTAGCCGCCGAGCGGGATGGCCTTGACGCCGTACTCGGTCTCGCCGCGGCGGGTCGACCACACCGTGGGCCCGAAGCCGACCATGTACTGGGTGACCTTGACCCCGAACTTCTTGGCGGGCACGAGGTGGCCGATCTCGTGCAGGCCGATCGACAGGCCCACGCCGAGGGCGACGAACAGCACCCCGAGGATGTACAGCAGGACGGTCACGCGCGAGCCCCCTGGGCGCTGGTGGTGGTGCCGCCGGCAGTGGCGTCGGTGGCGGTGTCGTCGGTGGCGAGGTCGGGGCCGGGCAGTCCCAGCACCTTCCGCGCACGCCCGCGGGCCCAGTCGTCGGCCCGCAACACGTCCTCAACGGACAGCGCCGCGGAATCGATCCCGGACCCCGTGTGCTCCTGCACGACCCGCTCGACGGTGTCGACGATGTCGGGGAAGCGGATGTGCCCGTCGTGGAACGCGTCGACGGCGACCTCGTTGGCGGCGTTGTAGACGGCCGGGTACGTGCCGCCGGACTCCCCCACCTGCCGGGCGAGCCGCACCGCGGGGAACGCCTCGTCGTCGAGCGGCTCGAATTCCCACGACTGGGCCCTGGTCCAGTCGACCGGCACGTCGACGTCCGCCAGCCGGTCGGGCCAGGAGAGGCCGAGCGCGATCGGCACGAGCATGCGCGGCGGCCCGGCCTGGGCGATCGTCGAGCCGTCGACGAACTCCACCATCGAGTGGATCATCTGCTGCGGGTGGACGACGACCTCGATCGCGTCGAACGGGATGTCGAAGAGCAGGTGCGCCTCGATGACCTCGAGCCCCTTGTTGACCAGGGTGGCCGAGTTCGTCGTGATGACGCGGCCCATGGAGAAGTTCGGGTGCGCGAGCGCGTCGGCCGGGGTGACGTCGCGCAGCGAACCGCGGCTGCGCCCGCGGAACGGCCCGCCGCTCGCGGTCACGACGAGCCGGCGCACCTCCTGTGCGCGCCCGCCCCGCAGGCACTGGGCGATCGCGGAGTGCTCGGAGTCGACGGGGACGATCTGGTCCGCAGCGGCAGCGGCCTTGACGAGCGGGCCGCCGACGATCAGCGACTCCTTGTTCGCCAGCGCCAGTCGCGACCCGGCAGCGAGCGCGGCCAGGGTCGGCCGGAGACCGATCGAGCCCGTGATGCCGTTGAGGACGACGTCCGCACCCGACCCGGCTGCCGTGACCGCCGCGTCGTCCCCCACGACGACCTGCGGCCGGTATGCCGGGCGGCCGGCGCGGCGCGCGTGCGCGGCGACGGCCTCGGCCACCGCCTCGTGCGTCCCGCGGGCGACCGCCAGCAGCTCGGCCCCGAAGGCGACGGCCTGCTCGGCGGCGAGGTCGAGGTTCGACCCGGCGGACAGGGCGGTGACCCGGAACCGGTCGGGGTTGCGCGCGATGACGTCCAGGGCCTGGGTCCCGATGGACCCGGTCGAGCCGAGGACGGCGACGCTGCGCGGTGGTGTCACGTCCCCATTGTCCCCCATCGGCAGGCCGGGGCCGGACTCAGCGGTCCACGACCACGACGGCCAGCGAGGGGTGCTCGTCCTCGACCTCGACGAGGACCGACCGGATCCCGTCGAAGCCGTCCGGGTCCACGACCTTGAGCGCCGCGACGCGGTCCCACACCAGCACCCGGCCGTCCGTGCCCTCGTGCGGGTCCTCCTCGGCCAGGTCGTGCAGGCAGTCGGCGAGCGCGTCGAGGTTGCGGCCGAACCACTCGGGCAGGCGCAGGCTCTCGGCGAACCAGTCGAGGCTCTGCGCCACGGTGGCGCCGGCGGGCACGACGAGCACCTGCCTGCCGTCGTCGCGTGCCGAGCGAACGAGGGCGGTCAGCGACGTCCCGGCACCGACCTCATGCACCACGGCGAGCCCCAGGGCAGCGTGCGGTGCGCACTCGGTGCGGGAGCGGCCCCTGGCGCCACGGCATACGAGCCAAAATAGGGCAGCGAGGGGCCCGGCACAGCCCCGACCGCGGAATCCGGTGGCTCACTCGCGGAAGACCCGCTCCTCGATGAGCTGCTCCTCGACCACCCGGCCCTCGGTCTCGAAGCGGCCCTGGTCGAACCGCTTCTGGAACTCCAGCTCGAGGTGGTCGACGCCGTTGCGGTTCTTCTCGATCGACAGCACGACCCACTGCCGGAACCGCTCCGCGTTGCCCAGGTGGTAGACGAGGTGGTGCTTGGCGACGACGTCGTACTTCTCGTTGATGATCAGGACGATGTCGGACTCGTAGGCCAGCGCCGACGAGCCGCGCAGGTCGTGGACGCGCATGCGGCGGCCGCCGACGAGGCTGCCCTTCTCGGCCGCCACGATCGACACGACGGGGACGGAGAACTCGAGGGCGAAGTCCTTGAGCCGCTCGACCACCGTGGCCACCCGCTCCTCCTCGGCGAGGCTGGACCCGGGCAGGGGGATCTTCTGGAGGTAGTCCACGAGGACCATCGGGGCGCGGCCGTCGCGCTGGGCGAGCTCGGCGATGGTGTCGTGGATGGTGTCCAGCGTCGTATGCAGGCCGCTGCTCGTGTGGATGTGCAGCCGGTCGGCGTACGACTCCAGCGCCCGTACCGCTTCGGGGCCGCCGGGGGCGTTGGCGAACCGGGACTGCAGGTTGTTGGCGGTGCTGTGCCGCGCCTCGAAGGCGGCCCGGATCTTGGTGAGGTTCACCCCGTCGGTGCCGGCCACCTCGGCCGCCTCGATCGCGAGCAGCCGCTCCAGGATGCTGTGTGCCCCGTGCTCGTAGGAGAAGAACACGGCCGTGCGGTTGGCCGCGACCGCGTTGCGCAGGACCTGCAGCATCATCGCCGTCTTGCCGAGGCCCTGGGGGCCACCCAGCAGGACGAGCTCGCCGGAGCGGAAGCCGCCGGACAGGGCGACGTCCAGCGCGCCGAACCCGGTCGGCCAGACCCGCGCGCCGGCCGTGTGGCCCAGGCGGAGCTTCTCGTCGGTCTCGCTCATCACCTCGGACAGCGACTTCAGCCGTCCGGCCGTGCGCGAGGTGTCCTCCCCCGGGCGCAGGGAGGTGACGACACCCATGTCTTCCACGCTCATGGCGGGATTGAACAGCCAAACGCGCCTCGCCGGAGGCAGATCGGCGCAGACCCCTCCGAGTGGCCGATGGTCAACCGGCACGTATGGGGCGATTGGGACGCGACGGCTGCCCGCCGCGTCCCGACCGGCCCCTACGGGGCGATGCCGACGTAGGTGGTCTCGAGGTACTCCTCGATGCCTTCGAAGCCGCCTTCGCGGCCGAAGCCGGAGGCCTTGACGCCACCGAAGGGGGCTGCGGGGTTGGAGATGATGCCCTGGTTGATGCCGATCATGCCGTACTGCAGTCCCTCGGCCACGCGGATCATGCGGCCCAGGTCGGTGGTGAACACGTACGAGGCGAGGCCGTACTCGGTGTCGTTGGCCAGGTCGATGGCCTCGGCCTCGGTGCGGAAGGACGCGATCGGGGCGACCGGGCCGAAGATCTCCTCGGTCATCATCCGGGCGTCCTTGGCGACCCCGGTGATCACGGTCGGCTCGTAGAAGTACCCGCGGCCGGGCACGACGTTGCCGCCGGTGACGACGGTGGCGCCCTGGGCGCGGGCGTGCTCGACCAGCTCGGCGACCCCGTCGCGGGCCTTGGCGTCGATCAGCGGGCCGACGTCGACGCCCTTCTTCGTGCCCTTGCCCAACGTCAGGGCACCCATCCGCTTGGCCATCCGGTCGGCGAACTCGTCGACCACGGACTCGTGGACGTAGAACCGGTTCGCGGCGGTGCACGCCTCGCCGATGTTGCGCATCTTGGCCAGCATCGCGCCCTCGACGGCCCGGTCGAGGTCGGCGTCCTCGAACACGATGAACGGGGCGTTGCCACCCAGCTCCATCGAGACCCGCAGCAGCTGCTGCGCCGACTGCTCGACCAGGGTGCGCCCGACCCCCGTGGACCCGGTGAAGGTCAGCTTGCGCAGCCGGGGGTCGCGGATGACCGGCTCGATCACCTCGCCGGTGCGGGTGGTGGTGATGACGTTCAGGACGCCGTCGGGCAGCCCGCACTCGGCCAGCACCTGCGCCAGGGCCAGCATCGTCAACGGGGTCTGGCTGGCCGGCTTGACGACCATCGTGCACCCCGCCGCGATCGCCGGGCCGATCTTGCGGGTCCCCATCGCCAGCGGGAAGTTCCACGGCGTGATCATCAACGTCGGCCCGACCGGCTTCTTCATCGTCAGCAACCGGGTCGCACCGTTCGGCGCGGTCGACCAGCGGCCACTGATGCGGACCGCCTCCTCGGAGAACCAGCGGAAGAACTCGGCCCCGTAGGTCACCTCGCCCCGCGACTCGGCCAGGGTCTTGCCCATCTCCAGGGTCATCAGCGTGGCGAAGTCCTCCGCCCGCTCGGTGATCTTCTCGAACGCCGACCGCAGGATCTCCCCACGGTCCCGCGGCGGCGTCGCGGCCCAGTCCGCCTGCGCCGCAACCGCGGCGTCCAGGGCAGCCTTGCCATCGGCGACGGTGGCATCCGCGACGTGCGTGATCGTCGCCCCGCTGGACGGGTCCTCCACAGCGATCGTCCTGCCGTCACTGCCCTCACGCCACCGCCCGCCGATCAGCAGACCCTTCGGGACGGACTCGATGAGCGACTTCTGCGTGGTGGCCATCAGGGCTGCTCCTCCGTGGGTGCGTCGTCGTGCGGTCGGTCGTGCGTCTCGTGCGTGTGGTGGTGCGGGATGTGGCCCTGCGGGATGGCCGCGTTGCGACCCGACAGCAGCGGCAGGGACGGGTCCCACCGG
This sequence comes from Phycicoccus sp. M110.8, assembly GCF_032464895.1. NCBI lineage: Bacteria > Bacillati > Actinomycetota > Actinomycetes > Micrococcales > Intrasporangiaceae > Phycicoccus > Phycicoccus sp. M110.8. The sequence continues at coordinate 219,909 of NZ_JAWDIC010000002.1, forward strand.
GTGCCGTCGCGCTCGTCCTGGCGCCGTCGGGCGATCGCCGACAGTGCCTCGAGGACGACCCGGTTGGCGAGCGCCGCAGTGATGTCGGCGTGGTCGTAGGGCGGGCTGACCTCGACGACGTCCATGCCGACGACCGGCAGCTCGAGGCAGATGCGGCGCACCGAGTCGAGCAGCTCACGGGCGCTGAGGCCGCCGGGCTCCGGGGTGCCCGTCCCGGGCGCGTGCCCGGGGTCGCACACGTCGATGTCCACGGAGAGGAAGACGCCCTCGCACTCGTCCGTGGCGATGGTGAACGCCTCGCTGAGGCACTCCTGCAGGCCGCGGTGGACGATCTCGGTCATCTCGAACGAGCGCATCCGCTGCCCGGCCATCCAGTCGAGCGTCTCCGGCGGCGGCCAGTACCCCCGGAGCCCGACCTGGAGAAAGCGGTCCCCGCGCAGCGCCCCGGACTCGATCAGCCGGCGCATCGGCTGGCCGTGGCCCCAGAGGGACCCGAACTCGATGTCACCGGTGTCGGCGTGGGCGTCGAAGTGGATCATCGAGACGCGGCCGTGGCCCAGGACGTTGGCCACGCCCTTGGCGTCCGGGTAGGCGATCGAGTGGTCGCCGCCGAGGACGACCGGGATCGCGCCCGCCCGGGCCACCTTCTCGACCGCGGCCTCGAGCGCCGGCAGGGCGACCTCGATGTCGCCGGAGTACATCTCGACGTCGCCGGCGTCCACGACCTTGAGGTCGACCAGGCCGTCGGTGCGCAGGGCCAGGGAGGGTCGCGAGCCGTCGTGCGGCAGGTAGTCGGTCATCCGGATCGCCTGCGGGCCGAACCGGGTCCCGGGCCGGTGGGAGGTGCCGCCGTCGAAGGGCGCACCGAGGACGACGACGTCGGCGCCGGCATACGTGCTCTCGTCGTCGAGGTCGCAGCGGTCCACGCCCAGGAAGGTGAAGTCGGGGCCGTACTGCTGCCCGTAGCGCGTCATGGTGTCGACCCTATGCCTGCGCCGACGGGCCCGCGCACGGCGGCCACCCGTGCCCGCGGTGTGCCGCGTGCAGGCACATTCAGCGCTCCTCCATCGCCCAGGGCGAGCCGTAACCCTCCGGCTTCGGCGCGGCGAGCAGGTCGAGGAACGGGACGGTGTCGAACGCCTCCGGGCCCTTGACCCCGCTGCCCGACCACACGCCGGTCGCGAGCAGCTCGAGGGCGACCACGGGGTTGACCGCGGTCTGCCACACGACGCACTGGGCGCCGTACTCGCGCATCGTCTCCTCGTTGTCGGACACGTGGTAGAGGTACGTGCGGCGGGGCTGCCCGTCCTTGCCGGTGCCGGTCACGAACACGCCCGCGCAGGTCTTGCCCTTCATCCGCGGCCCGATGGTCGCCGGGTCGGGCAGCACCGCGGCCACGACGTCGCGCGGCGACACCTCGACGCCCTTGACCCGCACCGGGTCGGTGCGGTCGAGGCCTAGCGCGTGCAGGGTCCGCAGGATGGTGATGAGCTCCTCGCCGAGCCCGTACTTGAACGTCACCCGCTCGGCGTCGAGCCAGCGCGGCATGAGGAGGACCTCCTCGTGCTCGACGTGGACGCACTCCACCGGGCCGATGCCCTCGGGGAAGTCGAAGACCTCGGGCTCGCTGAACGCGGGGAGGGTGAAGAAGCCCGCCTCGAGGTCGCCGCCGGCTGCGTCCGCCCGCGCCTTCTCCCACACCACGGGCGGGTTGAGGCACTCCTCGATGATGGTCCACATCGAGAACCCGGGGGCGAAGGTCTCGTTGCCGTCCTCGTCGTAGACGGCCAGGTTGGCGCCGTCGCGCGTCCCCAGCTCCTCGATGCGCGAGAACAGGTGGTCCGCGGCGTAGCGTGCGAACACGTCGGACAGGCCCGGCTCGACGCCCATGCCGAGCAGCGCCAGCCGTCCGGCGGACTCCCACTCCCCCGCCGTCGCGAGCTGCTCGTCACCGAGCTTCACGTGCGCCTTCGCGTACGGCTCCTGCGGGTGCCGCTGCGACAGGCTCATCGCCATGTCGAGGTAGTCGGCACCGGCGGCCAGGGCACCCCGGAAGATCGGCATGACGAACCGCGGGTCGACGGCGTTGAACACGTGCGTCGCGCCGTGCTCCCGCGCCAGCGCCGCGACGGCCCCCTCGTCGGACGCGTCCACCCGGGCCGCGACGAGACGGGTCTCACCGGCCCTGCGCGCCGACGCCTCCGCCACGGTGCGCTGCGCCCGCGACAGGTCGTAGTCGGCGACCACGAGGAGCTCGAAGAAGTCGCGCTCGACCGCGATGCGCGCGGCGGCGTCACCGACGCCACCGGCGCCGATCATGAGGATGCGCACGGGTTCCTATGCCTTCCTGGCCCTGCGGCGGGAGATGAGCTGCGCGGTCAGGACGATCCCGACGGACAGCACGAACATGACCGTGCCGACGACGTTGATCTGCACGGGGGTGCCGCGCTGCGCCGCACCCCAGACGTACATCGGGAAGGTCACCGAGCTCGGGCTCGCGTTGAAGTTGGTGATGATGTAGTCGTCGAAGCTGAGCGAGAACGCCAGCAGCGCACCGGCCGCGATGCCGGGTGCGACCAGCGGCAGCGTCACCTTCATGAACGTCGCCACGGGGGTCGCGCCCAGGTCGGCCGCCGCCTCCTCGAGCCTCGGGTCGAGCGAGGCGACCCGGGCCTTGACGGCCACGACGACGAAGCTGACGCAGAACATGATGTGCGCGATGAGGATGGCGAGCGCACCCGTCGACAGGCCCATCATCACGAAGAGGGTCAGCAGGCTCGAGCCCATGACCACCTCGGGCGTCGCCATCGGCATGAAGATGAGCAGGTTCGTCGTCGCCCGGCCGCGGAAGCGGAACCGGCCGAGCGCGAACGCGACCATCGTGCCGAGGATCGTCGCCACGACCGACGCGGTGATCCCGATGCGCAGGCTGAGGCCGAGCGAGTCGCAGATGCCCGGCGTGCCGCACGGGTTGGCCCAGGCGTCGGTGGAGAACCGCACCCACTGGTAGTTGTAGCGCCCGTTCGGCTTGTTGAACGAGAACAGGGCGACGACCACGTTGGGCAGCAGCAGGATGAACAGCGTGACCATCGCGGCGAAGGTCAGCAGGTTGCGTCGGACCCAGGCCATCAGACGAGCTCCTCGGTGCCGGCTCGCCGCACGTACGCGGTCACGAGCGTGAGGATGAGGACGAGCAGGACGAACGACAACGCCGCCGCCAGCGGGTAGTTCAGCACCCGCAGGAACTGTGCGTCGATGACCTGGCCGATCATCACCGTCTGGGTGTTCCCGAGCAGCTTGGAGTTGATGTAGTCGCCCGCCGCCGGGATGAAGGTCAGCAGCGTGCCCGCCACCACGCCGGGCAGCGACAGCGGCCAGGTGACGTACCGGAACGTCTCGCGCGGCGTGGCGTACAGGTCCCCCGCAGCCTCCAGCAACCGGCCGTCGAGCCGGTCGAGCGAGGTGAACAGCGGCAGGATCATGAACGGCAGGAAGTTGTACGTGAGCCCGCAGATCACCGCGAACTTGCTGGACAGCAGCGAGGAGTTCTCCGACAGGTTGAGCAGCTGCAGCAGGTCGGTGAAGTGGATGGCGCGCGCGATCCGGGCCGGCAGGTAGTCGTCCGCGAGGATCGTCTGCCAGGCCAGCGTGCGGATGAGGAAGCTGGTGAAGAACGGCGCGATCACCAGGACCAGGAGGATGTTCTTCCACGCGCTGCGGCGGCTGGCGATGAAGTAGGCCAGCGGGTAGCCGAGCAGCAGCGCCAGCACGGTCGCCGTGGCGGAGTAGCCGATCGAGCGGAGCAGCTGGGGCCAGTAGTCCTGCAGTGCCTGGCCGTAGATCGCGACGTTGCCCGTGAAGGTGTAGCCGTTGTCGACGTCGCCCTCCTGGAGCGACTGCGACGCCAGCGTGATCATCGGCACGACGAAGAAGACGAACAGCCACAGCAGGCCGGGCAGCAGCAGCGCGTAGGGCACCCAGTTGACGCGCGCCCTGCGGGCCGGGGGCGGGCCCGCGGACGGCAGGGCGGCGCTACTCATCGTCGAGGTCCGCGCCGGCGGTGTCGGACTGCCGCTGGTCGAGGACGAACTCGTGCCCCGGGTCCCAGGACACGGTCACCGTCTCGCCCACGTGCGCGCGGGCCGACCCGTCGTTCTGCTGGACGACCATGAGCTCGAAGTCCCACGGCATCCGCACGAGGTACTGCGTCGACACGCCGGTGAAGGACGCGTCGGTCACCAGCCCGCGCAGCGTGTTGCGACCGCGGTCGCCCAGGCGCAGCTTCTCGGGGCGGACCCCGACCCAGACGTCGCGTATGCCGTCGGGCACGCGGTCCGCGCGCACCACCAGCTCCTGGTCGTGGGTCCGGGCGCGGAGCATGCCGTCGCCGGCGTCGCCCTCGATCTGCGCCCGGAGCAGGTTGGACTGCCCGAGGAAGTTCGCGACGAACGTGGAGGCGGGGTTCTCGTACAGCGTCGCGGGGTCCGCGAGCTGCTCGACGACGCCCTGGTTCATGACCGCGATGGAGTCCGCCATGGTCATGGCCTCCTCCTGGTCGTGGGTCACGTGGATGAAGGTGAGGCCGACCTCCTGCTGGATCCGCTTGAGCTCGATCTGCATCTGGCGGCGCAGCTTGAGGTCCAGGGCGCCGAGCGGCTCGTCGAGCAGCAGGACGTCCGGACGGTTGACGATGGCGCGGGCCAGGGCGACGCGCTGCTGCATGCCGCCGGACAGCTGGGCCGGCTTCTTCTCGGCCACGGCCTGCAGCTGCACCAGCTCGAGCGCCTCCTGCGCCTTGCGCTTGGCGTCCTTGTCGCCGCGCCGCTTGAGGCCGAAGGCCACGTTCTCGGCCACGGTCATGTGCGGGAAGAGCGCGTAGGACTGGAAGACCGTGTTGACGTTGCGCTTGTAGGCCCTCAGGTTCGTGATGTCGCGGTCGCCGATGAGGATCTGGCCGGTCGTCGGGTCCTCGAGCCCGGCGACCATGCGCAACGTCGTCGTCTTGCCGCACCCGGAGGGGCCGAGCAGGGCGAAGAAGCTGCCCGCGGGGACCGTCAGGTCCATCGGCTGCACCGCCGTGAAGGTGTCGAAGACCTTGCTGATGCCCACCAGTCGCAGGTCCTCCACGCTCGTCCTGCGCCCGGTACCGGGTCCTGCGTCGTCCGGCGTGTGCCGGAGCGTCTCGACCACTGCTCAGCCCGCCGTGAGCTCGGCGAAGGCCGCGCTGTACTTGGTCTCCTCCGCGGCCGTGAGGCCACGGAACACGTGGGCGTTCGCGAGCGTCGCGGCGTCGGGGATGATCAGCGGGTTGTCCGCCACGCTCGGGTCCTCCTTCTGCAGCACCGCCTTGGTGCCCTGGACCGGGGAGATGTAGTTGACGTAGTCGACGACCTTCGCCATGACCGCCGGGTCGTAGTAGTAGTTGATGAGCACCTCGGCGTTCTTCTTGTGCTTGGCCATCGCCGGGATGACGAAGTTGTCCGACCAGAGGGTGCAGCCCGTCTTGGGCAGCACGTAGCCGAGCTTGGGGTTGTCCGCCTGGAGCTGGACGACGTCACCGGTCCAGGCGATGCAGGCGGCGGTGTCGCCCGACGCGAGCGGCTTGGTGTACTCGTTGCCGGTGAAGCCCTTGATCTGGCCGGCGTCCTTGGCCTTCTTCAGCTCGTCCATCGCGGCGTTGAAGTCGGCGTCGGTGAAGCTCTCGAGCTTCTTGCCCATCGCGAGCAGCACCAGCCCGACGGTGTCGCGCATCTCGGTGAGCAGGGTGACCTTGCCCTTGAGCGCGGGGTCGGTCAGGAGCTGGTCGACCGACTCGACCTTCTTGCCGCCGGTCGCCGCCGGGTTGTAGGCGATGCCGGCGAACCCGCTCTGCCAGGGCAGGGAGTACAGGCGGCCCTTGTCGAACTCGACGTCCAGGAGCGAGGGGTCGACGTTCTTGTGGTTCGGGATGTTCGCGAGGTCGAGCTTCTGGACGTAGCCCTGTCGGATGAGGCGGGCCACCATCCAGTCGGTGCTGCACCAGACGTCGCGGCCGGTGTCCTTGCCGTCGGCGAGGAGGGGCCGGACCTTGGCGTAGAACTCGTCGTTGTCGTTGTAGTCCTCGGTGTAGTTGACCTTGATCCCGGTCTGCTTGGTGAACTCCTCCAGGCTCGGCCGCTTCTGGGTCTTGTCGTCGACGTCGATGTACTCCGGCCAGTTCGACCAGTTGACGAGCTTCTCGGTCGCAGACATGTCCTGCGCGGCCTTGGCGGTCGGCGCCGCCGAGCCGGACGCGGACGACGTCGGGTTCTTGCCCTTGCTGCCGCAGGCGGCCAGCGCCAGCGCGATCGCACCGGCGCCGCCGGCCATCGCCGTGCGCCGGGTGACCATCCCACGGGCGAGGGCTGCACGCAGGGCCAGGTTGTCGAGTTCGGTCATCGGGACCTCCGAGGGGTCTGCCGGCCGGAGTGGACCTCACGGCCGGGTGGGGGGACGGGACGGACGGGATGTCCGGGGCGGGTGTGGCCGGGGGGCGTGGTGGCGGTCAGCTCTCGATGTTGGCCATGACGTGCTTGATGCGCGTGTAGTCCTCGAAGCCGTACATGGACAGGTCCTTGCCGTAGCCGCTGCGCTTGAAGCCGCCGTGCGGCATCTCGGCCACGATCGGGATGTGGGTGTTGATCCAGACCGCGCCGAAGTCCAGGCGCTTGGACATGCGCATCGCACGCCCGAAGTCCCGGGTCCAGACGCTGGAGGCCAGGCCGTAGTCGACGCCGTTGGCCCAGCGCACTGCCTCGTCCTCGTCGGTGAACTGCTGGACGGTGATGACCGGCCCGAAGATCTCGTTCTGGATCGCCTCGTCGTCCTGCTTCAGGCCCGACAGGACGGTGGGCTCGAGGAAGAAGCCGTCACCGAGCGAGGCGACCCGGTGGCCGCCGGCCGCGACGCTCGCGTGGTCGGGCAGCCGGTCGAGGAAGCCCTGCACCCGCTGGAGCTGGTTCGCGTTGTTGACCGGTCCGAGCGCGGCATCCTCGTCCTCGGGCATGCCGACCTTGGTGGAGGTGCTGGCGAACTCGGCCAGCGCGGACACGAAGTCGTCGTGGATCCGCGGGGCGGCGAGCACGCGGGTCGCCGCGGTGCAGTCCTGGCCCGCGTTGAAGTAGCCGGCGCCCGCGATGCCCTCGACCGCCGCCTCGATGTCGGCGTCGTCGAAGACCACGACGGGCGCCTTGCCGCCCAGCTCGAGGTGGACGCGCTTGACGTCGTGCGAGGCGGCCTCGGCGACCTGCATGCCGGCACGCACCGAGCCCGTGATCGCCACGAGCGCCGGCGTCCTGTGGGACACCACCGCACGGCCGGTCGAGGCGTCGCCGGTGACGACGTTGAACGTCCCCGCCGGGAGGAACTCCGAGGCGATCTCCGCCATGAGCAGGGTGGTCTCGGGCGTGGTGTCCGAGGGCTTGAGGACGATGGTGTTGCCCGCGGCGAGCGCCGGGCCGATCTTCCAGACCGCCATCATCATCGGGTAGTTCCACGGGGTCACCTGGCCGACGACGCCGATCGGCTCGCGCCGGATCCACGACGTGTGGCCCTTCATGTACTCCCCGGCCGACTTCCCCTCGAGCACCCGGGCGGCACCGGCGAAGAACCGCAGCTGGTCCACCATCGGCGGGACCTCCTCGCTGGCGGTCAGCGCGTGCGGCTTGCCGGTGTTCTCGCCCTCGAGCCGGACGAACTCGTCGGCGCGCCGCTCGATGGCGTCGGCGAAGTCGAGCAGAGCCTTCTGCCGCTCGCTCGGCGTCGTCTGGCCCCACTCGGCGAAGGCGGCGTCAGCGGCGGCATACGCCCGGTCGACGTCCGCCTGGGACGACACCGGTGCGGTGGCGACGACCTGCGCCGTCGCGGGGTTCACGATGTCCGTCGTCGCGTCCGACTCGGCGTCGACGTACTCGCCGTTGATGAAGTTGCGCAGGACGCGGGGCGTCGAGGTCACAGAGCACTCCCGAGGGGTTGGGTGCGGATTCCGGTGTCTGGAACTGTAACCACATCACGCGTGATTTCAATAGGTTCGGACGACCCGATCGCTGAAATCAACACGGATTTAACAAATCGACGACGGAATCCGTTGTCAGGGGACTTGCGGACTGTCACCCCGAGACGCCACGATGTCGGGCGTGACCCGCTCCCCCAACCACTCCCACGAGGCGCGCCTCGATGACGTCGCGAAGGCGATCATCGAGCACCTCCAGGAGGACGGGCGGCAGCCGTACGCGACCATCGCCAAGGCCGTCGGGCTGTCCGAGGCGGCGGTGCGCCAGCGCGTGCAGCGTCTCCTCGACTCCGGCGTCATGCAGATCGTCGCGGTGACCGATCCCCTCCAGGTGGGCTTCCGCCGCCAGGCGATGATCGGCATCCGCGTCGACGGCGACCTCACCGGGGTGGGTGACGCGCTGACCCGGATGCCCGAGGTCGACTACGTCGTCACCACCGCCGGCAGCTTCGACCTGCTGGCCGAGGTCGTCTGCGAGGACGACGACCAGCTCCTCGAGCTGCTCACCAAGCGGGTGCGGACCCTCCCGGGGGTCCAGTCCACCGAGACGTTCGTCTACCTGAAACTCAACAAGCAGCACTACAACTGGGGTACCCGATGACCACTGAGCCCACTGCCGCCTACGAACCGTCGTCCGACCTGCGCACCCCCTCCGGCACCCTCTACTCCGAGGCCGCCCGCGACCACCTGTGGATGCACTTCACGCGGCACTCGGTCTTCGAGGACCGCAGCGACGGAGGCCTGGCCCACAGCGTCCCCATCATCGTCCGCGGCGAGGGCCACAAGATCTGGGACGACCGCGGGAACGAGTACATCGACGGGCTCGCCGGCCTGTTCGTCGTCCAGGTCGGCCACGGCCGCACCGAGCTCGCCGAGGCGGCGGCCCGGCAGGCCAAGGACCTCGCGTTCTTCCCGCTGTGGTCCTACGCCCACCCCAAGGCGATCGAGCTGGCCGAGCGCCTCGCCGCCGGCGCCCCCGGCGACCTCAACCGCGTCTTCTTCACCACCGGTGGCGGCGAGGCCGTCGAGACGGCCTGGAAGCTCGCCAAGCAGTACTGGAAGCTGGTCGGCAAGCCGACCAAGCACAAGGTCATCTCCCGCTCCGTCGCCTACCACGGCACCCCGCAGGGAGCCCTGTCGATCACCGGCATCCCCGCGGCCAAGGAGATGTTCGAGCCGCTGGTGCCGGGCGCCTTCAAGGTCCCGAACACCAACTCCTACCGGGCCCCGGAGCACCTGCGCGACGACGACAAGGCGTTCGGCCGCTGGGCCGCCGACCGGATCGCCGAGGCCATCGAGTTCGAGGGCCCCGACACCGTCGCCGCCGTCTTCCTCGAGCCGGTGCAGAACTCCGGCGGCTGCTTCCCGCCGCCGCCCGGGTACTTCGAACGGGTCCGCGAGATCTGCGACGAGTACGACGTGCTGCTCGTCTCCGACGAGGTCATCTGCGCGTTCGGCCGCATCGGCTCGATGTTCGCGTGCGACGACTTCAACTACGTGCCCGACATCATCACCTGCGCCAAGGGCATGACCTCCGGCTACTCCCCCATCGGCGCGATGATCGCCAGCGACCGGCTGTTCGAGCCGTTCAAGAAGGGCACCACCTACTTCCCGCACGGCTACACCTTCGGTGGCCACCCGGTGTCGGCCGCGGTCGCGATGGAGAACCTCGACATCTTCGAGCGCGAGGGCCTCAACGACCACGTCAAGGAGAACGCCCCGCGCTTCCGGGCCACCCTGGAGAAGCTGCTCGACCTGCCGATCGTCGGCGACGTGCGCGGCGCCGGCTACTTCTACGGCATCGAGCTCGTCAAGGACAAGGAGACCCGCGAGACGTTCAACGACGAGGAGTCCGAGCGGCTCCTGCGCGGCTACCTCTCCAAGGCACTCTTCGACGCCGGCATCTACTGCCGCGCCGACGACCGCGGCGACCCCGTCATCCAGCTCGCGCCGCCGCTGATCATCGGGCAGGCGGAGTTCGACGACATCGAGAGCCGCCTCCGGTCGGTCCTCAAGGACGCCGAGAAGCACCTCTGACGAGCCTGCTTCCTCCCACACCGACACCCGCGTGACCGAGCCCCTGTGGTGGGCGACCGCCACACCGGATCCGTATGCCGCGCAGCCGGTTCCGTCGTCCGCGACGGGACCGGCTGCCGCCGGCGCGGCCGCCTTCGCTGACGCAGCCGCCACCACCGGCGCAGACGCGTCCCTGCGTGCCTCCGCCGACGTTCCCGCCTCCGCCGACGTCGTCGTCGTGGGCGGGGGCTTCACCGGCCTGTGGACCGCGTTCTACCTGCTGGCCGCCGAGCCCTCGCTCGACGTCGTCGTGCTCGAGGCCGAGCACGTCGGCTTCGGTGCGAGCGGGCGCAACGGCGGCTGGGTGTCGGCGCTGTGGCCGGTCTCGGCCGACACGCTCGCGCGGCGGTCGGGACGGGCGGCGGCGTCGGCCATGCTCGCCGCCCTGCGCGACACCGTCGACGAGGTGGGCAGGGCCACGGAATCCGTCGGCGTCGACTGCGGATTCCGCAAGGGCGGCACCCTCTCGCTGGCCCGGTCGAGCGCCCAGGCGGCCCGCGGCCGCGCGGACGTGGCCCACGCCGAGGCCTGGGGCACGGGCACGCGCTGGCTCGAGGCGGGCGCGGCCCGGGAGCGGCTGGCCGCCACCGACGTCCACGGCGCCACCTTCAACCCGCACTGCGCCCGGGTGCACCCGCGCCGGCTGGCCGACGGCCTGGCCCGCGCCGTCCGCGAGCGCGGCGGGCGGGTGCTCGAGCACTGCCGCGTCGCCGACCTCGCCCCCGGGCGGGTGGTCCTCGAGAACGGCCGCAGCGTCACAGCACGACACGTCATCCGGGCCACCGACGCGTGGACGGCGCGCCTGCCCGGCCAGCGCCGGGTGGTGGCGCCCGTCTACTCGCTCATGGTGGCGACCGAACCGCTGGGCCCCGAGGCCTGGGACACGATCGGTCTCGCCGGGCACGAGGTCTTCAGCGACCACCGGCACGTCATCGTCTACGGGCAGCGCACCGTCGACGACCGGATCGCGTTCGGTGGCAGAGGGGCCCCGTACCACTTCGGTTCCCGCATCCGGCCCGGGTACGACCACGAGGAGCGGGTGTTCGCCGACCTGCGCGCCACCCTCACCGCGATGCTGCCCCAGCTCGAAGGCGTGCGCTTCACCCACGCCTGGGGCGGCCCGCTGGGCATCGCGCGCGACTGGCACCCCTCCGTCGGCCACGACCCCTCGACGGGCCTCGGGTGGGCCGGCGGCTACGTCGGGGACGGTGTCGCCGCCACCAACCTCGCCGGGCGCACCCTGGCCGACCTCGTGCTGGGGCACCGGACCCCGCTGACCGAGCTGCCGTGGGTCGGGCACCGCAGCCGCCGCTGGGAGCCCGAACCGCTGCGCTGGCTCGGTGTCAACGCTGGGCTCCGACTCGCCTCCGCCGCGGACGCCGAGGAGGCGCGCACCGGCCGGCCGGCGCGCCTGGGGCGGGCGCTGTCAGCGCTGACCGGGCACTAGGACACACTGACCGCGTGGCCCTCGACCCCGCAGCCCTGTCCCCCGCCGCGCTCGACTTCCTCACCGAGCGCCACCTGGCGACGCTGACGACGCTGCGCCCCGACGGCTCGCCCCACGTCGTGCCGGTCGGCTTCACCTGGGACGACGAGCGCCGGCTCGTCCGCGTCATCACCAGCGGCGAGTCGCGCAAGGCGCGCAACGCCGCGCTCGGCGGCCGGGCCGTCGTGTGCCAGGTCGAGGGTCGCCACTGGATCGCGCTGGAGGGAGTGGCGACGGTGCGCACCGACGCCGAGTCCGTGGCGGACGCCGTGCAGCGGTACGCCGCCCGCTACCGGACGCCCCGCGAGAACCCGGCCCGCGTCGTGGTCGAGATCGCGGTCGACCGCATCCTCGGCAACGTCTGAGCCCTCGGCCCGGCACCCGCCCTAGAGTCGCCCCATGGAGCCGGAGGAGATCGAGACCCTCACCGACCTCGAGTCGGCCCTCGACTCCGGCGCACCGCTGGCCGGGCTGCGCCTGCAGGACCTCGACCTCACGGCATACGAGGACCGGCTGCTGGCGCGCACGGACGTCGCCGGGCTCGTGGTCCTCGGCGGCCGCCTGTCCCCTGCGCTCAACGCGCACCTCGGCAAGCACCACGCCCTCGTCTTCCCCAGCGACCCCAGGGCGCCCGTCGACCCCTACCGTTCCCGGCTCTACAGCCCGCAGGAGCTGTATGCCGGGCTCGACGACGGCGGGTACGACGCGACCCCGGACGCCCGCGCCTACCGGTGGACCCGGCGCGGGTCGGTGCGCCACGACGCGTTCGTGACGCTGCTGCGCGCGATCCACGACGACTCGATCACCGACGCGCTCACCGAGTTCATCGCCGGTCGGCCGGTCGTCGGCGTCATGGGCGGTCACGCGCTGGGGCGGAGGTCCACCTCCTACGCCCGGGCAGCCGCGTGCGGGCACGCGCTGGCCGCCGCCGGCGTCATGGTCGCCACCGGCGGCGGCCCCGGCGCGATGGAGGCCGCGAACCTCGGCGCCCTGGCCGCGGACTCCGCCGCCCTGCAGGACGCCCTCGACCGGCTCGCGGCCGTCCCGTCCTTCCGTCCCTCGATCACCGACTGGGCCCGGCTGGCGCTGCAGGTGCGTGACGGCCTGCCCCGCCGGGAGACCCCCGCCAGCATCGGCATCCCCACGTGGTTCTACGGCCACGAGCCGCCGAACGTGTTCTGCGACGCCGTCGCCAAGTACTTCTCCAACGCGATCCGCGAGGACGGCCTGCTGGCCCGGTGCACCGCGGGGCTCGTGGTCCTCGAGGGCGCGGCCGGCACGGTGCAGGAGGTCTTCCAGGCCGTGACGCCGCTCTACTACGCGACCGGCGAGGCCGTCCTGCCGCGGCTCGTGCTCGTCGGCCACGAGTACTGGACCGAGACCGTCCCCGTCTGGTCGGCCGTGCAGGCGCTCGGCCGTGGCCGCGGGCTCGGGGCCGCCGTCCACCTCGTCGACACCGTCGAGGAGGCGGCCACCGTCATCCTCGACGGCCTCCCCGGTTCGCTGTATTCGCCCGCCACCACGTGACGGCCGAACACGTCGAACCCGCTGCTGGCGTCGTCGTCGTCAGTCGAACCATCTCGACTGACTCCTCGGCCCTCCGGTCCTCGCTCGCTGGCGCTCGCTGCGATCCTCGGGCTGTCGTCGTCAGTCGAAGACGATCGTGCGGCGGCCCCTCAGCACCACCCGGTGCTCGGCGTGCCAGCGCAGGGCGCGGGCGAACGCCATCGCCTCCAGCTCCTGCCCGACCGACGCCAGCTCGGCCGGGGTCATCCGGTGGTCGACCCGCCGGAAGTCCTGCTCGATGATCGGGCCCTCGTCGAGGTCCTCGGTGACGTAGTGCGCGGTCGCGCCGATCACCTTCACCCCCCGGTCGTGCGCCTGCGTGTAGGGCTTGGCGCCCTTGAAGCTCGGCAGGAGCGAGTGGTGGATGTTGATGATCCGCCCCGGGAAGTCCGCGCACAGCTGCGGCGACAGCACCTGCATGTACCGCGCCAGCGCGATGGTGTCGGCGTCGTGCTCGCGCACGAGGCGGCGCAGCTCCTCCTCGGCCGCCGGCTTGGTCGCGGGCGTGACCGGCACGTGGTGGAACGGCACCCCGTGCCACGCGGCGAGCTCGCGGAAGTCCTCGTGGTTGGACACGATCGCTGGCACCTCGATCGGCAGGGAACCGGTCTGGACGCGGAAGAGCACGTCGTTGAGGCAGTGCCCCTGCCGGCTCACCAGGACCAGCACCCGCGGGCGCCGGGCGAGGTCATGGACCGCGGCCGTCATCGCGAACCGCTCCGCCAGCGGCGCCACGGCCGCCTCCACCTCGGCGACGTCGACGGGCTCCCCCTCGCGGGCGAGGTGCATCCGCAGGTGGAACTCCCCCGACGAGGCGTCGGCGAACTGCTGGCTGTCGACGATCGTCATCGCCAGGTCGAGTGCCACCCCAGTGACGGCGTGGACGATGCCGCGCTGGTCGGGGCAGGAGACCGTGAGGACGAACTCGCGGCCGACGGCGGGACCTGCAGGGACTGGGTGGTGCTGCACGGCCACAGCGTAGGGCGCGCCACCGCCTGGTTGGCCGGGCCGTCCACGCCCGGGGAGGGCTCCCCATTGCCGCCCGTGCGCCACGGTGCGAGGGTTCCCCCAGGCACTCGCAGGGGAGGAGCGGTTCATGCGTACCAACGACGGACACGGCTCGGGTGGGCCCACCGAGCGCTTCCGGGTCGAGCCGGAGGTCGTGCGGGCCATGGGGTCGAAGCTGGTGGACTACGGGACGCAGTGCGGCGAGGCGAGGTCGTATGCCGCCGCCAACCTCAGGCTCGAGGGCGACGGGGGCGCGGTGATGACCAGCTTCATCGGCTGGATCTACGACCTCGACGGCGCCCTGTCGGAGTTCTTCACCGACCTCGAGCGCGTGGTCGGCGACTCCGGGACGGGTCTGCGCCAGGCGGCCAAGCTGTACCAGCAGCTCGACCACGACGCCGCCGTCCGGCTCGACCGCGCGTACTGGAGCCACTGACATGAGGGCGGCCCTCGACGGAGGCGGCGGCGGGTACCCCGCGGCGAACCTCATCACCCCCTACCCCTCGCAGCCCATCGGCAAGGAGTGGGACGCCATCACCGGCTTCGTCGGCAAGATCCCCTCGCTCGGCCACTTCGGCTGGAAGGCGTTCGAGCTCGTGAGCGGGGAGGACATCCCCGCGTACTGGGCGGACAAGCTGGCCGGCAACTGGGACGAGGTGGCGACCTGCGCGGCCGCGGCCCGCAACCTCGGCGACTTCTGCGGCTCGCTGGCCACCGGGATCAGCGGACAGGTCCAGGTCGCGCGCCAGGACTGGACCGGTGAGGCGGCCGAGGCCATGGAGGTCTACTTCGCCGGCCTGACCGCCCAGCTCGACACGATGAAGGACAACCTGCAGTCCCTCGCCGACGACTGCGACACCACGGCCTTCGGCATCCGCCACTGCTACACCGCCGTCGAGAACATCGTCGAGTCGCTCATGGACGCCCTCATCGGCATCTGCATCGCCCTGGCGGCCGCGGCCGCCGGCAGCTGGACCGGCATCGGCGGCCTGCTCGGTGCGGCAGGCGTCGGCGCCGGCGTCACCTTCGCCATCTCGCTCGTCAACGACGCGATCGGGGCGATGGAGACCGCCTTCCAGCTCGCCGACGGCATCATGGCCGTCTTCCCCGCGACGCTGGGCCTGGTCAAGTCGACCCAGGTGGTGCAGATCGCCTCGCGCGGCTACATCAACAACCTGGTGGACGGATGAGCACCGACGACACCACGGACGGCACCGCCGACGGTCCTCCGCCGGTGCTGCCGCACGCCGGGGCGGCCAACCCGGCCCTCGACCGGCTGGTGCGCGAGAACCTTCGCAGGCTCTCTGAGGTCACCGAGGACCCCGGCCTGCGGCGGCGCATGCGCGAGGTCGTCGACGGACGTGCCTCCCTGCGCGAGCTCGCGTTCAGCGGCGACTTCCAGGCCTTCCTTGAACCCCTCGTGGAGTCGGGACTGGAGCACTGGCAGCGGCTGCCCGAGGCCGAGCGGGAGGCGTATGCCGAGCAGGGACTGCACGGGAACCTGCCCGTGATGGACGACGGAACCGCCGGCGACCACGGCGACCGCACGGGCCGTGACGACCGGACCGGTGACGGCCGGACCGGTGACGGCCGGACCGGTGACGGCGTCGGCCGGGACGGCGAGGACCGGGGCGCCCGCGGGCCGGCCGGGACCTGGTGAGGCCGGTCTAGGCGGTCGCCGCCGCGAGTTGGCCGCAGGCCCCGTCGATGTCCTGTCCCCGCGTGTCCCGGATCGTCGTCGGGACGCCGTGGGCGCGCAGCCGCTCGACGAACTGCTGCTCCACCCCGGGGCGGGACGCCGTCCACTTCGACCCGGGCGTCGGGTTGAGCGGGATCGGGTTGACGTGCACCCAGCCGCGGCCGCGCGCGGCGAGCTTCTCGCCGAGCAGGTCGGCGCGCCACGCCTGGTCGTTGATGTCGCGGATCAGCGCGTACTCGATGCTGACGCGGCGGCCGGTCGTCTCGTAGTAGCGGTGGGCGGCGTCGAGGGCCTCGTCGACCTTCCACCGGGTGTTGATCGGCACCAGCTCGTTGCGCAGCTCGTCGTCAGGGGCGTGCAGCGACAGGGCCAGCGTGACGGGGATGCCCTCGCCGGCCAGCTTGTCGATGGCCGGCACGAGCCCCACGGTCGACATCGTGATCCCGCGAGCCGACATGCCCAGCCCCTCCGGGGCCGGGTCGGTCATGCGGCGGATCGCGCCGATCGCGGCCTTGTAGTTGGCCAGCGCCTCACCCATGCCCATGAACACGACGTTCGAGATCCGGGTGGGGCCGGCGACCTCGGCCGGACCGTCCTCGTCGCCCAGCTCGGCCCCCTCGGAGGTGCCCACGCTGGGAGCCAGGTCGCCGCGGCGCAGCTGCCGCGCGGCATACACGACCTGCTCGACGATCTCCGCGACCGACATGTTGCGCGTGAGGCCGGCCTGTCCGGTGGCGCAGAACGGGCAGTTCATGCCGCACCCGGCCTGGCTGGAGATGCAGATGGTGACCCGGCGCGGGTAGCGCATGAGCACCGACTCGACGATCGCGCCGTCGTGCAGACGCCACGCCGACTTGATGGTGGCGCCGTCGTCGGCCGTGCGCTGGACCAGCGGGGTGAGCAGGGGCGGCAGCAGGTCGCGGACGAGGTCGTCGCGGATCGCCTTGGGCAGGTCGGTCATCTCCTCGGGCGACTCCACGAGCCGCTCGAAGTAGTGGGTCGACAGCTGCTTGGCGCGGAAGCCCTTGTGGCCGAGGGCCTCGACGGCCTCCTTGCGCTCGGCCGGCGTGAGGTCGGCCAGGTGGCGCGGCGGCTTGCCCCGGCGGGGCGCCGAGAAGGTCAGCTGACCCGGGCGCGGGCGCTCGGTCGTGGGCTCGGGCAGGTCGGTGGTCACGGGACCGCCACCACGAGGACGGCCCACGCGAGCGGCGCGACGAGCAGGAGGGAGTCGAGGCGGTCCATGATGCCGCCGTGGCCGGGGAGGATGTTGCTCATGTCCTTGATGCCGAGGTCTCGCTTGATGGTGGACTCCGTGAGGTCGCCGACGGTGGCGGCGACGGCGGCGGCGGCCCCCAGCGCAGCACCGGCCCACCAGGGCCCGTCGAGCAGGAGGACGACGGCCACGGCGCCGCCGACCACGCAGGTGAGCACCGAGCCGGCGAAGCCCTCCCACGACTTCTTGGGACTCACCGACGGTGCCATCGGGTGCCGGCCGAAGAGGACGCCGAACGCGTACCCGCCGACGTCGCTCAGCACCGTCACCAGGATGAACACGACGACCCGCTGCGCCCCCTTGTCGGCGGCCAGCAGCAGCCCGGCGAAGCCGGCGAGGAAGCCCGGGTAGACCGCCACCAGGAAGCCGCCCGCGATGTCGCGCACGGCGCCCTGCACGCCGTCGGCGACCCGCCACAGCAGGATGCCGACGCAGGTGAGGCCCAGGGTGACCACGAGCGCCTGGCCGCCGCCGATGTAGGCGGACAGCACCATGCTCACGCCACCCACGAGGGTGGGCACCAGCGGCACGTGGATCGCCGCGCGCGTCAGCGCCCGGCGCAGCTCCCACACGCCCACCGCGATGGCCCCCGCGATGATGACGAGCATCAGCTCCTTGCGGATGACCAGCGACGCGATGATCACCGCGCCCAGACCGACGCCCACCCCGATGGCCGCGGGGAGGTTGCGCCCGGCCCGGGAGGGCCCGGGCGACTTCTCCGAGCGCGATGACCCGGCCGAGCGCGACGACGCGCGGCGCCCCGGCTCGGGCGCCGGCGCGGGGTCGGGACCCCGGCCCGCGTCGCGGCGGGCGCTGCGGGACTCGGGGGTGGTCACGGTCGGCTCCACGTCGGGCGGGTGAGCTCCTCAGACCTCGAGGAGCTCGGCCTCCTTGCCCTTGAGCAGCTCGTCCACGGTGTCGACGTACTTCTTGGTCGTGGCGTCGAGCTCCTTCTCACCGCGGGCGCCGTCGTCCTCACCCACCTCGCCGTCCTTGACGAGCTTGTCGAGCTCGTCCTTGGCCTTGCGGCGGATGTTGCGGATGGAGACCTTGGCCTCCTCGCCCTTGTGGCGCGCCAGCTTGATGTAGTCCCTGCGGCGCTCCTCGGTGAGCTGGGGCAGCACGCAGCGGATGACGTTGCCGTCGTTGCTCGGGTTCACGCCGAGGTCGGAGTCCCGGAGGGTCTTCTCGATCTCGTGCATCGCCGACTTGTCGAACGGCGAGATGAGGATCGTGCGCGCCTCGGGCGTCTGGAACGACGCGAGCTGCTGCAGCGGGGTCGGGGCGCCGTAGTAGTCGACGGTGAGCTTGTTGAACATGCCGGGGGTGGCCCGGCCGGTGCGGATGCCGGCGAAGTCCTCCTTGGCGACCTCGACGGCCTTCTCCATCTTCTCCTCGGCCTCGAGAAGGGTTTCCTCGATCATGTTCCTGCTCCTTGTCGGGTACCGCGCTGGTGGGCGGCGCCTGGATGTGGTCGGTGTGCCAGGGGGCGGGCTCGGCACGTCACCCGGGGGTGACCAGCGTTCCGATCTTCTCACCACGCAGCGCCCGCACGACGTTGCCCTCACCCTCCATGCCGAACACCACCATGGGCAGCTTGTTGTCCATGCAGAGGCTGAAGGCCGCGGCGTCCACGACGCGCAGGCCCCGCTGCAAGGCCTCCTCGTACGTGATCTCGTCGTACTTGGTGGCCTCGGGGTTGGTGCGGGGGTCGGAGTCGTAGACACCGTCGACGCCGTTCTTGCTCATGAGCACGGCGTCGCACTTGATCTCCAGCGCGCGCTGGGCGGAGACGGTGTCGGTGGAGAAGTACGGCATGCCGGCACCGGCACCGAAGATGACCACGCGGCCCTTCTCGAGGTGGCGGATCGCCCGGCGCGGGATGTACGGCTCGGCGACCTGGCCCATCGTGATCGCGGTCTGGACCCGGGTCTCGATGCCCTCCTTCTCGAGGAAGTCCTGCAGGGCCAGACAGTTCATCACCGTGCCGAGCATGCCCATGTAGTCGGCGCGGGTGCGGTCCAGCCCCTGCTGCTGCAGCTCGGCGCCGCGGAAGAAGTTGCCGCCGCCGATGACGACGGCGACCTCGATGCCCTCGCGCACGGACTGGGCGATCTGGCGGGCGACGGCGCGGACGACGTCGGGGGCCAGGCCGATCTTGCCGCCTCCGAACACCTCACCCGAGAGCTTGAGGAGCACCCGGCGGGAGTGCCCCGAGTGCGCGGCGGGTGTGGTCTGCTCGGGCGCAGCGGTCACGGCAGCTCCTTGGGAGTCGTCGGGCGGTCACCGCATGATTCCACACTCGACCGGCCTCAGCCGAACAGCGGGAACCGGGCGGCATCCGCCCCCAGCAGGGCACGCTCCCCCGCGTCGAGCGCCGTGCGCCCCGTGCCCTTGCGCGCGTACGTCGCGTCGTCCCAGCCGACGGGGACCGGGTGGCCGAGGAGCCCGTCGAGGACCTCCCGCAGGCACCGCAGCGGCGCCGAGGGCGCGGGCGGCGCCTCCGGCAGCCGGGCGGCGAGGTCGAGCCGGTGGACCGCGGCCTCCACGACGAGCGTGTGGACGAAGTCGGGCACCGGCAGCACGTGCCCCTGGGTGGCCACGTGCGCGGCAGGGTCGGCGTGCCGCACAGCCGCCAGCGCCCCCTCCACGGTGTCGGCCCAGTGCCGCAGGAGCCCGGCAGGGGTCGCGTACGCCGCCGCGGCCCGCCGCACGTACGCCGCGTGCTCGTCGGCGCCGGGCAGGCCCCGCTGCTGGCCGGCCCAGTAGGTCACCCGGTCGGTGTCGGCAGGCCCCGTCCGGGGGTCCGCTAGGGCGACCAGGGCCCGCTGCGCGTCGAGCATGAGGTGGAAGGACAGGTCGAGGACGTTCCACCCGGGCAGGTCGGTGGGGGTCGCCAGGGCGGCGGCGTCCAGGCTCCCGACCAGGTCGAGCGTCTCCGGCCACGCCTGCGCCAGCACGTCCCCCACGTCCTCCACCCGCGCGAGTCTGGCAGAGTGGCAGCCCACCCACCTGCGAAGGAGCCCTTGGATGAGGTCTGGAATCCTGCCCGGTCACCGCGACGAGTCCGTCCGCCCCCAGGACGACCTGTTCCGGCACGCCAACGGCACCTGGGTCGCCCAGACCGAGATCCCCGGCGACCGCGGCCGGTACGGCACCTTCGACATGCTCCGCGAGCAGTCCGACGAGCGCGTGCGCCGGCTCATCGAGCGTGCGGCAGCCGACACGACCGCCGAGCCGGGCTCGGCGACCCGCAAGGTGGGCGACCTCTACAACTCCTTCATGGACGAGGCCCGCGTCGAGGAGCTCGGCCTCGAGCCGGTCCGCGAGCACCTCGAGCTGATCGGCAAGACCACCGGGACGGACGAGCTGTTCCGCACCATGGGCCGCCTGCAGCGGATCGGCGTCCCCGGCCTGCTCAACATGGGTGTCGCCCCCGACGCCAAGAACCCGGACGAGTACATCGTCTACCTCGGCCAGGGCGGTCTCGGGCTGCCCGACGAGTCGTACTACCGCGAGGAGCGGCACGCGGCCGTCCGCGAGGCGTACCTGCCGTTCGTCGCCAAGCTCCTGTCGATGGCGGGCATCGGCGACGGCTCCACGGGCGAGGGGTCCCCCGCCGCCGCGGTGGTCGCGCTGGAGACCAAGATCGCCAAGCACCACTGGGACAACGTGGCGACCCGTGACGCGGTCAAGACGTACAACCCGTACAACTTCTACGACCTCGAGGAGCTCGCGCCCGACGTCATGTGGGTCGACTGGGCGCGTGGCCTGAGGGCCCGCGACGCCGTCGAGGACGTCATCGTCGGCGAGCCCAGCTTCCTCGAGGGCGTCTCCGTCCTGCTGGACGAGGAGCTGATCGACCACTGGGCGTGGTGGCAGAGCTTCCACCTGCTGCGCTGGGCCGCTCCCCTGCTGAGCAAGGAGTGGGTCGACACCGAGTTCGACTTCACCGGCCGGGTCATCTCCGGGCTGCCGCAGAACCGCGAGCGGTGGAAGCGCGGCGTGTCCCTCGTCGAGGGCGCGATCGGCGAGGCCGTGGGCCAGCTGTATGCCGCGGAGTTCTTCCCGCCGGCCGCCAAGGAGCGGATGCTCGAGCTCGTCGGCAACCTCGTCGAGGCGTTCCGGCGCTCCTTCGAGGGGCTGGACTGGATGGGCCCCGAGACCCGGGCGCAGGCGCTGGAGAAGCTCGCGGCCTTCACCCCGAAGGTGGGCTACCCCGACCGCTGGCGGGACTACTCCTCGCTCGTCATCGACGACGACCTGTTCGGGAACGTGCTCCGGGCGGCGGAGTTCGAGTTCCAGCGCCAGCTCGACAAGCTCGGCGGTCCCATCGACCGCGACGAGTGGCTGATGCTGCCCCAGACGGTCAACGCGTACTACCACCCGCTCATGAACGAGATCGTCTTCCCCGCCGGCATCCTGCAGCCGCCGTTCTTCGACCTCGAGGCCGACGACGCTGTCAACTACGGCGGCATCGGCGCGGTCATCGGGCACGAGATCGGCCACGGCTTCGACGACCAGGGCTCGCGCTACGACGCCAAGGGCGCCCTGCGCGACTGGTGGACCGAGGAGGACCGCAAGCGGTTCGACGAGCGCACCCAGGCGCTCATCGCCCAGTTCGACGAGCTGTCCCCGCTGGCCGCCCCGGACGAGAAGGTCAACGGCGCCCTCACCGTCGGCGAGAACATCGGCGACCTCGGGGGCCTCGCGATCGGCTACGCGGCATACCGCATCGCCACCGAGGGCCAGGACGTGCCGGAGCTCGACGGGTACAACGGGCCCCAGCGGTTCTTCCTCGGCTGGGCACAGGTCTGGTCCGGCAAGGCGCGCCCGGAGGAGGCGAAGCGGCTGCTCGCGGTCGACCCGCACTCCCCCACCGAGGTGCGGGCCAACGCCGTGCGCAACTGCGACGAGTTCCACGAGGCGTTCGGCGTCACCGAGGGCGACGGGATGTGGCTGGCGCCCCAGGACCGGGTGCACATCTTCTGAGGACGGGAGCGCAGCCATGAGCGAGGAGCGCGAGATCCTCACCTGGGAGCTGTTCGGCACGGCGGTCCGCGAGCTGGCGACGGTGGTCGCGGCGGACTACCGGCCGGACATGGTCCTGTCGATCGCCCGCGGCGGCCTCCTCATCGGAGGCGGCCTCGGCTACGCCCTCGGGGTGAAGAACACCTACACGATGAACGTCGAGTTCTACACGGGGGTCGACGAGCGGCTCGAGGTGCCCCGCATCCTGCCGCCGGCGCCCGACTTCGTCGACCTGCACGACGCCCGGATCCTCATCGCCGACGACGTCGCCGACACCGGGCACACGCTCCGGTCCGTGCAGGAGTTCTGCGCCGGCAAGGTGGGCGAGGTGCGCACCGCGGTGATCTACGAGAAGCCGCACTCGGTCGTGAAGTGCGACTACGTCTGGCGGCGGACCGACCGCTGGATCAACTTCCCGTGGAGCGACAAGCCGCCCGTGACCCAGGACGCCGGCGCGGTCCTCGACGCCTGAGTCGGGACGCCGCCCGGGTCAGGACAACGCCCGGCTCAGGACGACGCCGCGGTCACAACCCGGCGTTGCGGAGCATGAACTCCGTCTCGGTGTCACGCCCGCCCTGCGGGTCCGGGGCGTCCGAGGCGGGCTGGGTCGTCACCAGCGCCTCCGGCGGCACCCGGTCGGGCAGCTTCGTGAAGTCCGGCAGCTCGCGGCGCCTGGGCGCCGGCGCGGCCGCCGCGGTGCGTGCGCGCTTCCCCATGACGTGAGTATGCCGCGTGCGCGCCGGTCCCGTGCCGGTCCCGCGGCACACCGGCATACGCAGCGGGGCCCCTCACCGCGGACGGTGAGGGGCCCCGCTGGGGTGTCGCTGTGCGGCGTCAGTTGTTGCCGACGCGGTAGCGCGCGAAGGACGACACGGACGCGCCGGCCTCCTCGAGCACCTTGGCGACGGTCTTCTTGGCGTCCTTGGCGAACGCCTGCTCGAGCAGGACGTTCTCCTTGAAGAAGCCGTTGACGCGACCCTCGACGATCTTCGGGAGGGCGGCCTCGGGCTTGCCCTCCTCCTTCGCGGTGGCCTCGGCGACGCGACGCTCGTTCTCGACCGTCTCGGCCGGGACCTCGTCACGGGTCAGCACGGTGGGGCTGAACGCGGCGATGTGCATCGCGACGTCGCGGATGACGGCCTCGTCACCCTCGCCACCGACCAGGACGCCGATCTGCGCGGGCAGGTCGGGGCTGGTCTTGTGCAGGTAGGACACGACGACCGGGGCCTCGACGCGGGCAACGCGCTTGACCTCGATCTTCTCGCCGATGGTGGCGTTGGCGCCGTCGAGCAGGTCCTGGACGGTCGAGCCGTCCTCGAGGGTGCTCTTGAGCAGCGCGTCGGCGTCGGCCGCGCCAGAGGCGACGGCCTGGGCGAGGACCTGGTCGGCGAGGGCGATGAACTTCTCGCCCTTGGCGACGAAGTCGGTCTCGCACAGGACCTCGACGAGGGTGCCCGCGCCGCCCTCGGCCTTGGCGGTGACCAGGCCGTTGGACGTGGTGCGCCCCTCGCGCTTGGTGACGCCCTTGAGGCCCTTGACGCGCAGGATCTCGGTGGCCTTGTCGCGGTCGCCGTCGGCCTCGTCGAGCGCCTTCTTGACGTCGAGCATGCCGGCGCCGGTGGACTCGCGCAGGGCCTTGATGTCAGCGGCGGTGTAGTTCGCCATGGATGTACTCAGCTCTTTTCGTTCGCTGCGGACGGGTGGGCTCAGGCGTTGGCGGAGTCCGCGTCGGCCGCGGGGGCCTCGGCGGCAGCAGCCTCGGGCGCGTCGGCGGCGGCGGTCTCGCCGGCCTCCGGGGCGACCGTCTCGGCAGCCTGGGCGGCGTCGCCACCGAGGAGCTCGCGCTCCCACTCGGCCAGCGGCTCGTCGCCACCCACGTTGCCGTCGCCCTCACCGGCCGCGGCGGACTTGCCGCCCTGGCTGCGGGCGATGAGCCCGTCGGCGACGGCGTCGGCGATCACACGGGTCAGCAGGGTGACCGAGCGGATGGCGTCGTCGTTGCCGGGGATCTTGTAGTCGACCTCGTCGGGGTCGCAGTTGGTGTCGAGGATCGCGATGACCGGCAGGCCGAGCTTGCGGGCCTCGTCGACGGCCAGGTGCTCCTTCTTGGTGTCCACGATCCACACGGCCGAGGGGACCTTGGCCATGTCGCGGATGCCGCCGAGGGTCTTCTCGAGCTTGTCCTTCTCCCGCTTGAGGATGAGGAGCTCCTTCTTCGTGCGGCCCGAGCCGGCCACGTCGTCGAAGTTGATCTCCTCGAGCTCCTTGAGGCGGGTCAGCCGCTTGGAGATCGTCTGGAAGTTGGTGAGCATGCCACCGAGCCAGCGGTGGTTGACGTACGGCATGCCGACGCGGGTCGCCTGCTCGGCGATCGGCTCCTGCGCCTGCTTCTTGGTGCCGACGAACAGGATCGAGCCACCGTGCGCGACGGTCTCGCGGACGAACTCGTACGCGTTGTTGATGTACGTCAGCGACTGCTGCAGGTCGATGATGTAGATGCCGTTGCGCTCGGTCATGATGAAGCGCTTCATCTTCGGGTTCCAGCGACGGGTCTGGTGCCCGAAGTGGACGCCGCTCTCGAGGAGCTGGCGCATGGTGACGACGGCCATGCCGTGTTCTCCCTTGTGTCGTTGTCAGTTGCGTCGGCGGCCGAGGTCCGGCCACCTGCCTGGCGCCTGCACGCACCCCGCCGGCCTGCTCGGCCGGACTGCCGTGGTGCGCCCCTGATCGGAGGAGACCTCGTCACAGGTGGGAAGACGCGCGAATTCGACCGGCTCACACCGGTCGTGCGTCCATCGTACGGCCTGCGCACCCGCACCTGGAAATCGCGTGCCCGAGCACGGGCCGCGCGGGTAGGGTCGCGTGCTTGTGACCGCCCTGCCCCGCCTCCTCCACCGCGCCACGGAGTGGGCGGTCCCGGCGCGGATGGGGACGGCGTTCCGGTGGAACCTCGCCTCGTCGTGGGTGGGCCAGCTCGGGGACGGCATCGCCCTGGCCGCCGGTCCCCTGCTCGTCGCCTCCCTCACCCGCGACCCCACGCTGATCGCCGCGGCCGCGATGGTCCAGAACGTGCCGACCCTCCTGCTGGGCCTGTATGCCGGTGCCGTCGCCGACCGGGTCGACCGCCGTCGCCTCGTGCTCGGGGCCAACCTCGTGCGCGTCGCCGTCCTCGCGGTGCTCGTGGTCACCATCGTCACGGGGACGGTGTCGATCGGGCTGCTGCTCGGGACGCTGTTCGCGGTCGGTGTGGCCGAGCTGTTCGCCGACACCGGCTGGCGCGCGGTGCTGCCGATGATCGTGCCCAAGGACGACCTCGGCATCGGCAACGCCCGGCAGATGTCCGGGTTCCTCGTGGCCAACCAGTTCGTGGGGCCGGCGGTCGGGGCGAGCCTGTTCGCGCTCGGTTCGGCGGTGCCGTTCGGGGTGCAGGGGGCGGCGCTGCTGCTGGCGGCGGCGCTGTTCGCCAAGGTGCGCCTGCCGCGGGCAGAGGACACCGAGCGGCCGGAGCAGCACATCGGCCACGACATCCTCGACGGCCTGCGGTGGATCGCGGGCAACGCGCCGATCCGCACCCTCACCCTGGTGATCTTCATCTTCAACGTCACCTGGGGAGCCCCGTGGGGCGTGCTTGTCTACTGGGCCCAGGAGCGGCTGCACGTCGGGGCGGTCGGGTTCGGGCTGCTCACGACGTGCTCTGCCATCGGCGGCGTGACCTCGGTGCTGCTCTACGACCGGCTCGAGCGGCGCGTCCCCCTGGCCCGGCTGATGCGGATCTGCCTGTCGCTGGAGGTGCTGACCCACCTGGCGCTCGCGCTCACCACGGTGCCGTGGGTGGCGATGGCGATCATGGTGGTGTTCGGCGGCTACGCGTTCGTGTGGGGGTCGCTGTCGTCGGCGGTGCGGCAGCGGGCGACGCCGAACGAGTACCAGGGGCGGGTCGGGAGCGTCTACTGGGTCGGCCTGATCGTGGGGCTGCTGGTGGGCCAGTTCCTCGGGGGGCAGATCGCCGACCGGTTCGGGGCGGCGGCGCCGTTCTGGTTCGCGTTCGCCGGGGCCGGCCTGACCCTGGTGGTGGTCTGGCGCCAGCTCGACCACATCGCCCACGCCGACGCGGCATAGGCAGTCCGGAAGTCCGTCCCGGAGCCGGCTGCCGCCGGGCACCCGCGGTTGAGCAGTTCCCACCCCTTTCCCACTTCGGGCCACTGAGCCCCCGAGCTCCGCCCCGGGACCGCGGTCAGGTGGCCCCAAGTCGGAAAGGGTCTGCACTTCGGGCCACTGAGCCCCCGAGCTCGGCCCCGGGACCGCGGCTCGGTGGCCCGAAGTCGGGCAAGCAGTGGCACCACGAGGTCCGGGGGGTCACCCTGCGGCAGCGTCGACGGCGGCCTGGACCTCGGGGGCGAGGTGCCCGGCATACCGGCGCTGGAGCTCGGGGATCCGCCAGTCCTCGCCGGTGACCATCTGGCGGCACCGGTAGGTCTCGCAGTGGCACCGCACGAGCATCCCGGGGTCCGTCGTCGTCGTCGCGTAGTCGACGGTCAGCTCCTCCCCCGCAGCCACGTCGCGGAAGGCGACCAGCCGACCGCCGGCCCAGGTGAGCGTGGGGTCGCACGAGTGGTTGAGCAGGTCTGGGTCCACCTCGAGGGCCGCCCCGGCCGGCAGCGGCTGCGTCGTGAACAGCCCACGGCCGGCGATGGCGGACGCACGGCGCTCGACGGGCATGGCGCGAAGCGTACGGGCCGGGAGCCGGTACCGGTCAGAGCCGCTCGAACAGCTCGACGTACTGCACCAGGTGGCGGTCGCCGAGGAAGAGGTCACGCACGCGCTCACGCGCCCCGGTGCCCAGCCGGCGCGCGTACTCCTCGTCGACGAGCAGGTCCCGCACCGCGGCCGCGAAGGCGTCGAGGTCCGTCGGGTCGCGGACGAGCAGGCCGCTGCGCCCGTGCACGACCTGGTCGTTGATGCCGCCGACGGCCGAGGCCACGACCGGGCGCGCCTTCCACATGGGCTCGGTGACGGTGAGCCCGAAGCCCTCCACGAGGCTCTTCTGCACGACGACGGCGGCCCGGCGCTGGAGGGCGTTGACGAGGTGCGCGTTCTCGTCGACGTCGTCCATCGGCAGGCAGACGAGGTGCGCCCGGCGCCGCGCCTCGACGGGCAGGCAGGCCCACGCGGCCCGGCACTCGGCGAGCACCTGCGCGCCCTCGGGGTCGTCCCCCACGCCCGTGACGTCGGGACCGGCGAGCACGAGGTGGGTGTCCAGCGGCAGGTCCTGGAGGTGGTCGGTGAACGATCGCAGCACGCCACCCATGTCCTTGAGGCGGTCCCACCGGCTGACCTGCAGCACGACGCGCGACGCCGCGTCGACCGGGCCCGTGTCGAGGGTCAGGTGGCGGTGCGGGCGCACCGCCCCCCAGGAGCCGTCACGGCGACGGAACCGCAGCGAGCCGTGGTCCTTCGGCGCGAGCACCAGGGCGGCCTGGCGCAGGGTCGCGTCGACGTCGGCCGGCGAGAGCTCCTCGTTCTTGGCGGTGAAGGGGTCGAGCGAGGGCGGGATCACGGTGAGCCGTTCGTCGGGCGCCCAGTCAGGGGCGTACTGGCGCCGGGAGAAGACGAGCGCGTCGACGTCCACGAGGTGGGGACGGAGGAACTCCCAACCGCTGCGGGTCAGGTCGTCCTGGTCGTCCCGGCCGATGTGGCAGCGCCAGACGACGCAGGCGGCCCCTGCCTCTCGCGTGGCGGGCACGAGACCAGCGGTCTGGGGGTCGTGGAGCAGGACGAAGTCGCCCGGCTGCACGAGGGCGCGCAGGCTCTCGGCGTTGGGCGCCAACGCGTCGCGGTAGTGGGCGGCCTCGGCCGGCCCGAGGGGTCCGCCGTCGCCGGGGCTGCCGTGCAGGACGTTGTGCAGCCGCTTGGTGATGGCGAAGAAGTCCGGGTCACCGTCGAGGACGAGCCACCGCGCATCGACCCCGGCCCCGCGGCTGTAGGCGAGCAGGGCGAGCAGCATCTCCGCGACGCCGCCACCGGTCGCCGTGGCGTTGACGTTCCAGAGCGTGTGGCCGGCGAACAGCGACCGGGCGCGCTCGGCCGCCCCCGCAAGCCGTTGTGCCCGCTGGGGGTCGAGCAACGCGCCGAGCCGGTCCAGCGGCACCGGCGCGATCGCCACCTCGCGCACACCTCATGCTGGCACGGCGGCGCCGTGGCGGGAACCGCCAGACGTCCGGGGTGACGAGACCGGCGCGGCGGGAACCCGCGGGCCTCCGGCGTGGCGGGAACCGGCAGGCCTCCGGCGTGACGGGAACCGGCGCGCCCGCAGGGGTGACGGCTAGCCTGCGCAGATGGGTAGTCCGCTGGTCGCGCGCATGCAGGGGTTCGGCTCGACCATCTTCGCGGAGATGACCGCGCTGGCGACGGAGCGCGGTGCGGTGAACCTCGGCCAGGGCTTCCCCGACACCGACGGTCCGCGCGCGATGCTCGACGCCGCCAAGGCCGCGATCGACGCCGGCCGCAACCAGTACCCGCCCGGCCCCGGCGTGCCCGAGCTGCTGGAAGCCGTTGCGGCACACCAGAAACGCTTCTACGGCATGGACCTCGACCCGCGCCGCGAGGTGCTCGTCACCGTCGGCGCGACCGAGGCGATCGCCGCGACGATCCTCGCCCTGTGCGAACCGGGCGACGAGGTCGTGACGTTCGAGCCCTACTACGACTCGTATGCCGCGTCGATCGCCCTCGCGGGCGCGGTGCGGCGGACGTCGGTGCTGCGCTTTCCCGACTTCGCCGTCGACGAGGCGTCGCTGCGCGCGGCCTTCTCCTCGCGGACCCGGCTGGTGCTGCTCAACACGCCGCACAACCCGACCGGCAAGGTGTTCAGCCGCGAGGAGCTCGAGCTCGTCTGTGCCCTCGCGCGCGAGCACGACGCGTGGGTCGTCACCGACGAGGTGTACGAGCACCTCGTGTTCGACGGGGTCGAGCACGTGCCGGTCGCGACGCTGCCGGGCATGTGGGACCGGACGCTGACCATCTCCTCGGCCGGCAAGACGTTCTCGGCGACCGGCTGGAAGGTGGGCTGGGTCAGCGGGCCGGCCGAGGCGGTGGCTGCGGTGCGGGCCGTGAAGCAGTTCCTCACGTTCGTCGGCTCGGGACCGTTCCAGCCGGCCGTCGCCGTGGCGCTGGGCCTCGGCGACGACGTGTATGCCGGGCTGGCCTCGTCGCTGCAGGCCAAGCGGGACCTGCTCGTGGCCGGGCTGCGCGGGGCCGGGTTGGAGGTCTCGGTGCCGGCGGGGACGTACTTCGTCGTGGCCGACGCGGCGCCGCTGGGGGCGGTGGACGCCCTGGAGTTCTGCCGCGAGCTGCCGGGCCGGGCGGGTGTCGTGGGCGTGCCGGTGTCGGTGTTCCACGACGACGTCGACGCCGCGCGGACCTTGGTGCGCTTCGCGTTCTGCAAGCGCGACGAGGTGCTGCAGGAGGCGGTGGGCCGCCTGGGCACCCTGAGGACCTCGGCCGGCTGACCGGTCCGGTTGCGTCCACAGGGTCGTCCCTGCGGCGACGCCGTCCACAGGGTCGTCCCTGCGGCGACGCCGTCCACAGCCTCGGGCGGCGGTCGTGGGACTGCCGGTCCCCACCCACCACGCTGGCCGGATGAACCTCGCGAGCAGCATCGTCCCGGTCGTGGCCTCGGCCCTCGTGGCCGGGGCGGCCGTGACCGGCGCCCGGTCCACGTCTGCACCGTCTCCGGTCGCAGGAGTGCAGGGTTCCGTTGTCGCACCCGGTGCGGTGGCGCCCGCCGCTGGGCCCGCCCCGGTGGAATCGTCCACCTCCACTGGAGCCGTCGGAGGTCCGCGTGCCGCCGCGGCTCCGCGTGGCCGGTGGCAGTGGCCGTTGACCCCACGACCTCCGGTCGCTCGTCCCTACCTCGCGCCCCGGTCGACGTGGGGCGCCGGACACCGTGGTGTGGACCTGGCAGCGGCGAGAGGACAGCCGGTCCATGCCGTCGCGGCCGGAACGGTCACCCATGTCGGCGTCATCGCCGGCCGGCCGACCGTGACGGTGACCCATCCCGGCGGCCTGAGGTCGACCTACGAACCGGTGGACGCCGCAGTCCGACCGGGAGACGCGGTCCGCGCCGGACAGGTCCTCGGGACGCTCGTGGTCGCCGGTTCGCACTGCTCCCCCACCGCGTGCCTCCACCTCGGCGCGCTGCGGGGACGCGAGTACCTCGACCCGATGACGCTGCTCGGGCCCGTCCGGGTCAGGCTGCTGCCGCTCTGGCGCGCCGGGCCCTGACGGACGCACACCGGGCTGGCGGGTTGCCTCGCTGCCGTGCCTGCTGCAAGCCGGCTCAGGCGCCCGTCGGGTAGGGCCAGGGCTTGCAGCCGCCGAGCGAGAGCGTCTGCTGGACCATGACGGGCGCGCGCTCGCCCCGGGCCGGGCAGCTGCGGTGCTGGTGGCCCAACCCGTGACCGACCTCGTGGTTCACCTGGTACACCCGGTAGCGGGCGACGTCGCTGCCGTAGCTGTCGTCGCCGAGTGCCCAGCGCCGGAAGTTCAGGACAGAGCGCTGGCCGTTCCAGCAGGAGACCTGCGAGAGCGTGCGCATGGGGGCGCAGAGCTTGTCGGTGAGGCCCGGGCTGGCGAGCGTGACCCGGATGTCGACGCGGGCGCCGGCAGCAGCCTGTGCGGGGGTGACGTTGACGAAGCGGATGCCGTCGACCTTCTGCCAGCCACGGGGGTCGAGCAGCACGGACTGGACGGTGCGGGCGACGTCGGCCTCCTCGACGTCCAGGCCACCCTCGATCTCGACGGTGTACCGCACCGTGCGGCCAGCGACGTCGTTGGCCACGGCAGGCACTGCGACCACGCGGATCTTCCCGGTGCCGTTCTGGGGAACCCCTGCCGGTCCGCTGGACGTGGCCTGGGTGCTGGGCTCGCCGTCGTCGTTGCCGGGGGCCACGGTGGGCGCAGGCGTGGTGCCGCGCGTCGTGGGGCTGCTGGCCGATGAGGACGGCGCCGCCGTGGGGACCTCCGCCTCGCCTCGACCCACGAGACGCACCGTCACCACCGTGAGCAGGGCGAGGACCAGGGCGCCGGCGAGCGTGCGGCGCAGCCTGACGCGCCGACTCGGGCCACGCCTGCGACGCCGGACGGGGGGCTGCTGCGACTGGTCACCCACGCCGCGTCACCCCTCCCTGCGTCCCGGCGCGCGACGCCCTCCATCGCGCGGCCCGGCGCCATTGTGCTCCGAGCGTGCCACGTGTCGCCTCAGGCGCGCGGGTGGGCCTGGCGGTAGGACTGCTTCAACCGGTCGACCGAGACGTGCGTGTAGATCTGCGTCGTGGCGAGCGAGGCGTGGCCGAGCAGCTCCTGGACGAGGCGCAGGTCCGCACCACCCTCGAGCAGGTGGGTGGCCGCGCTGTGCCGCAGTCCGTGCGGTCCGAGGTCCGGGGCGTCCGGGACGTGGCGCAGCAGCTCGTGCAGCGCCTCGCGCACCTGCCTCGGGTCGGCCCGGCGACCACGCCGGCCCAGGAGCAGAGCGGGACCGCTGGCGGGGGTCACCACCTGCGGCCGTCCGCGGACCAGCCACGCCTCGACGGCCTCCCGCGCGGGGGCGCCGAACGGCACGGTGCGCTCCTTGCCGCCCTTGCCCATGACCCGCGCCACTCCCGCGGCGAGGTCGACGTCGTCGATGTCCAGGGCTGCGAGCTCCCCCACGCGGATCCCGCTCGCGTACAAGAGCTCGAGGGCCGCCCGGTTGCGCAGGTGCATGGGGTCCTCGTCGTCGCTCGCCACGGCGGCGACGTCGAGCAGGGCCGTGGCCTGGGACGGCTTCAGGACCTCCGGGAGGCGCGAGCTGCGGGAGGGCGAGGCCAGCCGCAGGGACGGGTCCGCCGGGATCCGACCGGTACGGGTCGCCCACCCCAGGAAACCCCTGGCCGACGCCGCCCGCCTCGCCACCGTCGAGCGCGCCGCCCCGGACTGCGCCTGGCGAGCCAGCCAGGACCGCAGATCCGTCAGCCGGATCTCGTCCAGGGAGCTGACACCGCGTTCCTCCTCAAGGAACTGCACGAGGTGGCGAAGGTCGCCCAGGTAGGCGCGGATCGTGTGCTCGGACCGGCCCCGCTCGCTGCGCAGGTGCCGCTCGTACGCCGTCACCGCCTCGGCGCTGTGCCCGTCCACCGGCCCACCGTCGCAGGACCGTCGTCCCGGGACAAGCCGCCGCACCGCGGGGCAGCGCCTACTCGGGCGCGGTCGTCGGTGCCTTCCGCCACCCACCGCGCTGTCGCTGGCACAGCCCCTCGAGCTCCAGCACGCCGAGCGCCGCGAGCGCCTGCGCGGCACTGAGCCCGGCCCGCGCCGCGAGCGCGTCGACCCCGAGGGCGCCACGGTGCGGCAGCGCCTCGAGTGCCCGCCGGTGCACCGGGTCGAGCAGGTCGGCGGGGTCGACCGCACCGCGCTTCACCGGGGCCAGCTCACCGACCCGGCCCGCGAGCTCGACCACCTCGCCGACGTCGGTCACCAGCTCGGCACCGTCGCGGATCAGCACGTGGCAGCCGGCCGACGCCGCAGAGGTCACGGGTCCCGGCACGGCGCCGACGACCCGGCGCGCCTCCCGCGCGTGCCGGGCGGTGTTGCCCGACCCCGACCGCAGCCCTGCCTCCACGACCACCGTGCCGCGCGCGAGTGTCGCGATGAGCCGGTTGCGGCTCAGGAAGCGCCAGCGCGTGGGCGCGCTCCCCGGCGGCACCTCGCTCACCACAGCGCCGTCACGGGCGATGCGGTCGAGCAGGCCGGCGTGACCGGCCGGGTAGGCGCGGTCGATGCCACCCGCGAGCACCGCGACCGTGACCCCTCGCGCGACGAGCGCACCCTCGTGGGCCGCCGCATCGATGCCGTACGCCGCGCCGGACACCACGGCGAAGCCGCGCTCGGCCAGGCCCGCCCCGAGCTCGCGGGCCATGTGCAACCCGTAGCCGGTCGCGGCGCGGGCCCCCACCAGGGCGACACTGCGCTCGCCCACGGCCGGAAGGTCGGCCGGCCCGCGCACCCACAGGCACAGGGGCGGCCGGAGGTCCTCGACCCCCGTCGGCCACTCGTCGTCCCCCGGCACGACGACCCGCGCTGAGAGCGCCTCGAGGATCCTCGGCTCGCTGGACAGGTCGAGCTCGGCCAGCCGCGGGTGGAGCCGGCGGGCCAGCTCGCCCTCCGGGTCGAGGCCGTGCAAGGCGCCGAGGGCACCGCCGCCCGCCACGAGCTGGGCGACCACCGGGTCCTCCGGCTCGGACAGGCGCGCCCACGCGACCCGGGCCGTGCGCTCGTCGTCGACCTGTCGCAGGACGCGCTCGAGGTCCCGGCGCACCTCGGCGGGCGAGGAACCGGACCTCGACGCCCCGGCCTGCGTGGGGCGCTGCGCACTCATGCGGCCACCGCGCCCTGGCTGCGGAACGTCAGCGCCTGTCCGAGGTCGTCGCGCCCCGGCCGGGAACGGCCGGCCAGGTCGGCCATCGTCCAGCCGACGCGGAGCACCCGGTCGTACCCGCGCAGGGTGAGGGCGCCACGGTCCAGGGCGCGGTCGATGTCGACGGTCGCCGAGCTCGGGAGCCGCCACGGCGTCCGGCGCAGCCGTGCACCGGGGACGTGGCTGTTGAGCCGCCACGGTGTCGCCGCCCACCTCTCCGCCTGCGCCGCCCGCGCCCGGGCCACACGTTCGGCCACGGCGGCGCTCGGCTCTCCCCCGCCGGTCACCATCGAGGACCGGGTGACGGCCGGCACCTCGACCTGCAGGTCGACACGGTCGAGGAGCGGCCCCGACAGCCGGGCGAGGTAGCCGCGCTTGGCCTTCGGGGAGCAGGAGCAGCCGACGCCCTTGCCGAAGCCGAGCCCGCAGGGGCAGGGGTTGGCCGCCATCACGAGCTGGAAGCGCGCCGGGAACCGGACGGCGGACCGGGCCCTGGCCACGACGACGTGACCGGACTCCAGCGGCTGGCGCAGCGCCTGCAGCGCGCCGACCTTGAACTCGGGCGCCTCGTCGAGGAAGAGCACACCGTGGTGGGCCTGGCTGATCGCGCCGGGGCGCACCACGCCGCTGCCGCCGCCGATCACGGCCGCCTGCGTGGCGCTGTGGTGCGGCGCGACGAACGGCGGCACCCCGGCCAGGTCCAGCTCGGCCGCCGTCACGCCCAGCAGCGAGCGCACGGCCAGGACGTCGATCGACTGCTCGCGCGTCAGCCTCGGCATGATCGTGACGAGCCGCTCGGCGAGCATCGTCTTGCCCGACCCGGGAGGTCCCAGCAGGAACAGGTGGTGACCGCCGGCCGCCGCCAGCTCGAGGGCGCGCCGCGGTTCCTCCTGCCCGACGACGTCGGCGAGGTCCGGCGGGGCCACGGGGCCGCCCGCCTCCTGCGCGGCCGGGACCGCCACACCCACCCGGAGCGGGTCGCCCGGCGAGCACGCGGCATACGCGGCGATGAGGTCGGCGAGGTGTCGTACCGCGTGGACGCGCACGTCGGGCACCAGGGCGGCCTCGGCGGCGTTCGCGACCGGCACGACGACGTCGGTGCAGCCCGCCCGCGCGGCGGCCAGCACCGCCGGCAGCACGCCCCGGACGGTCCGCACGGACCCGTCGAGGCCGAGCTCGCCCAGGTGGACCACGGGCCGCACCACCTCGGCGGGGACCAGGTCCAGCGCCGCCGCGACACTGACCGCGATGGGCAGGTCGAACCCGCTGCCGTTCTTGGGGATGGACGCCGGGGACAGGTTGACGGTGATGCGGTCCTGCTGCAGCGACCGCCCGATGCTCGCCGCGGCCGCCTTGACCCGGCTCGGCGCCTGCGAGCACGCGGTGTCGGGCAGCCCGCTCAGCAGGAACGCCGGCAGGCCGCCGGACAGGTGCGCCTCCACCTCGACCACGGCACCGGTCAGGCCCTCCAGCGTCACCGAGCGGGTGGACCCGAACGTCACGACCCCACCCCCTGCAGGTGGCGCACCCGCGCGGGTCCGGTCGCCGGGCGCAGGATCCCGATGACGTCGATGCGCACCCGGTCGGCGTGCTCGTCGTGAGCCTGCAGCCAAGCCGCCGCGAGTCGCCGCAAGCGCGCGGCCTTGCGGCGGTCCACCGCCTCCACCGGTGCGCCGAAACGCTGGGACCGTCGGGTCTTGACCTCGCAGAACACGAGGCAGTCGCCGTCCCGCGCCACGAGGTCGATCTCACCGTGCGCGCACCGCCAGTTGCGGTCGAGCACGGTCAGGCCGTGCTCCCCCAGGTATCGCGCCGCCAGCTGCTCGCCGTACCTGCCGAGCGCTCGTCGCGGGTCATCCGCTCCGTCCGTCATGCCGCCAGCGTCCTGCCGGCGGAGGACGCGCCGACAGCCCGACCTGAACGCCCTGTGGACGACGCCGACGGTGTCGCCGGCCTGTGGACGAAGGGCCGCGGACGAGCCGCGGAGGAGCTAGAAGCCCTCGCCCTTGGGGAGTTCGAGGTCGGACTTGGCGAGCTCCTCGACGTTGACGTCCTTGAACGTCACGACCCGCACCTGCTTGGCGAACCGGGCCGGACGGTAGATGTCCCACACCCAGGCGTCCTGCATGGTGACGTCGAAGTAGACCTCACCCCCGTCGGAACGGACCTTCACGTCGACGGAGTTGCACAGGTAGAACCGGCGCTCGGTCTCCACGACGTGGCTGAACAGCCCCACGACGTCCCGGTACTCGCGGTAGAGCTGCAGCTCCATCTCGGACTCGTACTTCTCGAGGTCCTCGGCACTCATCTCGCGATCATCTCCGCGCTCGTCTCGGGGGTCGCCCCTGCGGCCGTCCCCGCACCCGTCTCGTCGTCGTCCACCGGCAGTCCAGCCGGGGCCGCACCCTCATTCTCGCCCGCCACCCCGGGCAGTCGCCACGACCGCCGGTGCAGGTCGGTGGCGCCGTACGCCTCGAGCGCCGCGAGGTGCTCCGGCGCGGCATACCCCTTGTTCTCCTCCCACCCGTATGCCGGGTGCTCGGGGGCGGCGGCCACCATCAGGGCGTCGCGCTCCACCTTGGCCAGCACGGAGGCGGCGGCCACGGAGGAGCACTTGAGGTCGGCCTTGATCATCGTGGTCACCGGCGGGGTGACCGGTCCCGACTCGTCGGCGAAGGCGAACAGCCCCACCTCGTCGGGCGCGGTGAGCCAGTCGTGGTTGCCGTCGAGGATGACGAGGTCCGGCACGGTGCCGACGGCCGCGAGGGCGCGCATCCCGGCGAGCCGCAGCGCGGCGATGATCCCGATCTCGTCGATCTCGGCGGGTGAGGCGTGGCCGACCGCGAAGTCGAGGGCCCAGCGCCGGATCTTCGGGACCATCGCGACCCGGGCGGCGGGCGTGAGCAGCTTGGAGTCCTTGACGCCGGTGGGGGCGCTGCGGGACGTCTCGTCGATGAGCACCACGCCCACCGTCACCGGCCCGGCGAGGGCGCCGCGGCCGACCTCGTCCATCCCGGCCAGCACGCGGTGGCCGTCCCGCTGGAGCTGGCGCTCGACGCGCAGGCTGGGCTTGCGGCTGGTGGCGGCCTTGCGGGTCGCCGGCCGGCGTGTGGTGGCCACGTCAGCCACCCGCCCCGCCGTCCACCGTCCCGCCTCCGGTGGTGGGGGCCTCGGTGTCCGTGCCCCCGGTGCCGCCCGAACCCGGGTCGCCGGAGCCGCTGGAGTCGGTCGTCGGGGACGGCACCTTGCGGAAGGTCGAGGAGGGGTTGGACAGCCAGGTCATGTGGTCCAGCGGCCAGACGAGTGCCACCGCCCGGCCCACGATCAGCCGCTCGTCGACCGAGCCGAGGCTGCCGTCGTCGGAGGGGGCGTCGTGGAACCGCGAGTCCGACGAGCCGGAGCGGTTGTCGCCCATGACCCAGACACGCCCCCGCGGGACGGTGATGTCGAAGTTCTGGTCGCTCGGTGCCACGCCCGGCTTGAGGTACGGCTCCTTGACCGGCTGGCCGTTGATCGTCAGGCGGCCGCCCGCGTCGCAGCAGACCACGTGGTCCCCGGGCAGGCCGATGACCCGCTTGATGAGGTGGTTCTCGGCGTCGTCGGGCAGCAGGCCGATGAACATCATGGTGTC
Source organism: Phycicoccus sp. M110.8 (assembly GCF_032464895.1). Classification (NCBI taxonomy): domain Bacteria; kingdom Bacillati; phylum Actinomycetota; class Actinomycetes; order Micrococcales; family Intrasporangiaceae; genus Phycicoccus; species Phycicoccus sp. M110.8. The sequence goes on from NZ_JAWDIC010000002.1 coordinate 257,157, forward strand.
CCTGACGAGGGTCACGACCTTGCCGTGCTGCTGCTCGACCGGCGCCTCGACCCAGTTGCCCGGGTCGCCGAACACGATGATGTCGCCCCGGCGCAGGTCGAACGGTCCCGGCGTCAGCTTGCTGACGATGACGCGGTCGTTGACCTGCAGGGTGTTCTCCATCGAGCCCGAGGGGATGTAGAACGCCTGCAGCAGCCAGGTCTTGACCACGAAGGACAGGACGAGCGCCATCCCCACGACGATGGCGAACTCCTTGACCGCCGCCCCCAGCACGGCGAGGCCTCCGGCGGGCGCGTCGGCGTCCTCGTCGTCCCCGTGCCGGCGGTGTCGCCGCGAAGGGGCCGTGGACGCCTCGGCGTCGTCGTGCGCCGGGGTCCCGGCGGCCGGGTCGGTGTCGGCGACCCGGACCGGCTGGGTGTGGGCAGCGGGCAGCACCTCGGTCGCCGGCGGTGGCGTCCACCGCCGCGCGGACTGGCCTGCCGCAGGCACGGACCGGCCGAGGTGACCCGGTTCGGACGGCTGGCCGCCGGCCATCGCGGGCGGCACGGCGGTGTCGGGCGCCGCGTCGCGAGCGGCAGCGTCGTCCGGGACGGTGAGCTCGGGCGCCAGCCACGGCGAGGACCCGTCACGCCCGCTGCCGGCCTGGTCGGGCCGGTCGGTGCGCAGGTCGTGCCGCAGCCACGGCCCGGTCGTCTCGTCGGCCTGGTCCTGGGTACTCGGGTCCGCGTCCGTCGGCCCGGTGCCGCGCTCCCAGCCCAGCCAGCCGTCGCCCTCGCTGCGGCCACCGTGGCGTCCCTCGTCGCGCCCCGCGTCCCGTCCGTCGTTCCGCGCGCCGTCCCCGGCGCTCACCGGGTGCTCCCGCGGGGAACCCGTGCCAGCGAGGAGGGCGCCGGGAAGGTACCCAGTCGCGACAGCGGCCAGTAGGTCGCCACCGCACGGCCGATGACGTCGTCCGTGCTCACGGTGCCACCGCCGGGGTCGCCGAGGTGGGCCCGGGAGTCCGCGCTGTCGCCACGGTGGTCGCCCATGACCCACAGCCGCCCCCGGGGCACGGTGACGTCGAAGGTGAGCTCACTGGGCTTGTCGCCGGGGTAGAGGTACGGCTCCGTCACGGCGACGCCGTTGACCGTGAGCCGCCCGTTGTCGTCGCAGCAGACGACCCTGTCGCCGGGCAGGCCCACGACCCGCTTGACGAAGTCCTGCTCGCCCACGTCGACACCGACGAGCCGGGCGGCGGAGGCGAGGGTGCGACCGATGAGGCCGTCGTCCTGGTGCGGGGTCCGGTCGGCGGCCGCGAAGGTGCTCGTGCCGTCGAAGACGACGACGTCGCCGCGCTGCAGGGAGCTGCCGCCGACGAGCTTGTTGACCAGGATCCGGTCACCGGGCTCGATGGTGGGCTCCATCGACCCCGACGGCACGAAGAAGGACTGGACGAGGAACCCTCGCACCAGCACCATCACGACCAGGGCGATGCCGACGAGCAGCAGCCAGGAGGGGCCACGGGCGGCGCGGCCGGACGACGCCGCCGCGTCAGACGGGGCTGACGCGGCGGCCGGGTCCTGCTGGAGTGGTTCCGGTTCCGGGTTCATCGCAACCGGAGCCTAACCCCCGACTCTGTGCCCACGGAGGGCGGACACGAGGCGGGGAGGGAGTGGGAGATCGCAGCGCCTTACTTGGCGGGCGTGGTCTCGCGCTTCTCCTTGATCTTGGCGGCCTTGCCGCGCAGGTCGCGCAGGTAGTACAGCTTGGCGCGACGGACGTCACCGCGGGTCACGACCTCGATCTTGTCGATGATCGGGGTGTGCAGCGGGAAGGTGCGCTCGACGCCGACGCCGAAGGACACCTTGCGGACGGTGAAGGTCTCGCCCACGCCGCCGCCGTGGCGACGGATGACGACACCCTGGAACACCTGGATGCGGGAGCGGGTGCCCTCGACGACCTTCACGTGCACCTTGACGGTGTCACCGGCGCGGAAGGCGGGGACGTCCTCGCGGAGGGAGGCCTTGTCGAGCTCGTCGAAACGCTGCATGGCGGATTCGCTTTCTTCTCGGCGCCACAGGTCGCCCAGGGTGGTCGGTGGTGCGTGGTGTACGGAGTGCGTCCGGCGTGCGGGAACGGCCACGTGCCGAGTGGTCGGCACTCCCCCTGTGGCAGGGGCCGTGGGTTCCGCGGACGCGAGGAGCCATTCTGCCACGGGCCGGGCCCCCGCCAGAAATCGGCGAGGACCCGGCCCGTGCGCCGGCGCCACGACGCGGTTCCCTCAGCGGGCGCCGGCGGCTCGGCGGGTCAGCCGCAGACGGGGTCGAGGCGGTCCGCCCAGCGGCGCTCGACCGACGCGGCCGCCCGCAGGGTCGCGGCGACCGACCGGCGGACGGGCCGGGCGGCGGCCACGGGGGCCGGGTGCCAGCCGTCGTCGACGACGGGTGCGCCCGGCAGGGCCGAGGTCGCCTCGGACCCGTTGAGGCGGATGGTGGTGAGGGCGAGGTAGTCGCTCATGAGGGGTCTCCTTCCGGGAGGTGGGGGTCAGGGAGTGGCGGGTCCGGTGCTGGACCGCACCACGAGCTCGGTGTCGAGCACCAGGCGGCGCTCGCTGAACGTGGGGTCGAGGAGCATCCGCCCGAGCAGGCGGCCCTTCTCGGCGATGGGCTGGCGGACGGTGGTGAGGCCCACCTGGGCCGCGGCGGGCACGTCGTCGAAGCCGGTGACCGACAGGTCCCGCCCGATGACCAGCCCACGCTGGGTGGCGGCCTCGATGGCGCCGAAGGCCATGACGTCGCTCACCGCCGCGATGGCGGTCGGGCGCTCGCGCCGGTCGAGCAGGAACGCGGCCGACCGCACCCCGGCGTCGTGGGAGTTGTGGCCCGCGTAGACGGCCGTGACGACGGCGTCGTCGCCGAGGGCGTCACGGATGCCACGCAGCCGCGGGCGGCTGTCGACGTACAGGTCGCCCTCGTCCTCGGGCCGCACGACCTCGGGACGCTCGGTGTGGTGCCGGCTGTCGACGATGATGCCGACGCGGCGGTGCCCCAGGTCGGCCAGGTGGCGTCCGACGGCGTACGCCGCGCCGTACTCGTCGATGAGGACGAACCCGTGGCGCTCGTCCCCCGGCCCGATGTCGATCGTCGACACCATCGGCAGCCCGCGCTCGATCGCCACGGTCCGGGCGGGGTGGTCCTCGTCGACGCAGTAGGCGACGACCCCGTCGACGACGGCCTGGCGCATGGTGTCGGCGGCCAGGCGGGCCTCCTCCTCGTCCTGCGGGTCGGCCAGCGACGGCAGCGGGATGAGCAGGAGCCCCGTGCGGTGCTCCTCGGCGACCTCCGCCAGGCCGGCGAGCATGCCGACCGAGTACGGGTCGGAGAAGGCGTAGGACAGCCGCTCGGTGAGCAGCAGCCCGATCGCGCCGGCCCGCTGCGAGCGCAGGCTGCGGGCGGCCGGGTCCGGCCCGGCGTAGCCCAGCCGCTTCGCGGTGTCCAGGACGCGGGTGCGCACCTCGGCGGAGAGCTGGTCGGGCTTGTTGTACGCGTTGGAGACGGTCGAGACGGACACGCCCGCCTCCTGCGCCACCGTCCTCAGGGTCACCCGTCCCATCGCACTCCGCCTCCTGGTCTCTGCATCGTTCTACTAAATCGTTCAAGTAGAACGATACAGAGATCTAATCCCGTGATCAAGCGAGCGACCTCCTCGCGCCTGCCCGAGGCCGTCGGCGCACCCGGCATACGGTGACCCGGTGACCATCAACCCCGGGTGGCCCGTCGCGCTCGCCCTCGTGCTCCTGCTCGCGGTGACCCTCGCCGCCCACCGGGTCAGCAGCTACCAGCTCGAGCGCCCCGTCGTCGTGGCCGCGCTGCGGGCGGTGGCGCAGCTCGCGGTGGCGGCCCTCGTCATCGCGGCGGTCGTGCGCAGCCTCGCCCTGTCGGTGCTGCTGCTCGTCGTCATGTTCGCGATCGGCGTCCTGACCACGACGCGCCGGGTCGGCGCGCCGCAGGCGTGGCCGTGGGCGGCGGCCGCCATGGCCGCCGGTGTGCTGCCCGTGCTCGCGGTGGTCCTCGCCACCGGCACGATCCCGCCCCAGGGCATCGCGGTCATCCCCGTCGGCGGGATCGTCGTCGGCAACGCGATGACGGCGCACACGCTCCTCGGGCGCCGGGCGTTCGCGGCCCTGGAGGAGGAGCACCAGCAGTACGAGGCGTGCCTGAGCCTGGGGCTGCTGCCCGCGCAGGCCATCGAGGAGATCGTCCACCGACGCGCTCCCGAGGCCCTGCTCCCCGGGCTCGACCAGGTCAAGACGACCGGCGTGGTGACGCTGCCGGGCGCCTTCATCGGCGTCATGCTCGGTGGCGGCTCACCGGTGCAGGCGGCGACGGCGCAGGTGCTCGTGCTCTTCGGGATCATGGCGGCGCAGACGGTGACCGTGGGCGTGGGCGAGCGCCTCATCGCCGGCCGCCGCCTCCTGCCACCCGTGCTGGTCGAACGGCTGGTGGACTGAGGTGCCGATGCACGACGACGAGGTCCCCGCCGACGAGGGCACCGTCCGCACGCTCCTCGAGGAGCAGTTCCCGCAGTGGTCGGCCCTGCCGCTGCGCCCCGTGCCCTCCGACGGCACCGTCAACCGCCTCCTGCGCCTCGGCGACGACCTCGTCGTGCGGCTCCCCCTCCAGGCGGGTGACCCGGCCGCCAAGCGCGCGTGGCTCGAGGCGGAGGCGCAGGCGGCCCGCTGGCTCGTCGGGCGCCTTCCGGTCGACACCCCCGAGCCGGTCGCCCTGGGCGAGCCGTCGACGGCCTACCCCCTCCCCTGGGCGGTCTACCGATGGCTGCCGGGGACCGTCGCCACCGCCGTCGACGTCGGCGGCTCGGTTGAGCTCGCGCGCGACCTCGCCGCCGTCGTGGCCGTCCTCTGGGCGACGGACACCGACGGCCGGGTCTTCACCGGCTCGGGACGCGGTGGCGCCCTGTCGGACCACGACGCGTACGTCGCCCGGTCGCTCGAGCACAGCCGCGGACTGGTCGACACCGAGGCGCTGCGGCGCCTGTGGTCCGACCTGCGCAGCACGCCACGCAGCGACGCCGACGCCTGGACGCACGGTGACCTCATGCCCGGCAACCTGCTGGTCCGGGACGGCCGCCTCGGCGCCCTCATCGACGTCGGCGGCGTGGGTCCGGCCGACCCGGCGCTGGACCTGCAGCCGGCGTGGAACCTGCTGACCGGCGAGGCGCGGCGGGCGTTCCGCGAGGCGCTCGCGGTCGGCGACGAGCGCTGGCGCCGCGGCATGGGCTGGGCCCTGGCGCAGGCGGTGGGCTGCCTCTGGTACTACCGAGAGACCAACCCGCCGATGTCGCGGCTCGCCCACCACACGCTCACCGAGCTGCTGGCCGACGGGGCGTCCTGACCGGACGCTGCCGCGCACGAGCCTGCGGGCGCACCCGGGCACACGCAGGATCGACCGTGCGGGTCAGCGCGGCGCACCCCCGCAGGCGGGGTCAGCGGCGGCGCTTGGTGAGGTCGACCGTCCCCGGGAAGGAGCCCTCACCGGGCCGCACCCGGTAGCCCGCCTTGCGGTAGATGCGCAGGTTGCGGTCGCTGCCCGCCCCCGTGTTGAGCCAGTATGCCGTCGCGCCGGCCGGCGCCTGCGCCTCGGCGAAGGCGAGCAGCTCGCGGCCCAGGCCGCGGTGCTGCAGGTCCGGCGCCACCATGAGTCGGCCGATCTGCCAGGTGGTGGGGTCCTGCGGGTCGAGCCGGCCACGGACCGAGGCCACCAGGCGACCGCCCGAGCGGAAGACCCACGTGCGCCAGTGGCCGAGGTCGTCGGCGACCTGCTCCACCGACTCCTCCCCGGCCCCGAACATGCCGTACCGCGCGATCTCGCCGACCCAGCAGGCCCGGGTCAGGACCATGAGCTCGGGGGCGTCCGCCGGGGTCGCGACAGCAAGGTCGAGCTCGGCGAGAGCGCCGGCGGGCTGCGAGGCGTGGAGCAGGTCGGGCCGGCGGGCGGCCGTGCGCTCGAGCCGCTGCTGGTGGCGCCACTGCGCGATAGCCCGGTGGTCGCCTGAGAGCAGCACCGCCGGGACGTCACGGGTGGTGCCCGGGGCGGACTCCCAGGACGCCGGCTTGGTGTAGACGGGGTACTCCAGCAGTCCGTCCTCGTGCGACTCCTCGACCAGGGACTCGGCGTTGCCGATCACCCCCGGCAGCAGCCGCGCCACGGCCTCGGTGACGGCCATGACCGCCACCTCTCCCCCGTTGAGGACGTAGTCGCCGAGGGAGACGACGTCGACCCGCAGCCCGAGGTCCTGCGCCGCGTGCTCGTACACGCGCTCGTCGATGCCCTCGTACCGGCCGCAGGCGAAGGCGAGCCACGGCTCCTGCGCCAGCTCCCGCGCCATCGCCTGGGTGAACGGCGTCCCGCCGGGTCCGGGGACGAGGAGCCGGGGGCGGGCGCCGTCGGGCCGGTCGGCGCCCGACCGCACCACGGCGTCCAGGGCCTCGGCCCACGGCTGGGGCTTCATGACCATGCCGGCGCCACCGCCGTACGGGGTGTCGTCGACGGTGCGGTGCCGGTCGTGCGCGAACTCGCGCAGGTCGTGCACGCGCACGTCGAGCAGCCCGTCGCGCCGCGCCCTGCCGATCAGCGACAGGTCGAGCGGGGCGAGGTACTCGGGGAAGATCGAGACGACGTCGATGCGCATGCCGTCGCGCCGCTCAGCCGTTGAGCTCGAGCAGGCCCGGCGGCGGGTCGAGCACGAGCCGGCCGCCCTCGACGTCGACCTCGGGCACGATCGCCTCGACGAAGGGCACGAGCGCCTCCCCGCCACCGGCGAGCTCGATGACCAGCAGGTCCTGCGCCGGGCCGGTCTCGAGCCCGCTCACCCGCCCGATCGGGGCGCCGTCGGTGCCGACCGCCTCGAGCCCGACCAGGTCCTCCTCGTACCAGGCGTCCTCCTCGTCCTCGGGCTCCTGCTCGTCGATGAGGTCCTGCGCCGCGAGGAACAGCCGGGTGCCACGCAGGCCCTCGGCACCCGTGCGGTCCGGGATCTCCTCGAACCCGAGCAGCCAGATGTCGCGGTGGAGGCGGGAGCTGCGCAACGTGAGCTGGCGGGGCACGCCGGAGCCGGGTGCGGCCTCGGTGAGGAACGTCGTGCCCGGCACGAACCGGCGCTCGGGGTCGTCGGTGTGCACCTGCACGGTGGACTCACCGCGCAGGCCGTGGGGCTTGCCGATGCGGGCGACGAGCAGGGCGTCGGACGGGACGGGCATGTCGGGATCCTCTCAGGGCGCAGGGGCCGGGGACGCGGCGAGGGCCGCCGGGAGCGAGCTCCCGACGGCCCTCGCCGTGGTGGTGCGACCGGTCAGCGCACGCGGTCGGTGTCGACGATGTCGACCCGGACGCCGCGGCCACCCGCAAGGGCGCCCACGACGGTGCGCAGCGCGCTGGCGGTGCGGCCGGACCGGCCGATGACGCGACCGAGGTCGTCGGGGTGCACGCGCACCTCGAGGATCTCGCCACGACGCAGCTCCTTGCGCCGGACGACGACGTCGTCCTTGTGGTCGACGATCCCCTTGACGAGGTGCTCGAGCGCCTCCTCCAGCACGGTCAGGCCTTGTCCGCGTCGGCGTCGGTGCTGTCCGCGGCAGCGGCACCGGAGTCGGTGTCGGCAGCCGGGGCGGCCTCGTCAGCCTTGGCCTCGTCAGCCTGCGGCTCGTCGGCCTTCTTGGCGGCGCGCTTCTTCGGGGTGGTGGCCCCGGACGCGTCGTCCGAGGTCTTGCCCGCAGCGGCGATGGCGGCCTCGTACAGCTCCTTCTTGGAGGGCTTGGCCGGCTTGGTCTTGACGTTGCCCTCCTTGGAGAGCTTGAGCAGGGCGGCGACGGCCTCGGTGGGCTGGGCGCCCTGGCTCAGCCAGTAGTCGGCCCGCTCCATGTCGATCTCGATGACCGAGGGCTCCTCGGTCGGGTGGTACTTGCCGATCTCCTCGATCGCACGACCGTCGCGCTTGGTGCGCGAGTCCATGACGACGACGCGGTAGAACGGGGCGCGGATCTTGCCCATCCGCTTGAGACGAATCTTGACGGCCACGAGTGTGGACCTCTCACTTTCTCGTTGTGAGCACGGCGAGACCGGGTGGGGAACACGCGGGGGGCCGAGGCTCGGGGTAGGCGCGCGGTCGGGGTAGAGGGCCCGAACCGCACGGGTACAGCCGCCCATTCTGCCAGACGGGAGGGGGTGCTCCGGACCACGCGGGCCTGGGAGACCGGGGCGCCCGGGCGCAGAGGTCAGCCTGAGGCGAGCTCCACCACCCGCGACAGCGTCCGTGGCCGAGGGAGGTAGGACCGCAGCGAGAGGTCGACGTCGGCCTCCGCGAGCGCGAGCCCCTCGTCGCCCGTGCGAGGGTCGAGGGCCGCCCGTGCCTGCCGCTCGACGAAGTTCAGCTCGGTGCACAGGACGAGCGCGAGCTCATCGTGGCCCCTGACCTGCCCCGGCCCACCTGCGCTGCGGTATGCCGCGACCGTCGTCCGCACCGCCGCCTCGTCCACCAGGTCGCCGTCGACGTGCCACTGCACGAGCACCTTGGCGAGCTCCCGGCCGGGGTCGACCGGGCCGGCGTCCTCCCAGTCGAGGGCGCGCAGCGACCCGTCTGGTGCCACCAGGACGTTGTCGGGGTGCAGGTCGCGGTGGCCCACCAGCCACGGGCCTGCGCTCGTGCCGGCCCGCGCGACCAGCGCCGCGAGAACCTCCAGGTCCTCGAGGCGGGACGCGAGCACCGGCCCCCACGGGCGGTCCGACGCGCGGGAGGCGAGCTCTGCGAACACCCCCACGTCGGGCGCCGTCGTCCACCACCTGCCCGGTGGCGAGGACGCAGGCGGCGCCGCGCGGTGCAGCGCGGCGAGCAGCGCCCCCACGGCGGCGGGCTCGGACGGCGCCGACGTGGCCCGCACGCCCTCGACCCACCGGGCGACCCGGACGGTGCCCCCGCCGAGCGCGGTGGGCAGCCGCACGGCATACGCACCGGTCGTGGCCCGCAGGTGCACCGGCACCTCGACGCCCCGCGCCGCGAGGTGGTCGAGGAGGGCGGCCTCGGCGCGTACGTCGTCCTCGTCGACCGCCTCGTCCGGCTGCTTGAGGGCGTGTGCCGCGTCGCCGACCGCGAGCCGCGACACCAGGCCGCGGGCGCCGCGAGCCACCGGTTCGCGGTGCAGCGGCCCGGCGCCGAGCGCGTAGGCCTCGCGCACCCACTCCCCCAGCCGGTCCACCGCTGTCTCGCTCACCAGGGGCTGGGCTCGTAGTCCTTGACGAAGCAGCCGTAGAGGTCCTCGCCGGCCTCACCGCGCACGATGGGGTCGTAGACGCGGGCGGCGCCGTCGACCAGGTCGAGGGGCGCGTGCCAGCCCTCGGCGGCGATCCGCAGCTTCTCGTGGTGCGGCCGCTCGTCGGTGATCCAGCCGGTGTCGACGGCGGTCATGAGGATGCGGTCCTTCTCGAACATCTCCCCGGCGCTGGTGCGGGTGAGCATGTTGAGGGCGGCCTTGGCCATGTTGGTGTGCGGGTGGCCCGCCCCCTTGTAGCGGCGGGAGAACTGGCCCTCCATCGCGGACACGTTGACCACGTAGGCCCGGCGCGCCCCGGCCTGGACCGCGGCGCGCATCGCCGGCCGCAGCCGTGACACGAGGATGAAGGGCGCCGTCGCGTTGCACAGCTGCACCTCGAGCAGCTCGAGCGGGTCGACCTCGTCGACGGTGTGCGTCCACGAGTTGGTGCGCTGGGTGTCGGGCAGCAGGCCGCCGGCGTCGACGGCCGTGCCGGCGAGGTGGGCGTCGAGGCTCGCGTGCCCGGCGGTGAGCGCCATCGACGTCATCTGGGCTGCGGAGCGGGCGGCGAGCTCCTGCGCGGCGTGCTCGGTGGACTCCCCCTCGTGGTGGGCGACCTGGTGGTGGCCCAGGGTCCGGACGAGGTTGGCCGGGTGCGCCTCGCTGACCCGGTCGAACGTCACAATCTCGGGCAGCCGGGTGCCGCGCGGCAGGGGCACCTCCTCGTTCTCGACGAGGTGGGAGTACGAGCCGGGGCTGCGGCGCACGGTCTGGGCGGCGTTGTTGACGAGGATGTCGAGCGGCCCGTCGGAGGCGACCTCGTCCGCGAGCGCGACGACCTGGGTGGGGTCGCGCAGGTCGATGCCGACGACCTTGAGCCGGTCGATCCAGTCGGCTGAGTCCTCCTGCGCCGCGAAGCGTCTCGCCGCGTCCCTGGGGAAGCGGGTGGTGATGGTGAGGTGGGCGCCGTCGCGCAGCAGCATGAGCGCGATGTACATGCCGATCTTGGCCCGGCCGCCGGTGAGCAGCGCGCGCTTGCCGGTGAGGTCGGCCCGCTGGTTGCGCTTGGCGTGGCTCATGGCGGCACAGGGCGGGCAGAGCCAGTGGTAGAACGCGTCGACCGTCGTGTAGTCGGCCTTGCAGATGTAGCAGCCGCGCGGCTTCATCAGCTCGCCGACCGTGGTGCCGACGGGCGGGACGGTGAGCAGGATCCCCTTGGTCTCGTCGTCGATGCGCATCGGCGAACCCGTCGCGGTGCGCGCGAGCAGCGCCTCGTCGTGGTCGACCTGTGGCTGCCTGGCCTCGCGGCGACGGGCCTTGCGGATCTGCTTGTACATGCGCCCCGTGGCGCGCTTGACCGTCTGGATGTCCGGGTCGTCGGCGTCGAGCGTCGGCAGCTGGGCCAGGACCCGCAGGGCGGTCGCGAGGTCGTCGGGGTCGATCCGGCCCGCGGTCGAGCCGACGGCCTCTTCGTCCCCGGGCGGGGCCGACCGGTCGTGCGTCGAGGTGGTCATCGGCTCACCCACGCGTCCGGGTCGGCGGCCAGGGCCCGCACGTGCTCGGGCAGCTCGCCGGACAGCACGTCGGCGAGCGAGGTCTCGTCGAGGACCGTGCGCAGGCTCGCGCGGACCGCGACCCACACCGTGGGCAGGTGCTCGGCGACGCCGTCGTACGCCGTCTCGTGCGGCCGCAGCCCGCGCACCTCCGCGAGCGGGCCGTCGACGGCGCGGAACACGTCACCCAGGCAGATGTCACGCGGCTCGCGGGTCAGCGAGTAGCCGCCGCGGGCACCGCGGGTGCTGCGGACCAGGCCTGCCGCCCGCAGGTCGGCCACGATGGCCTCGAGGAACTTGCGCGGGAGCGTCTGCCGGTAGGCCAGCGTCTCGACGCTCACGGGGCCGGCCGCGGTCGTCGCGGCCTCGGCGAGGATGAGCATCGCGCGCACTGCGTACTCCGTGCGCGCCGAGATGTCCACGGGCGCCATTGTGGCGCACCGTGACGGCCGCACCGACCACCGGCCGCACCGCCGGGGCGCGCGCACCCGGCATACCAGCATGCAAGACATAACACGTCGTTACTTGACCCATAAGCGAAAGCGCATTGAAACTCCTACTCGGAAGACCGGATTTCACCTCTCCCCGACAGGACCCCACCGCATGCGCAAGCTCGTCCTCCTCGCCCTCGTCGGCCTCGGCGCCCAGCTCGTCGACGGCAGCCTCGGCATGGCCTACGGGGTCACCTCGACGACGCTCCTGCTCGCCATCGGCACGAACCCCGCCGCCGCCTCTGCCACCGTCCACCTCGCCGAGATCGGCACGACGCTGGCGTCGGGCGCCTCGCACTGGAAGTTCGGCAACGTCAACTGGGGCGTCGTGGCGAAGATCGGCATCCCGGGCGCGGTCGGCGCGTTCGCCGGCGCGACCTTCCTGTCCAGCCTCGACACCTCGGTCGCCGCCCCGGTGATGTCGCTGGTTCTGCTCGCCCTCGGCCTGTACGTGCTCGTGCGGTTCACCGTGCGCGGGCTGCGGACCGACCGGCTCGGGCACCCGCTGCGCAAGCGCTTCCTGGCCCCGCTCGGCCTGTTCGCCGGCTTCGTCGACGCCACTGGCGGCGGCGGCTGGGGGCCGGTCGGCACGCCGGCGATCCTCGCGAGCGGCCGGCTCGAGCCGCGCAAGGTGATCGGCTCCATCGACACCAGCGAGTTCCTCGTCTCCGTGGCGGCGAGCCTGGGCTTCCTGCTGGCCCTCGGGTCCCAGGGCATCAACCTCGGCTGGGTCCTGGCCCTGCTCGCCGGCGGTCTCGTCGCGGCCCCGATCGCCGCCTGGCTGGTGCGGCACATCCCGCCGCGCGTCCTCGGCTCCGCGGTCGGCGGCATCATCGTCATCACGAACTCGCGGACCCTGCTGCGGTCCGACTGGGTGGACGCCTCGGCCGGCACCCGCTGGCTGGCGTATGCCGTGGTCTATGGCGTGTGGGCGGCCGCCGTCGCGTGGTCGGTCCGGCAGCACCGCGCCGAGCGCGACCTCACGGCGCACCGCGCCGCGGACACCGAGCGCGCGCTGGCAGCCGACCCCGCCTGATCGCGGACGCCGCGGTGGCCGCGGTGGCCGCGGTGGCCGCGGTGGCCGCGGTGGCCGCGGTGGCCGCGGACGGCGGACGCCGCGGACGGCCGCTCCGCGAACGGTCAGACGGTGACGCCGCGCAGGACGATGTGCTCGGGGGCCGCGAGCGCGCCGATCTCGACCCGGGGGTCGGCGGCGTAGACGACGAGGTCGGCGTCGGCGCCCTCCTCGAGCCCGGGGCGCCCGAGCCACTCGCGGGCGCCCCACGACACGGCCCACAGCGCCTCCTCCGGGCTGAAGCCGGCCCGCGTGAGCTCGGCAGCCTCCTGCGCGACCAGGCCGTGGCGCAGGGAGCCGCCGGCGTCGGTGCCCACGTAGACCGGGATGCCGGCGTCGCGCGCGGCACCGACCGTGGCGTACCGCCGCTCGTGCAGGGCGAGCATCCGGCGGTGGTAGTCGGGGAACTTCTCCCGCGCGGGCTCGGCGATCTGGGGGAAGGTCGCGATGTTGACGAGGGTCGGCACGATCGCGATGCCCTGGGCGGCGAACTGCGCGATCGTCTCGTCCTCCAGGCCCGTGGCGTGCTCGATGCAGTCGGTCCCGGCCGCGGCGAAGTCGTACAGGGACGCCTCGCCGAAGCAGTGCGCCGTGACGCGGGCACCCTCGTCGTGGGCGGCGGCGATGGCGTCGGTGAGCACGTCCACCGGCCAGCACGGGGTCAGGTCGCCGGCGTCACGGTCGATCCAGTCCCCCACGAGCTTGACCCAGCCGTCGCCGGCCTTGGCCTCGAGCCGGACGCGGTCGACCAGCTCGTCGGGCTCGACCTCCCAGGCGTAGTTGCGGATGTACCGGCGGGTGCGGGCGATGTGACGTCCGGCGCGGATGACCTTGGGCAGGTCGGGACGGTCGTCGATCCAGCGAGTGTCGGCCGGTGAGCCGGCGTCGCGGATGAGCAGGGTCCCGGCGTCGCGGTCCGCGATCGCCTGCGCCTCGGAGGTCTCGTCGTCCACCGCACCGTGGGCGTCGAGCCCCACGTGGCAGTGGGCGTCGACGAGGCCGGGCAGCACCCAGCCGCGCACCGTCTCGACATCGGCACCTGCGGCACCCGGCCGGTCGAACGTCAGGCGTCCCCCGACCACCCAGGCCTCCGGTCGCACCTCCTGCGGCCCGACGAGGATCTCTCCCTGCAGGTGCAGCACCGGTGCGCTCATGCGCCGACCCTAGCGAGCGCCCTCCGCCACGGGCGCGACGAACCGGCGCAGGGCCTCGGTGACGACCTCGGGCGCGTCGGTGTGGACCCAGTGGGAGGCCCCCTTGACCGTCAGCTGCCGCACCCGAGGGAACAGTGCGCGCATCGCCTCGGAGTCCTCCGGCTTCACGTACCCCGACTCCGCGCCCGCGATCCACAGGACCGGCCCTTCGTATGCCGGGACGTCACCGGGTGCGAGCGGCCAGCCCGCGATGCGTGAGCGCGTGCCGGTGTCGGCGTCCGCGGCCACCAGGTCGAGGTTGGCCTGCCAGCGCCAGGAGTCGCCGTGCCGCCGCAGGTTCTGCAGCAGGAACGCCTTGACGCCCGGGTCGGGCTCGCTGAACCGCGCCTCCGCGTCGGCCCGGCTGGTCAGCTCGGCGAGCGGCAGCGACTGCATCTCGCGGATGTAGCCCTCGAACCGCTCCAGCGAGCCGTAGGACTTCGGCGCGATGTCGACGACGACGAGCCGCTCGACGAGGTCGGGGTGGTGCAGGGCGAGCGCCATCGCGGTCTTGCCCCCGAGGGAGTGGCCCACGACCACCCACCGCTCCCCCGGTGCGGTGGCACGCAGGGTCTCGGCGACAGCGGCGGCATACGCCTCGAGGGAGAACTCGCGCGACCACGGCGAACGGCCGTGGTCGGGCAGGTCGACGAGGGTGCACCGGGCGGCGGTGCCGTCCGGGCCGGACAGGGCCTTGGCGATCTGCTGCCAGTTGCGCCCCTGCCCGAACAGGCCGTGCAGGAACGCGACCCGCGGGCCGGCGGTGCCGACCGACAGGGTGTGCAGCGGCGCGGCCGCGCCGCTCACCGGCCGAGGAACTTCTCGAAGCCTGCGGGCAGGTTCGCGGGGTCGAGGTCGGGGGCACCGTTGCCGGCGCCCTGGCCGCCGCCGAACGAGGCGCCGGTCGGGGCCGTCTTCGGGGCGTTGGCCCGCTCGGCCGCCGCGCGTTCCTCGGCGGCCCGCTTGGCGGGGTTGCCGGACTTGGACTTCTTGCGCTGCGGCTGCTGCTTGCCGCGCTTGCCGGGGCCGCCGCCCATGCCCGGCATACCGGGGATGCCGCCGCCACGGGCGAGCTGCTTCATCATCTTCTGCGCCTCGGTGAACCGCTCGAGCAGCGCGTTGACCTCGGAGACCTCGACGCCGGAGCCCTTGGCGATGCGGGCGCGGCGCGAGCCGTTGATCTGCTTGGAGTGGGTGCGCTCGAACGGCGTCATCGAACGGACCATGGCCTCGACCCGGTCGAACTCCTTGGGGTCGAGGTTGTCGAGCTGGGCTTTCATCTGGCCCATGCCCGGCATCATGCCGAGCATCGACTTCAGGCCGCCCATCTTCTTCAGCGCGGCCATCTGGTTGAGGAAGTCGTCGAAGGTGAAGTCCTCCTCGGCGAGGAACTTGCGCTGCATCTCCTCGGCCTGGCTGCGGTCGAACGCCCGCTCCGCCTGCTCGATGAGGGTCAGCACGTCGCCCATGTCGAGGATGCGCGAGGCCATGCGGTCGGGGTGGAAGACCTCGAAGTCCTTCACCTGCTCACCGGTGGAGGCGAACATGATCGGCCGCCCGGTGACGCTGGCCACCGACAGGGCCGCACCACCGCGGGCGTCGCCGTCGAGCTTGGAGAGCACGACACCGGTGAAGTCGACGCCGTCCTGGAACGCCAAGGCGGTCTCGACGGCCGCCTGGCCGATCATCGCGTCGATGACGAAGAGGACCTCGTCGGGCGAGATCGCGGCGCGGATGTCCGCGGCCTGCTGCATGAGGTCGGCGTCGACGGCGAGGCGGCCGGCGGTGTCGACGATGACGACGTCGTGCTGGGCGCGCTTCGCCTGCTCGATGCCGGCACGGGAGACGGCGACCGGGTCGCCGAAGCTGCGGGTGCCCTCGCCGGTCGGGCCGACGGCGTCGTGGCCGCCGACGTTGCCGCGCTCGGGCGCGTAGACCGGGACGCCGGCCCGCTGGCCGACGACCTCGAGCTGGGTCACGGCGTTGGGCCGCTGGAGGTCCGCGGCGACGAGCATCGGGGTGTGGCCCTGGTCCTTGAGCCAGTACGCCAACTTGCCGGCGAGCGTGGTCTTGCCGGCACCCTGCAGGCCCGCGAGCATGATCACGGTGGGCGGGTTCTTGGCGAACCGGATCGTGCGGGTCTGGCCGCCGAGGATCTCGACGAGCTCCTCGTTGACGATCTTGACGACCTGCTGCCCCGGGTTGAGCGCGGCGGAGACCTCGGCGCCGAGGGCGCGCTCACGGACGGCGTGCGTGAACTTCTTGACGACCGGCAGCGAGACGTCGGCGTCGAGCAGCGCGAGGCGGATGTCGCGGATCGTGCTGTTGACGTCGGACTCGGACAGCCGCCCCTTGCCCCGGAGGTTCTTGAAGGTGGCGGTCAGGCGGTCGGACAGGCTGGTGAACACGCGCCCCAGACTAATCGAGCCGCGGGAACCGGCAGACCAACCGGGTCTTTGAGCGATCGCGGCGGCCAGGACCGCCGCGATCGCTCAAAGACTCCTGAACAGCTCGGACGCGGACGGGCCGGGTATGCCGGTGTGCCGGGGATGCGCGTGTGCCGGGATGCGGGTGTGCCGGGTCAGGCGGGGGCGGTGCCGTCGCAGGTGTCGATGATCATGGCCACGGTCCGCGCCACGGTGGCGGGCGCGAGCAGGCGACCACCGAACTCGGTGACGTAGAAGGTGTCCAGGGTCTGGCCGGCATACGTGGCGATGTGGGCCGAGCGCACGGACAGGCCGGCCTTGGCGAACCCGATCCCGAGGTCGTGCAGCAGCCCCGGCCGGTCCTGGGCGCGCACCTCGATCACGGTGGCGTCCTCGGAGGCGTGCGGCACCACCAGGGCGCGCGCCTGCCCTGGCGAGCCGGTCCCCGACTCCCCACTGGGTCGCGCCGCGAACTGGCGGCGACGCTCGAGCAACCCGAGGGGCGCGCGGTCACCGGTGGCCAGCCGTTCGAGGCCGCGCGCGATGCGCTCGGCCTGCGGCGCCTCGCCGCTGGGGCTCTCGACGTGCCACTCGTTCGCCGCGACGCCGTCGACGGTGCGCAGGATCGCGGTCCGGACGACCAGCCCGTGCGCCGCGAGCAGCCCGGCGGTGTCGGCGAACAGCCCCAGCCGGTCGCGGTCGAACACGTCGATGCGGTACGACCCGCCCTGCGGCCGGACGACGACCCGGGGCTCGCCTGCCGCGACCGCCTCGAGGTCGGACGCGTCGACGGTCACGGTCTGCGCCGGTGGCGGCACGCTCCCCTCCTCCCAGCCGCTGCGGGCGGCCTCGGCGAGCTGGCGCAGCAGGGTCGCCCGCCAGTCGGTCCACGCCTGCGGGCCGGCCGCGCTGGCGTCGGCCTCCGTGAGCGCGACGAGCAGGTCGAACACGTCGCGCGACCCGCCCACCGCCGCCCGGGCCGCGGTCACCGTGCCGGGGTCCTGGTGGTCGCGCCGGGTCGCCAGGTCGATGAGCGTCAGGTGCTCACGCACGAGGGTCTCCACGACCTCGACGTCGGATGCCGGGTAGCCCAGGCGCGTCGCCACGGCCCGGGCGATCGGTGCCCCGGTGGCGGAGTGGTCGTGCGCGCCGGGCAGCTTGCCGATGTCGTGCAGCAGCGCGGCGAGCAGCAGCAGGTCGGCGCGACCCACCTGCCGGACCAGGCCGCCCGCGAGGACCACCGTCTCGACCAAGTGGCGGTCGACGGTGTGCCGGTGGACGGCGTTGCGCTGCGGGCGCGAGCGGACGGCCGCCCACTCGGGGATCCAGCGGTCGACGATGCCGGCCTGGTCGAGCCCCTCCCAGACCGCGATGAGGCCCGGGCCGGTCGCCAGCAGGTCGGCGAAGAGGTCCCGGGCGATCTCGGGCCACGGCTCGGGCAGCGTCGGCGCCTGGCCGGCGAGGTTGCCCAGGGTGGTCGGTGCGATGGGGAGGTTGTTGCGGGCGGCGACGACGGCAGCACGCAGGGGCAGCAGCGGCTCGGTCGACAGCGAGCTGCGCGGCCCGAGCACGACCTCGCCGTCGTGCTCGAACATGCCGAACCCGAGCGGGTTGAGCTGCGGCCGGCGCGGCCCGACCCGAAGGGTGCGCGCGCGCTGGGACTGCCCCGCCCGCCGCACGGTGCCGTCGAGGGCGTATGCCACGGTGCGGCCGGCGTTGGCGACGGCCGTGAGCAAGTCGTCGGCGTCGGCGTGGCCGAGGAGGGCGGCGACGGCGTCGTGGTCCTCGCGCCCGAGCCGGTCCCGGCCCCGGCCGGTCACGACGTGGACGGCGTCGCGCACGTCGAGGAGCACCCGGTGCGCCTCGTCCACCCCCTCGTGCGGGCGGTCGGTCAGCCACGCCGCGACCAGGGCACCGAGGACGGTCATGTCGCGCAGGCCGCCGTGGGCCTCCTTGAGGTCCGGCTCGATGCTCTGCGCGAGGTCGCCGTGCCGGGCGTGCCGGGCCCGCAGCGCGTCGAGCAGCTGGGGCAGCCGGCGCCGGGCGTTCGCCCGCCAGTCGTGGGCGACGGTGGAGCGCGCGGCTGCGACGACCTCGGGGTCGCCCGCGACGCAGGTCAGGTCGAGCAGTCCGACGGCCGCGGTGAGGTCGCCCGAGGCGACGGTGCGGCACTGGTTCACCGTGCGGACCGAGTGGTCCAGCTTCACGCCGGCGTCCCACACCGGGTACCAGACGCGGTCGGCGAGGCCGCGCAGGTCCTCCCCGCTGAGGGAGCGCCCGTAGTGCAGGAGCACGAGGTCGAGGTCGCTGAGGGGACCCGCGTCCCCGCGGGCCAGGCTGCCCACGGCCGCGAGGGCGATCCCCTCGGTGGAGCGCCCGTCGAGGGCCTGGGCCCACACCGTTGCGAGCCACTCACGCGTCATGGTGGCGATCGCCTCGCGCCGGGCCGTGCCCGCCCCCAGCGCGTCGAAACCCCGCGCGCCGGCCAGGTCGAGGCGGCGGGCCGCCAGGTCGATCTGCTCCACGCTCATGCTCCTACGGTGCCGTGCCGACGTTTCCGGTTGCCTGCACTGGTGTTACGTCCGTGTTAGGTCGTCCGCCGGTTCGCACACGACACGGGGAGGCGCCCGGGGCTCTCGGGCTCCGGGCACCTCCCCTGCTCGTGGCGGTCCTGCTTCTCCTGGGCGCTACAGGGCGTCGGGGCCCCGCTCGCCGGTGCGGACCCGGATGACGTCGTCGACCGGGACGATCCAGATCTTGCCGTCGCCGATCCGGCCGGTCTGGGCGGCCTTGAGGACCACGTCGGCGACCGAGCCCGCGTCCATGTCGTCGACGAGCACCTCGACCCGCACCTTCGGCACGAAGTCCACGGTGTACTCGGCGCCGCGGTAGACCTCGCTGTGGCCGCGCTGGCGGCCGTAGCCGGACGCCTCGCTGACGGTCATGCCCGAGATGCCGTAGGCCTCCAGGGCCTCCTTCACCTCGTCGAGCTGGTGCGGCTTGATGATGGCGGTGACGAGCTTCATGCGGATGCCCCCTCGTGGGTCTTGGACGTGGCCGGCTGGGAACCGATGGTGGTCCCGCTCCCGAACCTGCCACCAGAGTGCCCGGTGATGTCGTATGCCGACTCGGCGTGCTCGCTGAGGTCGACACCCGAGACCTCGTCGGCCTCGTCGACCCGGAAGCCCATCGTCTTGTGGATGGCCAGGCCGATGACGTAGGTGACCACGAAGGAGAACACGAGCACCGTCGCCGCGCCGAGGAACTGGGCCCACAGCTGGGAGAACCCGCCGCCGTAGAACAGGCCCTCGTTGACGTCGAGGCCGGCCGCACCGGTCGGGCTGCCCTTGGTGGCGAGGAGGCCGATCAGCAGGGTGCCGATGAGGCCGCCGACGAGGTGGACGCCGACGACGTCGAGGCTGTCGTCGAAGCCGAGCTTGAACTTGAGGCCGACCGCGAGGGCGCAGCCGACACCGGCGACGAGCCCGACGACCAGCGCACCGACCGGCGAGACGGTGGCGCAGGCCGGGGTGATCGCGACCAGGCCGGCGACGACACCGGACGCAGCACCGAGGGAGGTCGCGTGGCCGTCGCGGAACTTCTCCGTGACCAGCCAGCCCAGCATGGCGGTGCAGGTGGCGGCGAGGGTGTTGACCCAGACGCCGGCGGCCTGCGTGCCGGCACCGAGCGCCGAGCCCGCGTTGAACCCGAACCAGCCGAACCAGAGGATGCCCGCGCCGATCATGACCAGGGTGAGGTTGTGCGGGCGCATAGGGTCCTTGGCGAAGCCGATCCGCTTGCCGAGGACGATCGCGAGCGCGAGGCCCGCCGCACCGGCGTTGATGTGGATCGCGGTGCCACCGGCGAAGTCGTACGCGGCGGCGCCGCCGAACAACAGGCCGTCCGCCTTGTTGGCGATCCAGCCGCCGGTCTCTGCGGCATACCCGCTGAAGGCGAACACCCAGTGGGCGGCCGGGAAGTAGACCAGGGTCGCCCACACCACGGTGAAGACGGTCCAGGCGGTGAACTTGGCCCGGTCGGCGATCGCACCCGAGACCAGGGCGACCGCGATGATCGCGAACACCACCTGGAAGGCGACGAACGCCGGGGCCGGGATGCCGCCCGCGGCGGCCACGCCCTTGGCGGCGTCGGCGGGGACGAAGCCGTAGATCTGGTCGAGGACGCCCTTGAGGCCGAAGTGGGTGAAGGGGTTGCCCAGCAGGCCCCCGCCCAGGTCCGGCCCGAACGTCTCGCTGTAGCCCCACAGGACCCAGACCGTGCCGACCGTCCCCATCGTGATGAAGCTCATCATCATCATGTTGAGGACGCTCTTGGTCCGGACCATGCCTCCGTAGAAGAGGGCGAGGCCGGGAGTCATGAACAGCACGAGGGCCGCCGCGGCGAGGACCCACGCGGTGTTCCCGCTGTCGGTGAACGGCGTGTCGGCCGCCACGAAGGTAATTGCGCTCATGGCAGGAAACTGTGACCGCCCGCGGTTTCGTGTCGTGCCGGGGTTTGTTACGGCTGTGTTAGCGAAGGGTCACCGGCGTAAGAAGTACGTTTCGCGGCTGGTATGCCGCGGGTCAAGGACTGGTCAGAACGCCGAGACCGGGCCCTGCGAACGCTGCGGCCGGCTCAGCGCGCGCACCACCGCCGTGGCGCCGTGCCGGTCGGCCGCGACCGCCGCGAGCAGGCCCACGACGGGCACCACCGCCCCCTCGGGGAACTGCGGCGTCTGCACCCCGACGCTCGCGGCGAGGTCGTCGGCGTGGACGAGCATCTCCATCATCCGGGTCGTCAGGAAGTCGTCGGTGGTGAGCGACCAGCCCTGCCACGGGATGAAGATCGTGTCCGGGTCCCGCGGCGCGGCGAGCAGCTCGGCCAGCCCGTCGGTGTGGCCGGCCACGGTGGCGAGGACCGCGTCGGGGCCGGCGGTGGCCGCCTCGTCGTCGCGCACGTTCTGCTCGGGGTCGACCTGCCCGGCGCGGGACGCGGCCACCCAGGGCGCCCGGCGGTAGTGCTCGAGGACGGGGATGACCTCGCCGCTGGGCTCGGCAGACAGGCCCCGGGCGACGGTCACGCCCTGGTTGAGCAGGTGGTGCGCCAGCCCTCCCACGCTCATCCCGGCGCAGGCGCTCTCGTGCGCCCAGGCGTCGCGGACGGCTGCCGAGCCGGCGAGCTCGCGGGCGATGGCCACGGACTCCAGGAAGGCGGTGCGGTGCTCGGTGAGGCTCATGCGGCGACCCTACCCACGGGTGCCGACGGCCGACCGCGGCCCACGGCGGCTCGGCGGCTCACCACGGGCCACGGCGCCTCGCCCGGGCGGGCGCGGGCGCCTCGCGTGCTCGGGCCTCAGGAACCGCCCTCGGGTGCGAGCGCCAGGTAGCGCTCCCCCATGGAGGCCAGCTCGTCGTCCTCCACCATCCGGGCGAATCCCACCAGGGCCTGGGCCGGCTCCCGCAGGCCCTCGAACCGGCCGGACTCGACCAGGATGTCGCACAGCAGGATCCGCAGGTCCGGGGGCACCGGCCGTCCGGTGCGCTCGGCGGCGCCGATGGCCTCCTGCAGCAGGACCGTGGCGGTCTCCGGGTCGCCGCCGCGCCACAGCACGAGTGCCTCGAGCTCGGCCAGCGAGATCCGCAGCTCCACGGTCGGGTGCGCGTCGACGAGGGCTCGCGCCCGGGCGAGCGTGTCGTCGGTGCGCGGGTCGTCGACGGCCACCATCGCGCGGACGGCGAGCGTCGCGGCCTCCGCCGCCCAGCCCCCGTCCCCGTCCTGCTCGTAGAAGTGGGACGCCCGCAGCAGCAGGGTCGGCGCCATCTCCTCGGGGGCGACGTGCGCCAGCCCCATCAGCCCGCCGGCGGCGTGCCCGGGCTCGTCCATCGCGAGCAGCTGCTCGACGTACCCCAGCCCGCGCTGCAGGGCCTGCTCGTCACCCACCCCGAGCTCCACGGGCACGAACGCCATCCGGCTGCGGATCTCCTCCAGCATGTCCCCGGCCGCTGCGGCCGCCTCGATGGACTCGGCCAGCACCTGGCCGGCGGCGGGGTGGCCGGCGCCCAGCAGCACCTGCCCGAGCCGGCGGTCCAGCACCGCCCACTGCGACAGCTCCTCGGGCCCCTCGGGCCGCAGGACGCCGCGCGCCTGGGACCACCCGAAGACCAGGTGGTCCATCCGGATGACGTCGTGCGCCTGCGCCGCCTCCAGGAGCGCCCGGTGGTATGCCGTGACGCTGTCGGGCAGGGGCGCCTGCGCCTCCGCGAGCACCGCGGAGGGAAGCTCCTCCGCGCCCGAGGCGTGTCGTGGCGACGCTGCCCCGCCCGCGTGGTCCGCCTCGTCGCGCCCCAGCGCGTCCCGGTCCGGCGCCGTCACGAGCGCTCCCCCACGAGTCGTGCGGGCAGCCGCCCGCGCCAGCGGCCGCCGACCCGGGCCCGCAGCGAGGCGGCATACCGCTCCAGCGGCAGGAAGGCCAGCATCATCACCAGGTGCGGCCAGAACGCGATGGTGATCGCGGCATACGTCATGGCGTGGAAGACGAACCACGCGGCCACCACGCGCCGGCGCCACCGCTCGGACAGCAGGAAGATCACCGGCGAGGTGAGCTCGGCCGTGAAGAGCACCCACTGGAACCAGTGCAGCGTCCACGGCACCTCGAGCAGCCACTGCGCCATGGGGGTCCCGCGGCGCACGACGGCCCGCACCATCGTCGCGGAGTTGACCCACTCCCAGCCGCCGAACCGGACCTTGGCCCACGCGGAGAGGAAGTAGGTGGCGACGGCGGCCAGCTGCACCGCCCGCAGCGCGAAGCCGGCGGCCTCGGAGCGGCGGCGGTCCGACAGGTGCGCCAGGCCCACGGTGGGCAGCAGCGCCAGCGCGACGACGAAGTCGGCCCGGTCGTGGTCGACCTTGCCGTAGGAGAAGGCGACGTACTGGTACCAGGTCCACGCGACCGCCACGGTCCACCCGAGCAGGCGCGGAGCCCTCCCGGTCATCGCCGCGAGCGCGGCCGCCACACAACCCCACTTGAGCACCTGCACGAGCAGCACCGTCGCGGCGGGGAGGTGGAGCGCCTGCCCGACCAGCAGGGGCTCGTACCAGACCGGGTCGGCCCAGCCGTGGTACCAGCCGGAGGTGTGCAGGAGCAGGACGTCGACCACGACGAAGGCGAAGACGAGCAGCCGGAGCACGGCCACCCGTGCCACGGGCATCGGCTCGAACAGCCAGCCCTGCAGCCGGCGCACGGCGCTCACCGCGCGCTCCACTGCGCCAGCACCTCGGTCCGGACCTCGCCGGTGGGCTTGCGGTCGACGACGACGATGAGGCGGCGGACGACACGCAGGGCCGTCCAGGTCGGGGCGTCGGGCCGCAGTCGCGCGTGGCTGGCGGCGAGCGTGCCGAGCCGCGCGGGGTCGGACGTGATCTGCGGGATGCGGCCCTCGACCTCGGCCCGGTTCAGGCCGGTGTTCTCCGGGGTGAGCGGGGCCGGACGCCACTGCCCGGGTTCGGCGGCGGTCTGCACCTCGATGCCGGTCGACCAGACCGACCCCGACGGGGCCTGCGAGGTCGAGAACATCCGCCACGGGGAGAACGGCCACCAGTCGTCGTCGCCGACGAGGGAGCCGGCGCAGAACCCGGCGGCCAGGACCAGGACGACCGCGGTCCGCCACGCCTTCGCGGCGCCGCCCAGCCGCTGCACGGGCTCCTGCTCCCGCACCTCGACCCGCTCGTCCACCCCGGTCGCCACGCGGTCAGGGTAGGCCATGATGGAGGGATGGTCCCGGACCGGAACACCGTGCGGTCACCCCGCTCGAGGGCGGGCTGAGCGCGGCGCGCCATGGACTGGTTCGCCGCCGAGGGCTACCGGGTCTCGCGCCTGCTGTTCCAGCGCGGGCTGGGCGGGCTCTACCTCGTGGCCTTCCTCGCCGCGGCCCTGCAGTTCCGGGCGCTGCTGGGCAGCCGCGGCCTGCTGCCGGTCCCTGCCTTCGTCGCGCGGGTGCCGTTCCGCCGGTCCCCCAGCCTGTTCCACTGGCGGTACTCCGACAGCCTCTTCGCCGGGGTCGCGTGGACCGGCGTGGGGCTCGCCGCGCTGACGGTCGTGGGCGTCACCGAGCGGCTGCCCCTGCCTCTGTCGATGGTGGTGTGGCTCGTCCTGTGGGCGCTGTACCTCTCGATCGTCAACGTGGGCCAGCGCTGGTACGGGTTCGGCTGGGAGTCGCTGCTGCTCGAGATGGGGTTCCTCGCCGTCTTCCTGGGCACCGCGGACACGGCGCCTCCCCTGCCGGTCCTGGTCGCCCTGCGGTGGGTGCTGTTCCGGCTCGAGTTCGGGGCGGGGTTGATCAAGCTGCGCGGCGACCCCTGCTGGCGGGACCTGACCTGCCTGTACTACCACCACGAGACCCAGCCGATGCCCGGGCCGCTGTCGTGGTGGTTCCACCACCTGCCCGCGCCGCTGCACCGGGTCGAGGTGTCGGCGAACCACGTCACCCAGCTCGTCCTGCCGTTCGGGCTGTTCCTGCCGCAGCCCGTCGCAGGCTGGTGCGCCGTCGTGATGGTCGTGACCCAGCTGTGGCTGGTGCTCAGCGGCAACTTCGCCTGGCTCAACTGGAGCGCCATCGTCCTGGGCCTCGCGGTCGTCCCCGACTCGTTCTGGGGGCACGTGCTGCCCCTGCGGCCCGACCCCGGGGCGACGGGCACGCCGGTGTGGTGGGTGGTCGCCTGCCTCGCGCTCGTGGCCCTCGTGGCCGTCCTCAGCCGGCGGCCGGCGCGCAACCTCGTCTCCTCCGAGCAGGCGATGAACGCCTCGTTCGACGTGCTGCACCTGGTCAACACCTACGGCGCGTTCGGGAGCGTGACCCGCACCCGGTACGAGGTCGTCGTCGAGGGCTCAACCGCCCTGGCCGGCTCGCCGTGGCTGGAGTACGAGTTCAAGGGCAAGCCGGGCGCCGTCAGCCGGCTGCCCCGGCAGTGGGCGCCGTACCACCTGCGGCTGGACTGGCTGCTGTGGTTCGCCGCGCTCTCGCCGAGGTATGCCGAGCCGTGGTTCCCCCGGCTGCTCCAGCGGCTGCTCGAGGGCGACCGGGCGACGCTGCGGCTGCTGCGGCACAACCCGTTCCCCGACCAGGCACCGGCCGCCGTCCGGGCCACGCTCTACCGCTACCGCTTCACGACCTGGTCCGAGCGGCGCGGGACCGGTGCCTGGTGGCACCGCGAGGTCGTGAGCCAGTTCGCACCCCCACAGGGCCTCGGCGACCGCCCCCTGCCCTGACCCGCTGGCCCGCACCGGGGTCGGCGGTGACGGCGGCGTCGGCGACGCGGTCAGCGTCGTGGGCGCGGTCAGGGTCGTCGGCGGCGTACCGCCACGACGCCGCCTGCTGCGAGCAGGACGGCCACGAGCGCGGCGGTCGCTGCCGCCACCGTGCCGCGCGACGGTGTCGACG
Organism: Phycicoccus sp. M110.8; assembly: GCF_032464895.1. Classification (NCBI taxonomy): domain Bacteria; kingdom Bacillati; phylum Actinomycetota; class Actinomycetes; order Micrococcales; family Intrasporangiaceae; genus Phycicoccus; species Phycicoccus sp. M110.8. The sequence goes on from NZ_JAWDIC010000002.1 coordinate 282,633, forward strand.
GGACCGCACGCCCCTCCGCGTCCGCCCGACGCGAGGACGGCGCGGTCGCCGTCGGGGACGTCGGTGCGGACGACGGTGCAGACGTCGGTGGGGCCGTCGATGGCGCCGCGCCGGACCCCACCGGGACGTCGACGCGCTGCACCAGGGAGCTGCGTCCCTCCGAGCCGGCGAGCAGTCCGGGCCCGTCCGGGTCCAGCGCGAGGGTCTCGCCCTGTGGCTGCAGCGGCAGCAGGGCCGATGTCCGGACCGCCCAGGTCTGGGGGTCGAGGAGCACCAGCTGTGTGTAGGTCCGCACCGCGAGGGCGGACCCGTCCGCCAGCCAGACCGCGTCGGTCGCGACGGCCGGCCCGGCGCCGACGCGCACCAGCCGGTTCACCCGGGTCCGGCTCGGCTCCTGCGGCAGTGCGTATGCCGTGCCGAATCCCGACTTCGTGACCACGACGACGCGGCCAGTGCGGGGGTCGACGGCCAGCGCCTCGGCGTCGTGCGGGCCGTCGGGGTAGACGAGGTCCCAGGACGACCAGCCCCCGCGGGTGTCCCCGAGGCCGGGCTCGTCGAACCAGTACACCGTCACGTGCCGGCGGGTCCCGCTGTTGTCGCCGATGTCGCCCACCAGCACGCGTCCCTGCGGCGTCACGGCGAGCGCCTCGACGTCCCGCACGGGGGCGCCGAAGGTGTGGACGCCGACGGTTCGCCCGGTCCGGGTGTCGATGGCGAAGATCCGGCCGCTGTCGCCGGAGTCGTTCGCGGTCCAGACCACGTGCGGGTGCCGCACGCTGCGCGCCAGCCCGGAGGACTCGGTCACGCGTGGGTCCTCGATGCGGAAGTCGCGCGCCACCGCCGGCCCGGCGGCATACGCGGCTCCCGTGCCGAGCACCGGCGGCCCACCGGCAGACGCGGTCCCCGCCACGAGCGGGCCCCAGGCCAGCGTGGTCGCCGCAGCGGCGGCCACGCACCGGGGCATCGTCAGCCGACGATGGCGTCGACGAAGGCCTCGGGGTCGAACGGAGCGAGGTCGTCCGGGCCCTCGCCGAGGCCCACGAGCTTCACCGGCACCCCGAGCTTGCGCTGCACCGACACGACGATGCCGCCCTTGGCCGTGCCGTCGAGCTTGGTCAGGACGATGCCGGTCACGTCGACGACCTGAGCGAACACCTCGGCCTGGCGCAGCCCGTTCTGGCCGGTGGTGGCGTCGAGGACGAGCAGGACCTCGTCGATGGGGCTCTGCTTCTCGATGACGCGCTTGACCTTGCCGAGCTCGTCCATGAGCCCGACCTTGTTGTGCAGCCGCCCGGCCGTGTCGACGAGCACGACGTCGGCCTCCATCTCGGTGCCCGCCCTGACCGCGTCGAAGGCGACCGCAGCGGGGTCGGCGCCCTCACGGTCCGAGCGCACGGTCGGCACGCCGACGCGGCTGCCCCAGGTCTCGAGCTGGTCCGCGGCCGCCGCGCGGAAGGTGTCGGCAGCACCGAGGACGACGTCCTTGTCCTCGGCGACGAGGACGCGGGCGAGCTTGCCCACGGTCGTGGTCTTGCCGGTGCCGTTGACGCCCACGACGAGGACGACGGCCGGCCGCTCGGCGACGCGGGAGCTGGCGACGCTGCGGTCCATGGTGGGGTCGACCAGGCGCAGCAGGTCCTCGCGCAGCCAGGCGCGCACGGTGGCCTCGTCGGTGGTGCCCTCGACCTTGACCCGCGAGCGCAGGCGGTCGACGAGCTCGGTGGTCGCCTCGACGCCGAGGTCGGAGCCGATGAGGGTGTCCTCGACCTCCTCCCAGGCCTCCTCGTCGAGGCGGCCGCGGGACAGCAGGGCGAGCAGGCCCTGGCCGAGCGCACTGTTGGAGCGGGCCAGGCGTGCCCTGAGCCGGGTCAGGCGGCCGGCGACCTCGGCCGGGCGCTCGACCGTGGGGGCCGGCGGCGGCTCGACGAGGGTGTCCTCGGGCACCGGGAGGGTGTCGACCGACCCGGCGTCCTGCACGGACCTCTTCGGCGCGTCCCGCGGCGGCTCCGCGTCGTCCCCGACGCCCGGCAGCACGTCGCCCGACGGCTGCGTGCCGCGCGGCGCCTCCTTGCTGCGCCCGCCCCGCCCGCGGGTGAGGCCGACGACACCCCCGACGAGGACGACGAGCAGTACGACCGCGACAGCGATCCATTCCCAGAGCTGATCGATCACGCGCGCCATCCTCTCATCGACGGGCGACCCCGTCCGACGGCCGCCCGGCACGCGCACCGCCCCCGGTCGCTGCTGCGGCCGGGGGCGGTGCGGTCAGTGCTGGACGGGACTGCTCACGGGAGCGGGATGCTCCACATGCCCCGGCCGTGCGTGGCGGCGTACAGGTCGCCGTCGGGTGCCACCTCGAGGTCCATGACCACGGTGGTGGGCAGCCCGGTGCCGAGCACCTGCCAGGACGTCGCACCGGGAGCCCGGTAGAACGTCGTCAGGTCGGTGCCCAGGACGAGCCCGCCGTTGGACAGCCGCTTGACCGAGCTGGCCGGCACGTCGGGCAGGTTGCCGCTGATGTCGGTCCAGTGCTCACCGCCGTCGGTCGTCTCGTAGACGTGGCCGACACCGGCGCCCGGGCCCTCGGTGAACCGGCGCGAGAAGCCGTTGATCGCGGCGTACGCGTGGTTGCCGTTGGCCGGGTCCACGGCCAGGCCCTGGACGAAGCGGTTCGGGAACGAGGAGTCCAGCGTCAGCTGGTGCCACGTGCCGCCGGCGTTGGTGGCGATGCCGCGGGCGAAGCCGGCGTTGTTGCACGGGCCGCACCAGGAGACGTATGCGGCGCCGTTGACCATGGCGACCGCCGTGGCCGAGTGGCCCGCACCCAGGTCGAACTGCTTCTTCATGACGCTGGAGTCACGGGCCTTCCACACGTTCGAGGCCGTCCAGACGTACTCGCCACCGAAGATGGCGTTGTCCGGGTTGGCCCCGTCCAGGCCCATCGGGGCGATGAAGCGCGGGTTCGGGTCGCCCGGGTCGAGCGACCACGACGTCGCCGTGGCAGTGCTCGTGGCACCCGGGTTCTGCGCGCAGTTGTTGGTCACGTAGACCGACAGGTAGACGTACTCCTGCAGCTGGTTGCAGCCGTTGCGCGGGTCGGCCGCGCCGTCACCACCGTCACCACCGAAGTTGGAACCCATCTCCGTGTCGCCGTTGGTGCCGTCGGGGGCCACCTTGCGCAGGTTGGACACGCCGTTGTCCTGCAGGCCGCCGGAGACCACCATGCCCGTGCCGGACGGGTCCTTGCCCACGGACGAGGAGTAGTACTGCAGCGCGCCCAGGGTGCCGTCGCGGGAGACGGAGACCAGGTCGGTGGCGTTGCCGTTGGCGTTGACGGCGCCGTTGACCGGACGCCGGTAGACGCCGCCGTCGTTGCCGAAGAAGACGACGGGCTTGCCGCCGGCCGACCCGACGGTCACCGAGTGCTGGTCAGGGTGACCGGCGAGCGGGCACGTGTTGCTCGCGTCATTGATGCTCCAGCACGGGAACGTGAAGTTCCAGTACGGGGAGACAGCCGACCAGTGCGAACCGGCGTCCTTGGTCTCGAAGACCTCCTCGAGCCCGGCCCAGACGTGGTTGGAGTTCGCGGGGTCGACCTGGAGGAACTGGTTGTACCAGGCCTGCACGCCGACGGCGTAGCCCTTGCGGTCCAGCGCCGAGCCGCTGTTGTGCAGCTGGGCGGAGTCCGCGATCTTGTTCCACGGACCGTTCGGCGAGCCCGTCTTGGAGACGAAGATGCCGGCCAGCGAGGAGGACGAGGCGATCTTGCTCGGCTGCTGCACCATCGCGTAAAGGCGGTCGCCGGTCTTGCTGAAGGCGAACGTCGTGTAGCCCACGTCGTTGGTGTTCGTGATGCCGCCGAGGGTCACCGAGAGCTTGTGCCAGCTCGACGGGCCCTGGGTGAAGTCGTTGGTCTCGTAGAACCCGTTGTAGGTGTCACCCGAGCGCCAGCCGATGGCCGCGACGACGTGCTTGGGGTTCTTCGGGTCGACCGCGATGTCGTTGACGATGTTCTTGTACGCGGCGTTGGTCGCGCCGGACGAGGTGTCGCCCGACCAGTTCGACCCGGCCGGCACGAGCACCTTGCCCGCGTCGTCCTTGATCTCCGGCATCCACGACATGTTGGGCGCGAAGCCGAAGTTCCAGTCCCCTGCTGCCGTGCCGGCCGCGTGGTACCAGATGCCGCGGTTGGTCGCGGCGAAGACGGTCGAGCCGCCAGAGCGGACACGCCCGATCGTGGTCGACTCCAGCTCCTTGCCGCCGACCCGGTCGGACGGGCTGAAGGTGCCCGTGGCCGGGTTGGCCAGCCGGTAGACGCCGGCCCCGACGTAGGACGTGCCGCCGGTGTTCGCCTCGCCCGTGGCGAACCACAGCGAGCCGTCGCTGGTCGCGAGCTGCAGGTCGCCACCGCTCAGGGAGGGCAGCGCGTCGGCGATCCGCGTCCAGGCGCCGCCACCTGTGGACGAGCGCCAGACGCCGCCGTCGGCGCCGGCGGCATACACATGGTTGGCGTTGTCGGCGGCCAGGCCGGTGACGCGGCCCGTGGCGTAGCCGGCACCGCCGGAGGAGTTCGAGTACCAGTCGCGGTAGCGCGGGTCGTCCTCGTTGTAGGGCACCTTGGTGACCTCGTGCCAGGTGCCGCTGGTGCGGGGCATGGACGACAGCTGCGCGAACGCGTTGCCGTAGGCCCCGGGCGCGACGATGCCGGGAGCGGTCCGCGCCTGCGCGAACTGCTCCTCGATGGTCACGGCCTCCTTGGACTCGTTCTGGGCCTCGGTGGGGTTGCCCCCGGCGATCATGAGCGCCTTCTCCATGACGGCGCCGTTGTAGTGGCGGTCGCGCCACTGGTACTTCAGCCAGGCCTCGTTGAGCTCGTGCCGGCCGGCGTAGCCGGCGGTACCGGCTGCGACGACGGCGGCTGCGGCCGCTCCGGCGAGGACCCTGCGCGTTCGGGGTGACAGAGACGTCATCCAAACTCCTCCGGGTGATGATGGGTGGCCCCGGTTCGGGCCTGCCCAAGCATCAGGGCTCATCAGCCGAACGGCCCATGACAAATGTCATGGGCCACGGACGAGATCGCCCCCTCACCAGCGGCGTTTGTCCGCAGAGGTGGCAGTTGGGTGCCAGCGGCTGTGCGCGGGCACCCTCGACTGGCACGATCCGGTCACCGTGCGCCGGGAGGACGGCGGAGCGAGGAGTCGCTGCCGCGGGCCTCAGCCGGCGCGGTGGCGCCCGGTGTCCTCGGGCGTTCCGCTGCTGCCGATGGACCCGACCGAGTCGGTGACCTTGTCCTTGGCGGTGCTGAGCGCGTCGCCGGTCTTCTCCAGGGCGCTCTCGGTCTTCTCCCGGGCCTTGTCCTTGGCCGCGGAGATCAGCTCCTCGCCCTGGGGCGTGAGCAGGTCGCGGCCCTCGCGTCGCGCGGGGATGGCCACCACGGCGACCACGGCAACCGCGAGCGCGACGCAGACGAGCATGCCGATGATGAGGGCGACCATGCCTCAAGAGTGCCCCTGCGCACGGCATACCTCAAATCCACCCGTCCCGGACGGCGTGGCGCGCCCCGTCAGGCGCTCTGGGCAGCCACGTCCCTGATGCGCTGCGACACCACAGTGGTCACACCGTCCCCACGCATCGACACACCGTAGAGGGCGTCGGCGACCTCCATGGTGCGCTTCTGGTGGGTGATGACGATCAGCTGGCTGGAGTCGCGCAGCTCCTCGAACAGGGTGATGAGGCGGCCCAGGTTGGCGTCGTCGAGGGCGGCCTCGACCTCGTCCATGATGTAGAAGGGGCTGGGCCGGGCCTTGAAGATCGAGACGAGCAGCGCCACGGCGACGAGCGAGCGCTCGCCACCGGAGAGCAGCGAGAGCCGCTTGATCTTCTTGCCCGGAGGTCGCGCCTCGACCTCGATGCCGGTCGTGAGCATGTTGGACGGGTCGGTGAGCGTGAGCCGCCCCTCACCGCCGGGGAACAGACGCCCGAAGACCTGCTCGAACTGCGCCGCCGTGTCGTGGTACGCCTCGGTGAAGACCCGCTCCACCCGCTCGTCGACCTCGCGGACGATGTCGAGCAGGTCGCGCTTGGACTTCTTGAGGTCCTCGAGCTGCTCGGTGAGGAACTTGTGCCGCTCCTCCAGCGCCGCGAACTCCTCCAGCGCCAGCGGGTTGACCCGCCCGAGGGCGTTCAGCGCCCGCTCGGCCTTGCGCAGCCGCTTCTCCTGCACGTCACGGACGAACGGCGCCGGCTCGGGCAGGGCGTCCGGGTCGTCGTCGGGGCCGGGCACGTGGGGCACCATCTGGTGCGGGCCGAAGTCCTCCATGAGCACCTCGGGGTCGATCCCGAGCTCCTCGACGGCCTTGGCCTGCATCGCCTCGATCCGCAGCCGCTGCTGGGTGCGGGCCACCTCGTCGCGGTGGACGGTGTCGGTGAGATCGCGCAGCTCGTCCTGCAGGGCGGCGACGGCGCGGCGGACCTCGGCGAGGGCGGAGTCGCGCTCGGTGCGCTCCTGCTCGGCGCGGGTCCGCCGCTCGGCCGCGGTCTCGAGGGCAGTCGTGACGAGCGTGACCGCGTATGCCGCCCCACCCCGGACCGCCTCGGCCACCGTGGCCTCGCGCTTGCGCCGCTCCTGCCGGGCTGCCAGCCGCTGGCGGGCGGCGAGCTCGTTGCGGGCAGCACCCTCGAGGGAGTCGGCGCGGCCCTTGAGGGCCCGGGCCCGCTCCTCCTTGGTGCGCAGCGTCAACCGCAGCTCGGTCTCACCGGTGCGAGCCCGGCTCGCCTCGAGCTCGAGGCGGTCGCGCTCGTCGGTGCTGGGGTCGTCGGCCTCGGTGGGCTCGGCGCCGGCCTCCTCGAGCCGCTCGGTGAGGGCGGCGAGCTCGGCACGGTCGGCCTCGAGGGTCGCCTCCACGTCGGCGATCGCGCGCTCGGTGCGCTCGGACTCCGCGCGGGCGGACCGGACGGTCGCGCCGAGGTGGCCGAGCCGCTCGGCGACCGCCGCCATCTTGGCGTCGGACTCGTGCAGCGCCTCCAGCGCGGCCTCGACCTCCTCGGTCGCGGCCCGGTGGCGCTCCTGCGCGGCCGTGAGGGCGAACCGCGCCTGCTCGCCCCGACGCGTCGCCTCGGCCACGCGGTCGCGGGTCTCGTCGACGGCCGACTGGATCTCGATCAGGCTGGGCGCACTCGAGGAACCGCCGCGGACGAAGCCCGGCGCGAAGACGTCGCCCTCGGCGGTCACGGCGGTGACGCCCTGACCGCGGGAGACGAGCGCGGTGGCCTGGGCCGCGTCGGCCACGAGGGCGACCCGGTCGAGCAGCTGCTCGACCGCCGGACGGACCGTGGCAGGCGCGTCGACGACCTCGCGGGCCCAGACGGCGCCGTCCTCGAGGGCCGGCCAGCTCGACGGGTCGGAGGCGGCGGCGGTCTGCCCGACGAGGAACGCCGCGCGTCCGGCGTCGTCCTGGCGAAGCGTCTGGAGGGCGGCTGCCGCGTTGTCCACGGACTCGACCGCGAGCGCGTCGCCGGCCCAGCCGAGGGCTGCGGCGACGGCGGCTTCGTGGCCACCGCGCACCTGGAGCAGGGAGGCCACGGAGCCGACGATGCCGTGCCGGGAGTCGGCGGCGGCGAGCAGCGTGGCCGCGCCGTCCTTGCGCGAGAGGCTGAGCTCGAGGGCCTCGAGCCGTGCGCTGGCGGTGGTGCGGTCGCGCTCGGCGGTGCGCTCGGCCTCACGCAGCCGCTCGACCTCGGCCTCGACCTCCTCCAGGGCCGCGGCGGCGGTCTCGTAGGTCGAGTCCAGGCCCTCCTCGCCCTCCTCCTCGACGGCGATCGAGGCCTCGAGGGTGGAGAACTCCTTCTCGGCGGCGCGGGCCCGCTCCTGCGACTGCTCGACGACGCCGCGCAGCCGGCCGATCTCGGCCTCCCCGGCCTCGATGCGGCTCTTGCGCGCGCCGACCTGGCCGGCGAGCTTGGCCAGCCCCTCGCGGCGGTCCGCGGCCGCGCGGGCGAGGCGCTGCAGGCGCTGCTGCTCCGCGGCATACGCCCGCTCCAGCTCCTCGCGGGCGGACACGGCGGACTGGAGCGCGTCCTTGGCCTCGCGCACCTCGGCGAGCAGCGACTCCTCCTGGCGGCGGGCCTCGGCGGCCTGCGCGCGCAGCTCCTCGGGGTCGCGGCCGGTGGTCTGCTCGTCGGCGGTGTCCTGGCTGAGCAGGCGCACACGCTCGGCGGCGAGCGACTCGGTCGAGGTGAGCTTGTCGCGCAGCTGCTGCAGGGCGAACCAGCGCTCCTGGGCGCGGGACAGCTCGGGGGCGGCGTCGGCGGCCTGCTGCTCGAGCGTGGCGAGGCGGCTGCGCTGCTCGGCCAGGCCCTCCTCGACCTCCGTGCGCTTGGCGATCAGGGCGGTCTCGTCGGCGACCTCCTGCTCGAGCGTCGAGGTCAGCTGGACGAGGTCGTCGGCCAGCAGGCGCAGGCGGGCGTCGCGGGCATCGGCCTGGATGACCGCGGCCCGGCGGGCTGCCTCGGCCTGGCGGCCCAGCGGCCCGAGCTGACGGCGGATCTCGCCCGTGAGGTCGCTGACCCGGGTGAGGTTGGCCTCCATCGCCTCGAGCTTGCGCAGCGCCTTCTCCTTGCGCTTGCGGTGCTTGAGGACCCCCGCGGCCTCCTCGATGAAGCCGCGTCGCTCCTCGGGCGTCGCGCGCAGGACGGTGTCGAGCTGGCCCTGGCCGACGATGACGTGCATCTCGCGGCCGATGCCGCTGTCGGACAGCAGCTCCTGGACGTCGAGCAGCCGGCAGGAGGTGCCGTTGATGGCGTACTCCGAGCCACCGTTGCGGAACATCGTCCGGCTGATGGTGACCTCGGTGTAGTCGATCGGCAGCGCGCCGTCGGTGTTGTCGATGGTCAGGGCGACCTCGGCGCGGCCCAGCGGCGCGCGGCCGGCGGTCCCGGCGAAGATGACGTCCTCCATCTTGCCGCCGCGCAGGCTCTTGGCTCCCTGCTCCCCCATCACCCACGCGAGCGCGTCGACGACGTTGGACTTGCCGGAGCCGTTGGGGCCGACGATGCAGGTGATGCCCGGCTCGAGCCGCATCGAGGTCGCCGAGGCGAAGGACTTGAAGCCCTTGAGGGTGAGGCTCTTGACGTACACGAGCGGCGTGGCTCCCGGGGAAGGCTGCGGGTGGTCGGACGGGGTCGGATCGGGGGCCACCCTACCCGCGGGCACGACGAGGGCCGTGGACCTTCCGTCGACCTGCGTTGCCTGTGCCTGCTGTGACGCAATTGACGCCGCGTCGGCGCGTTGCGTCCGCCGAAGTCCCAGACCTCGGTTCTCCGGGCCCTGGGATGACCCGAAGTCCCGGACTTCGGAGCGGCAGACCCCGTGGGTGCCGAAGTCCCAGACCTCTGGGACCTCTGGGCGGGACGCAGGTTAGTCGGAGGCGGCGATGGCCTCGTGGTGGTGGATCACCTCGGCGATGACGAAGTTGAGGAACTTCTCGGCGAAGGTCGGGTCGAGTCCCGCCTCGTCGGCCAGGGCGCGCAGCCGCGCGATCTGGCGCTCCTCGCGCGAGGGGTCGGCCGGCGGCATACCGGTGCGCGCCTTGTACTCACCCACCTGCTGGGTGCACTTGAAGCGCTCGGCGAGCAGGTGCACGAGGGCGGCGTCGATGTTGTCGATGCTGGCGCGCAGCCGCACCAGCTCGGCGGGTGTCTCCGGGTCGGTCGGGACGGGTGAGGTCACCCGGCAATCGTAGGCACGGCAGCGCCCACGACGTCCGGCTGTCTCACGTCCTCACGGACGCGGTCGCCCTCACGCACGCGGTCGTTGTCGCGCAGGCGGTCGTTGTCGCGCTGCAACGCCTCGACGAGGTGCTCGAGGTCGCGGACCCTGCGACGCAGCTCGATGGTCTCGAGCACCAGCCGTGGCTCGTTCGCCACGCGGTAGCCCACGAGGGCCTTGGCCATGGTCGACTCCTTCTCCGCAGGCGGCGGGGGTTCGCGAGCTGCGGCCCGGCCCGAGCGGCCCACCCCCCACGGGGCGACCGGGGCCATCTCTCAGGGTGGCAGGCAGTCCGGTGCGGGTCAATGGCGTCCGGTGTGCCCTTTTTGCCCGTGCGTCACTCCTCCACCACACCCGGACCCACGGGGGCCCCCGCGCCGGGGTCACTTCTCGACGAAGCCCTCGACCCCGTCGCGCGCGGCGCCCCAGGTGCACACGCAGGTGTGGACGTCGCCGGGGCGCAGCGCCTGGGACGGCTTCTCCTCCAGCAGGGTCACGAGCTCGCGGATCTTGGGCGGCGGCCCCTGCGCGACGATCTCCACCCGGCCGTCGCCGGCGTTGCGGGCGTGCCCGACCAGTCCCAGCTCCAGCGCGCGCGCCCGGGTCCACCACCGGAAGCCGACGCCCTGGACCCGTCCGTGCACCCAGATGACCGCCCGCGCCGGCTCGTTGTCGTCCATGACTCCAGTTGTACCTCCGCCGGAACCGGCTGTCAGGTGGAAGCCGCCCGGCCCCGGCCGGCCCTCGGCGAGCCACCCTGCGCGGCCCTTACGGCACCTGCCCGACCACCCCTGCCGGGGGCCGCGCGACGGGGCCGCGGCTGGCAGCGCGGGCAGGAGAAGGACGAGCGGTTCATGAACGCCTCGCGCCGGATGGGGGTGCCGCACCGGTCGCACGGCCGCCCCTCCTGGCCGTACGCGTGCAGCGACCGGTCGAAGTAGCCCGAGGCGCCGTTGACGTTGACGTACAGCGCGTCGAAGCTCGTGCCGCCCTGCAGCAGCGCCGCGGCCATGACGTCGCGGGCGTGGTCGAGGATCCCCGACAGGACCGGCTTGCTGAGCGACGAGCAGAGCCGCTCGCCGTGCACCTGGGCGCGCCAGAGGGCCTCGTCGGCGTAGATGTTGCCGATCCCGGCGACGAGGGTCTGGTCGAGCAGGGCGCGCTTGACCGCCACGTCCTTGGCCTTCATCCGGCGCACGACGGCCGCCTGGTCCCAGGCGGGCTCGAAGGGGTCGGGGGCGATGTGCGCGATCGTCTCCGGGACCAGGTCGCCGGTCAGCTCGGCCAGCGCCATGCCGCCGAAGGTCCGCTGGTCGACGAACCGCAGCTCGGGCCCGCCGTCGGTGAAGCGGAAGCGCGCGTGCAGGTGCTTCTCGTCGGGCGCGCCGGGGTCCTCGACCAGGAGCTGACCGCTCATCCCGAGGTGGGCGAGCAGCGCCTGCCGCTCCCCCTCCTGCGTCCGCAGGACGAGCCAGAGGTACTTGCCGCGGCGGCGGGCCGACTCGACGGTGTTGCCCGCGAGCCGCTCGCCGAGGTCGACGGGGCCGGCGAGGTGCCGGCGCGCGACGCGGGTGCCATGGAACGCAGCGGTCTCGATCGTGCGGCCGGCCACGTGGTCGGCCAGGCCACGACGGACCACCTCGACCTCGGGCAGCTCGGGCACGGCGGGAGTATGCCGGGTGCTCGCCTACGTGGGCGAGCCCACCGCGGCGTCGTCCTCGGCCGTGGCGTCACCGTCGCCGGTGTCACGCCTCTTGCCGGTCTCGCGACCGGCGGCGGCGCCGCCGGTGTCAGCGTCGCCGAGGTGGCCGGCGCGCGCGGACAGGGCACGCCAGGCGAGCTCGGCGGCCTTCTGCTCGGCCTCCTTCTTCGAGCGGCCGGTGCCCTCGCCGAGCACCTCGTCACCGACGACGGCGCGGGCGTGGAAGGTCTTCTCGTGGTCCGGGCCCTCCTCCTCGACGCGGTACTCGGGCACCCCGAGCGTCGAGGCGGCAGCCAGCTCCTGCAGGGACGTCTTCCAGTCCAGGCCGGCGCCGAGCGTGGCGGACTGCGCCATGAGCGGGTCGAGCAGGTGGTGCACGAGCGTGGCCGCGGCCTGCATCCCCGAGGACAGGTAGACGGTGCCGATGACGGCCTCCATCGTGTCGGCGAGGATCGAGGCCTTGTCGCGACCGCCGGTCGCCTCCTCGCCACGGCCGAGCAGGACGTGGTCGCCGAGGCCGAGGGTGCGGGCCACGTCGGCGAGCGCCCGCATGTTCACGACCGCCGCGCGCAGCTTGGCCAGCTGGCCCTCCGGCAGGTCGGGGTGCGTGGCGTAGAGCGTGTCCGTGACGACGAGGCCGAGGACCGAGTCACCGAGGAACTCGAGCCGCTCGTTGTTGGGCAGGCCCCCGTTCTCGTACGCGTAGGAGCGGTGCGTGAGGGCACGCAGAAGCAGCGACTCGTCGACGGGGCCGCCGCACACCTCGGCGAGGTGTGTGGCGAAGTCGTCGACGGGCCGCTGCGTCGCGTCGGTCCGCGGCGGTGCCGCCGCGGACCGTGGGGACCTCGCGTTCGTCAGGGAGCTCAGCCCTGGTGCTCGGTGCGCTCGGCCGGCGTGTAGTGACGACCCTTGTAGTAGCCGCAGGACGGGCACGCCTGGTGGGGCTGGGCCGGCGACTTGCACTGGGGGCACGTGGTGAGCGTGGTCGCCGTCGCCTTCCAGTTCGCACGACGCGAACGGGTGTTGGAGCGCGACATCTTCCGCTTCGGGACAGCCACGTCAGTTCCTCTTCTCTTCGGTGTCGGCGGACAGCGCCTGGAGCGCGGACCACCTCGGGTCGATCACTTCGTGGTGGTGGTCCGGGTCGTCCGCCAGGCGTGCTCCGCACTCGGAGCACAGACCCGGACAGTCCTCCCGGCACACCGGCTGGAACGGCAGCGAGGGCACCACTGCGTCCCGGAGCACCGGCTCGAGGTCGAACAGGTCTCCCTCGAGCGTGTACTCCTCGGTCTCGTCGTCGCCGGCCCCCACCTCACGGTGGTGGGCCGCACGGTCGGCGTAGGCGAACAGCTCCTGGAACCGCACGTCCACCGGGACGGCGACGGGGTCCAGGCACCGCACGCAGGCGCCGGTCGCGGTGGCGGTCGCCGAGCCGGTGACCAGCACGCCCTCCACGACGGACTCGAGCCGCAGGTCCAGCTCGACCGGGTCGCCCTGGGGCACCCCGATGACGTCCGTGCCGAGGTCGGCAGGTGCCTCGGCCGTACGCTGGACGAGCTCCATCGAACCGGGTCGCCGACCCAGGCTCTTGGTGTCGAAGACCAAGGGCGAGCGCGGGTCGAGGTGGTTCATGGCTCCAGCAGACGTCGAGGGCTCGGCTCACGCTCCGGACGAGACGCAGACCGACGCACGAGGTTACCGGAGCCCTGCCTGCTCGCCCAAATGCGCCTCGAGGGCACGACCGAGCACGCCCGCCATCGTGCGCACGTAGGTCGCCGTGAGGTGGTCCCCGGCCCGGTGGACGGTGACGTGCCCGATGGCCACGGGACAGCGCTGCGCCGGGCAGATCCAGTCGGTGAGGTCGAGCAGCTCGACCCCCGACGCCGCCGCCGCGGCGCGCTGCACCGGCAGCCCGCTGCCCTCGACCGCAGGCGCCCGGTCGAACGAGCACAGGCTCAGCCGGTGCGGGTGGCGGGCGGTGCAGACGTCGAGGTCGTCCGGGGACAGCGGGCTGTCGCCGAGGACGGCGAGCGGGACGCCGAGGTCGCGCACCTCCGACCAGCGGGCCGCGAGCCCGTCGACGAGCGCGTCGCGGCTGGGGCGCCTGCCGTCCCAGGCGGTGGTGGCGTAGCTCGACGTGAGCAGCAGGTCGGGTGGGTCGGCCCGGAGGCGCTGCATCACCCTGGCGTTCCAGGCGTCGCACTCCTCGTACGGCTCCCCCGCCTGCTGGGCGTTCCCGCGTGCGAACGCGCACGAGGACTTGCCGTAGGTCACGACGTGCCAGCCGTGGCGCGAGGCGAGCACCTGCACGGCCGGCAGCCACTGCATCGCCTTGGAGTCCCCGACGAGGGCGACCGTGCGGGCGCCTGCCGGGTCGCCGAAGTCGCACCGCACGGGCTCGCGGGCCAGGCGGTCGACCTGGCAGTGGTCGACGTCGGCCGCCGGCCGGTCCTTGCCGGCCAGTTGCGGGTCGGGGGTCAGCCACCCCCAGTCGTCGACGGCGAACCGGCTGGGGTCGCTCGTCGGCTCGGCTCCGAGGACCCCGGCACCGAGGGACTCGGGAGCGGGCACGGGTCCGGCCACCGGGGCGGTCCGGAAGGGCGACTGCACCCGCAGGAGCGGCACGGCCGCCAGTGCCCCGGTCAGCGAGAGCGCCAGGCCCAGGACCAGGACGGGACGCGTGCGGGTGGCCAGCACCCTGCTGTGGTGCACGGGCGCCTCGAGGAAGCGGTGGCCTGCCCACGCCGGGAGGAGCGAGGCGGCCACGACCGCGACCCGCACCCGCGGGTCGAGCCCGTCGGCCGCCCAGTCGGCGAGCACCACGGCGGGCCAGTGCCACAGGTAGATCGAGTACGACAGGCCGCCGACCCGGACCATCGGCGCGAGGCCGAGCACACGGACCGGCCCGGCGGGCACGCCCGCCCACCCGGCATACAGGACCGCGGCCGTGCCCAGCGTCGGCACCAGCGTCCACGGGCCGGGGGTGACCGCGTGCGGAGGGAGCCAGAACGCGCTGCCCAGGACGGCGACGAGTCCGACCCAGCCGATGGCGGCCGTCGTGCGCGCACCGGTGGGGGCGACTGGGCTCGCGGCCGGGTCTGCGCCCGGCTCTGCGTCCGGGGCCGGCAGCGTGGCCGGGCCCGGGTCCCGGTCGGCGCGCGCGTGCAGCCAGACCGCGAGGGCGGCACCGACCCCGAGCTCCCAGGCGCGGGTGGTGGTCACGAAGTACGCGCGTGACGGGTCCACTGCCCCGAGCCACACGGCATACGCGAAGGACGGCACCGCGATCGCGGCGAGCAGGCCGCCGACGGCAGCCGGCGAGGGCGCCCGCGGTGAGCGGCGCAGCCGGCGCACCGACCACGCGAGGGCGATGAGCGCGAGCGGCCAGACCACGTAGAACTGCTCCTCGACCGCCAGCGACCAGAAGTGCTGCACGGGCGAGGGCGTGCTGTCGGCGGCGAGGTAGTCGACGGCGCGGTGCGCGAGCACCCAGTTGACGACGTAGAGCGCGGCGCCCGCGACGTCGGTGCCGACCTCGCGGCGCCGCAGCCCGGGGACGACGAGGTATGCCACGGCGGCCGTGACCACGAGCACCAGGATCGCGGCGGGCAGCAGGCGACGGATGCGTCGGCCGACGAACCGGGCCCACGAGATGGTGCCGGTCGAGCCGAGCTCGCGGACGAGGATCCCGGTGATCAGGAAGCCGGAGATGACGAAGAAGACGTCGACGCCGAGGAAGCCGTTCGGGACCGGCAGGCCCGCGTGGTAGGCGAGGACGAGCAGGACGGCGACGGCCCGCAGCCCCTCGATGTCGGGCCGGAAGCCGTGCCCCCGTCGGGGTGCGGCGGTCAGGGCTCGCGCCTGCGCAGCCGGTCGACGAGGGCGTCGCGGACGGGGTCGGGCACCAGGCCGCTGACGTCGCCGCCGTAGCGGACGACCTCCTTGACCAGCGAGCTCGAGACGTGGCCGAACGCCGGGTCGCCGGGCAGGAAGACCGTCTCGACACCGGTGAGGTGCTTGTTCATCAGCGCCATCGGCAGCTCGTAGGCGAAGTCGGTGTCCCCGCGCAGCCCCTTGACGATGGTGGCGGCGTCGACGTCACGGCAGACGTCGACGAGCAGCCGGTCGGCGAAGACCTCGACGCGCACACCCGGGAGGTCGGCGCACGCGTCCGCGAGCAGCTCGCGCCGCTCGTCGGGGGTGAAGACCCCCTGCTTGGCGGGGTTGTGCAGCACGGCGACGACGACCTCGTCCCACAGCGCAGCCGCACGACGGATGACGTCGAGGTGGCCGGCGGTGACGGGGTCGTACGAGCCGGGGCAGACGCACCGGCGCGGGCTGGGGCTGGTCACACCGGAACGCTAGCAGCGGCGGCCGGTCTGGCCGGCCGCCGCTGCGTCGTCGCGGACCCGGCGGCACGCGCTCGCCGGGTCACTCGGTCGTCCTCGCCGAGGCGGTCAGTCGTCCTCGTCGTCCTCGTCGTCGGCGGGCAGCAGCCCCTCGTCGTGGGCGCGCTCGACGATCCGGCGGACGTTGGCCTCGCTGCCGCAGTCCTCGTCGAGGAGCTCGTTGCGGCGCTGGGCCCAGGCGACGCCGAGCTCCTGGCGCACGGTCTCGGACACGTCGGTGCGGGCGGGGTTGAGGATGGTCTGCTCCTCCTCGCCGATGTGGTGGTTGAGCGCGGTGGCCAGGTCCTCGACCGCGTCGTCGAACTTCTGCGTGTCGGTGCCCTTGCACTCCAGCAGCGCGAGCAGCACCTCGTTGCCCTCGGCGTGCTCCTCCTCGCCGTGCTCCGCCTCGTGCTCGTCGATCGCGTCCTTGCGGCGCAGGGTCGTGTAGACCTTCTCCTCCTCGGCCTCGCCGTGGGCGATGAGCACCGCGGACAGGGCGGCCCGGGCGGCCTCGCGGTCGGCGGTGGCGTCGCGCAGCTCGCGCAGCAGGCTCTCGAACAGCCGGTGGTCGTCGAGGATCAGCTCCACCACGTCACCCTCGATCGGGCGCGGGATCTCATATCGCGTCATGGGCCAACCCTCTCCCACCTGCGTCTTCGCCGCCCGCCGGGGACGACCTCCCGCTGGCGTCCCACCCAGCGGACGCCCGGTTTGTCCCCTCGGCCGGGCTGCGACACGGTGGAGAGGTCCTGACCTCCATCGCAAGGAGAGCTCATGCTCACCCTGACCGAGAACGCCAGCACGATCGTCAAGACCCTCGTCGAGCAGAACCTCCCCACCGACGAGGCCGGCCTGCGCTTCAGCCACGAGGGTGCCAACTCCGGCGCGCTGACCGTCACCACCGCCGAGGCCGCCGAGCCCGGTGACGCCGTCGTCGAGCGCGACGGTGCCAAGGTCTTCCTCGACGAGACGGCCGCGGTCGCCCTCGGCGACCAGGTGCTCGACGCCACCGTCGACGAGGCCGGGAGCGTGCAGTTCAGCATCGCCCCCGCCGACGGAGCGGCCCCGCCGACGGTCTGAGCCGCCACCTCTCGCGCACAGAAGGGGCCCGACCGCTGCTGCGGTGGGGCCCCTTCGTCGTGCCTGCGCCAGAGGTGCGTCAGGCGGGGCCACGGTCAGGCGACGCCCTCGGGGTGCCGCGGGCCGGCGAACCAGACCTTGGTCTCGCCGTAACGCCGCTCCCCCTCGGGCTCCCAGTCCGCGGGCCAGCGCGGCTCGGGCGAGCGGGACGAGCGCTCGACGACGACCAGGGCGTCGGGCGCGAGCCAGCCGTGCTCGGCGAGGAGGGCGAGGTCACCGGCCAGCGCCTCCTCGGGAAGGTCGTACGGCGGGTCGCTGAAGACCAGGGTGCAGGGGGTGGACGGCGGCGCCGCCAGCGTGCGGGCCACCGTGGCGTGGCGGACCGACGTGCCCGGTATGCCGAGTGCCGCCACATTGCGCCGTGCGACC